>NZ_JBIUSD010000012.1:0-238053 GCF_044741185.1 Streptomyces sp. NPDC088197
GACGCCTCCCTCCCCTACGCCTCCACCCTCTGCGGCGCCTGCTACGACGTCTGCCCCGTCGCCATCAACATCCCCGAAGTCCTCGTCCACCTCCGTGAACGCGTCGCCGAAGGCGCCACCACCACCCACAACGGCCAACGCGTCACCATCAAGCCCGCCAAAGGCCACGCCGCCGAACGCGCCACCATGCGCGCCGCCCGCTGGACACTCGACCACCCCGCCCTCATGCGCCAGGGCCAGCGCCTCGCCACCCGCACCCGACACCTCCACCCCCAACGACTCCCCGGACCCGCCAAAGCCTGGACCGCCACCCGCGACCTCCCCACCCTCCCCCCACAGACCTTCCGCGACTGGTGGCAGAAAAACCAACCAGCCAACCACCCCCAGACCAAGGAGAACGGCCAGTGACCTCCCGCGACACCGTCCTCACCCGCATCCGCAACGCCCTGGGCACCACGTCGGACAGCCCGGCACCGGCCACCACGTACACAGCACGCGACTACCTCACCGTGCACGCGGACCGCACCCCGGACGAGACCGTCGATCTGCTCGCGGAGAACCTCACCGACTACCGGGCGAAGGTGCACCGCACCGATCAGGTGGGGCTGGCACCCGCGGTGGCGCGGCTGCTGGCCGAGCGGGGTGCGCGGACGGCGGTCGTCCCGGCGGGGGTCCCGAGGGAGTGGCTGGCCGGGATCGGCGGGGCACGGTTGCTGGACGACGTACCGCCGCTGACCGCGGCGCAGTTGGACGAGGTCGACAGTGTGATCACCGGTTGCGCGCTGGCCGTCGCCGAGACCGGCACCATCGTGCTGGACGCGGGCGACGACCAGGGGCGGCGGATTCTCACGCTCGTCCCCGACCACCACATCTGCGTCGTGCGGGCACCGGATCAGGTGGTCGCGTCGGTCCCCCTGGCTCTGCCTCGCCTGGACGCCACCCGGCCCCAGACCTGGATCTCAGGCCCCTCCGCCACCAGCGACATCGAACTCGACCGCGTCGAAGGCGTCCACGGCCCCCGCACCCTGGACGTCATCCTCGTGGGTCCGCCGCCGAGCGGCTGACCTTCAGCGCCCACACCACCAGAGGAATCTGGACAGGGAGCCGGGCGTAGGCCGCGGCCTTCAGGGGTGCGGGGCGGTGCCGCCAGTCGTAGGCCATCTTGACGTTGGCGGGGAAGACGGCGGCGAAGAATCCGGCGGTGACCAGGGCGCCGGTGCGGCGGGTCGCGGGGAGGGCGACGGCGGCGGCCAGCGCGAGTTCGGCGACGCCGCTGGCGCGGGTCCAGGCGCGGGGGCTGCCCGGAAGGGACTCGGGCACGATCGCCTCGTACGGTCCGGGGGCGAGGAAGTGGGTGGCGCCGGCTCCGGCGAGCAGGCCGACGAGCAGTCGAGTGGAACGTGCGGGCACCGGGCACCTCCTGAGCGGGCGGGCGATTCCCGCCGCAGTCTCACCTTACCCATGAGTAAGGTCGGGGCGGCGGCCCCTTCCGCGTTACGAGGCGGTGGTGGCGAGCTGCGAGTCGCGCCGTACGAGCGCGGCGTAGCGGCCGTCCTGGGCGAGCAGTTCGTCGTGCGTGCCGCGCTCCATGATCCGGCCCGCGTCGAGGACCACGATCTGGTCGGCGTCGCGCACGGTGGACAGCCGGTGGGCGATCGTGATGGTGGTGCGTCCCGCGGACAGCGAGTCGATCGCTTCCTGGACGTCGTGTTCGGTCCGGGTGTCGAGCGCGCTGGTGGCCTCGTCCAGGATGAGGACGGGCGGGTCGCGGAGGATGGTGCGGGCGATGGCCAGGCGCTGCTTCTCGCCGCCGGAGAAGCGGTAGCCGCGTTCGCCGACGAGGGTGTCGTAGCCGTCGGGCAGCCCGGAGATGTGGTCGTGGATCTGGGCGGCCTTCGCGGCGGCGCGGATCTCGTCGTCGGTGGCCTCGGGCTTGGCGAAGCGCAGGTTCTCGGCGACCGAGGCGTGGAAGAGGTACGTCTCCTGGGAGACGACGCCCACCGCGTCGGCGAGGGTGTCGAAGGTGAGGTCGCGTACGTCGGTGCCGTCGAGCGTCACCTTGCCGCCGGTCACGTCGTACAGCCGGGGCACCAGGTAGCTCAGGGTGCTCTTGCCGGAGCCGGTGGCGCCGACGACGGCGAGGCTGCTGCCCGCGGGGACGGTGATGTCGATGTCGCGCAGGGTCGGCGCGCCGGACTCGGGGTCGTAGGCGAAGTCGACGTGCTCGAAGCGGACGTCGCCGCGTACCCGGTCCAGGGTCCGGGCGTCGGGGCGCTCGGTGATGTCGACGGGCAGGTCGAGGTATTCGAAGATGCGCTGGAAGAGCGCGAGCGAGGTCTGGACGTCCACGCCGGTCGACAGCAGCGACACGGACGGGCGGAAGAGGCCCTGCTGGAGCGAGACGAAGGCGACGAGGGTGCCGATGGAGACGGCGGGCGCGCCGTTGGACATGGTCAGACCGGCGGCCCAGTAGAGCAGTGCGGGCATCGCCGACATGACGATGCCGATGGTGGACATCCGCCAGCGGCCGGACATGCTGGAGCGCACTTCGAGGTCGACCAGGCGCTCGGACTCGGTCGAGAAGTCGCGGGTCAGGGAGTCGGAACGGCCCATGGTGCGGCCGAGCAGGATGCCGCTGACGGACAGCGACTCGGTGACGATCGCGGACATCGAGGCCATCTGCCGCTGCCGGTTGGTGGCGATCCGCTTGCGTTCGCGGCCGACCCGGCGGGCGATCCAGACGAAGAGCGGGAGCAGCAGCAGCGAGACGACGGTCAGCCGCCAGTCGAGGGCGAGCATCGCGATGACGGAGGCGATGACCGCCGTGAGGTTGGAGACCAGGGAGGTCGCGGTCGAGGTGACGGTGGCCTGCATGCCGCCGATGTCGTTGGCGATCCTGGACTGCACCTCGCCGGTGCGGGTGCGGGTGAAGAAGGCCAGCGACATGCGCTGGAGGCGTTCGTAGACGGCGGTGCGCAGGTCGTGCATGACGCGCTGGCCGACGGTGGTGGAGATCAGGGTCTGGAGCACACCGAAGACGCCGGTGGCGACGGCGGTGGCGATCATGCCGAGGGCGAGCAGGCTCAGCAGGCCGGTGCGGCCCTGCGGTATCGCGGTGTCGAGGATCGCCCGCAGCAGGAACGGCGAGGCGACCGACACGAGGGAGGAGAGGCCGACCAGGGCGCCGACGACGGCGAGGCGGCCGCGGTAGGGACGGAAGAGCCGCAGGATGCGGCGCATGTCGACGGGGGTGTCGGGCTTCTTCTTCGGTGGTGTCCACCGGGAGGCGAGTTCTCGTTCGTGATCGGGGCGCAAAGGACTCCTTGAGAGTTCAGGCAGATGCTGACATTGGGAGTATAGGTCATTGTTACCTATGCTCACAATGGACATGGTCCTGATACGCTCGCCACATGGAATCCCGTACGACAGCCGTGCCGCCGGGCCCGGTGACCGCCGGCCTCGCCACGACCGCGCCGGACGAGATCACCGGGCGGCTCGCCGACCAGCTCATCCGGCTGAGCCGCCGCCTGCACAAGTCCCAGCGCCACCTCATGGAGCCGCTGGGGATCACCCCGGCCCAGGCGCGGCTGCTGCGCACCCTCGCGCACTGCGACGAGCCGCCGCGGATGGCCGATCTCGCCCAGCGCCTGGAGGTCGTGCCGCGGGCCGTGACGACCCTGGTGGACGCGCTGGAGGGGCTGGAGCTGGTACGGCGGGTGCCCGATCCGAGCAACCGCCGGGTGATCAGGATCGAGCTGACCGAGGCGGGCGGCACCGCGCTGCTGGAGCTGCGCGGGGCCCGCCGTACGGCCGCCGCCGAACTGCTGGCCCCGCTCGACGACGGCCAGCGCGCGGCACTCACCGCGCTGCTGGCCGTACTCGACGAGGAGGCGCCGCACGGCGGCGGCCACCGGCCGTCGCGCTGAGCGGCGCCCGCGGGCTCACTCGGCCAGGTCCGCCGGGGCGGTCTGGCCGCCGATCTGCGGCCCGACCTCGGCGGTGCAGGCGCTGCACCGGCGGGCGGCGGTCGGTATCGCGGTCAGGCACTCGGGGCACTCGCGGACCGGGGCCGCCGCCGCCTTGGGGAAGAACCTCTCCTGCATGCGGTTCATCGGCAGGACGACCAGGAAGTAGATCACCGCGGCGACGATCACGAAGCTGATCACCGCGTCGATGAAGGCGCCGTAGGGGAAGGTCACGCTGGAGACCGTGAACTTCTGAGTGGCGAAGTTGCCCGTGGCGCCGGAGGCCAGGCCGATGAGCGGCGTCAGGAACGCCTTGACGAAGGCGGTCACCAGAGCGGTGAAGGCCGCGCCGATGACGATGCCGACCGCGAGGTCGACGACGTTGCCGCGGAGCAGGAACGTCCGGAAGCCTCTCATGGGTGGGGGGTCCCCTCTGTAGTCAGGAATTGGAACACCACAGTGTGCCGGTCCTCACCACAGAGGGGTAATCGGTCGATGAGCAGATCAATTACGCCAGGTGTCGTTGAGTGTGACCGCCCCGCTCGACGGGACCGTCGCCGTTCGGTTGGCGCCGGATTCCCACGTCACGTTGCCGCTTCCGTCCTTCCGTATGTACTTGTACTGGAACGAGGTGCCCGCGGGCATCGCCACGTTGAGCTTCCAGACCGGGTAGCTCGCCGACGACAGCAGCAGGGCGCTACCGGTGTTCCAGTTGCCGAGGGTGGAGTTGTCGCCGACGACGTAGATGTTCTGGCCGAAGACCGTGGTGGCGTTCACCGCGAAGGACGCGGCGGACGACGGGTTGGTGCTGCCCCCGGTGCTGCCGCTCGTGGTGCCGCCGTTCGTGGTGCCGCCGTTGGTCGTGCCCCCGTTCGTCGTGCCGCTGCCGCAGGGCGCGCCGACGTACAGCGCGACCGCGTCGTTGGAGCCGATGGTGGCGGTGAACTTGCCGTCGGAGCCGACGGTGTAGCTGGTGCCGCTGTGCTGGACGTCGCAGTAGGAGCCGGCGGGCAGTGAGGTGGTGAAGGTCTGGGTGAGCGAGCCGCCCTCGTGGTTGATCGCCACATAGCCCTTGCTGCCGCGGCCGAACGCGATGGCGTTGTTGCCGTTGGACCACCAGTTGGTGACGGCGGTGCCGGAGACCGCGTTGCGGAAGCCGACCATGTTGGCGATCTGCGGCCAGGCGTGCTGGCACTTCCAGCCGTCGCTGTAGCAGGCGTTGACGGTGCCGCCGTTGGGCGCGCCGGCGTCGTTGTTGGAGAACTCGTAGCCGGAGTAGACGTTGGGCGAGCCGTACGGCCAGGCCAGCAGGTAGACGTTGGCGAGGGTGTACGTGGCGCCGTTCTTGTAGCTGAGGGTCGAGCCGTTGCGCTCGGTGTCCCAGTTGTCCACGAAGGTGCGGGCCTTGTCGCTCGACAGGTAGCCCGCGCCCCACGACGCGCCCCAGTTGCTGAGGGAGGCCAGCTTGTCACCGGTGAAGATGCGCTTGAGGTCGAAGGCGCCCTGGAAGGCGTCCACGTCACCGGTGTTGACGTACTCGCCCGGCTGTACGGCCTCGCCCGCGCCGTAGATGGCCTCCTGGGCCCAGTAGATGCCCGGATTGCTGAGCTTGGCCTTGATGGCGGCCAGGTCGGTCTCGGCCATGTGCTTGGCGGCGTCCACCCGGAAGCCGTCGACGCCCAGCGCGATCAGGTGGTTGAGGTAGGCGGCGATGGTGCCGCGCACGTAGTCGCTGCCGGTGTCGAGGTCGGCGAGGCCGACCAGCTCGCAGTTCTGGACGTTGTTGCGGTCGCCGTAGTTGTTGATGTCACTGCGGCAGGTGTGGAAGTCCTGGTTCTGGTAGTAGCCCGGGTAGTTGTACTTGCTGTACGTCGTACCGCCCGTGCCGGTGCCGGAGCCCGACGTCATGTGGTTGATCACCGCGTCGGCGACGACCTTGACGCCCGCGCTGTGGCAGGTGCTGACCATGTTCTGGAACGAGCTCTCGTTGCCGAGCCGCCCGGCGATCTTGTAGCTGACCGGCTGGTACGAGGTCCACCACTGGTCGCCCTGGATCTGCTCGGAGGCCGGGGAGACCTCGACGAAGCCGTAGCCCGCGGGGCCGAGGGTGTCCGTGCAGGCCTTCGCCACGGAGTCGAACTTCCACTGGAAGAGCGTCGCGGTGACGTCCTTGCTGCCGGGCGGCGTGGCGTCCGCCTGTTGCGAGGAGAGGGCGAACAGACCGGCGGCGGCGACGATCGCGGCCAGCGCGCCGTTCAGGACGCGGGATCTCATGGGCGGCTCCTTCGGTGAACGGGCAGAGTTCTGCCCTCGAAGGCAGCCACGCGCCTGGCCGCCGGGTGGGGGGTGCGGGCCCCGTTGTCCTCGGGGTCCTCGGGTTCCGCCCAGGAGCTTCCCGCCGTGTGTGCGTACACGTCAAGATGTCGGCGGAAGAACTTTCGCTGTTTTGCTGCAAGTTGTTGCCGAAACACTCCTCCGCGGACCTCGGCTCGTTCCCGTCGCTCACCGGAAAACCTGTTGACCCGGTACGGGCCGCAAGACGAGCCTTGCTCCTCTCCGACCGGATTCCGGCGGGATGTCCGCACGGGCGGAGTCGTCAGGTACGCGGCTGCCCGCCGACATCCCGCGCGAACCTCCGGCGGCCGTATCCGCAACCCGCGGCCGTAGCCTCGTCCGCCGACACTCGCTCACACCCGCACCGAACTCAGGACACCATGCCGTCCCTCCGTAAGCTCCCCCTGTCCGATCCGGGCGTCCCCGACGCCCGGACGGGATTCCGCTTCCTGCTCTGGCTGTCGTTCCGCGAGGGGAAGGGCCTGGCAGCCGCCACCGCGTGGGGCATCCTGCACATGGCGGCCGTCGCGTCGTTCCCCGCGGCCGTCGGAATGGCCGTGCAGTCGGTCGTGGACCGCTCGGGGTCACGGCTGGCCTTGTCGGGCGGGCTGATGCTGCTGCTCGGCGTGCTCACCGCGCTCGGCGACACGATGCTGCACCGTACGGCCGTCACGAACTGGATCAGCGTCGCGGCGCGGGTCCAGCAGTTGCTCGCCGGTAAGACGGTCGAGCTGGGCTCGGTGCTCACCCGCCGGGTCGCTGCGGGCGAGGTCGTCGCGGTCAGCACCGGAGACGTGGAGAAGATCGGGTGGTTCGTCGAGGCGCTGGCGCGCTTCACCTCCGCCCTGGTCGCCACGGTAGGCGTGGCCGTCGCGCTGGTCGTCTACGAGCCCGCGCTCGGCGTGATCGTGGCCGCGTCCGTACCGGTGCTGGCGCTGGCCGTACTGCCGCTGCTTCCCGCCGCCACCAAGCGGGCCGACCTCCAGCGGGAGAAGGCGGGCAAGGCCACGGAACTGGCCTCCGACACCGTCGCCGGACTGCGGGTGCTGCGCGGCATCGGCGGCGAGGAACTGTTCCTCGACCGCTACCGTCGCGCGTCCCAGCAGGTCAGGACCGCCGCCGTGCACAGCGCCCGGATGTGGGCGGCGATCAGTGCCGTCCAGGTGGTGCTGCCGGGGCTGCTGCTGGTGGCCGTCGCCTGGGACGGCGCCCGGCTGGCGATGGACGGCCGGATCTCGGTCGGCGCGCTGGTGACCGTCTACGGCTCGGTGGCCTTCCTGATGTTCCCACTGCGGAATTTCGAGGAGATCGCCATGGCCTGGTCCTTCTCGCGGCCCTCTGCGAAGCGGGCCGCGCGCGTACTGGCGCTGACCCGGGAGACCGCCGGGGGCGCGGCCGTCTTCTCCGAGGGGAGCGTCGCTCCCGAGGAGGCGGGCGCTCTGGTCGGGGAGATGTACGACCCGGAGTCGGGGCTGCGCGCTCCGGCCGGGCTGCTGACCGCCGTGGTGTGCGGCGACCCGGACGCGGCGGGCGTACTGGCCGACCGGCTCGGCGGGCACAGCCCGGTCCGCGCCGAGGGCGAGGCGTCGGCGCTGCTGGGCGGGCGGGCACTGGACGCGCTGCCGCTCGCGGCGGCCCGCGCCGCCGTGCTCGTCCAGGACAAGGACCCGGTGCTGCTGTCGGGAACGCTGACGGAACTGCTGGGTGTGCCGTCCTCCGGCCGGGTCACGGCGGAGCAGGCCCTCACCGCCGCGCAGTGCGCGGACGTGCTGGACGCGCTCGCGCAGTCCGCCGCCGACCCCGCGGGGGTGGCGGGCGACCCGATGTCGGCGCGGATCACCGAGCGCGGCCGGTCGCTGTCCGGCGGCCAACGGCAGCGCCTGGCACTGGCCAGGTCGCTGATCGCCGACCCCGAGGTGCTGGTGCTCGACGAGCCGACCTCGGCGGTCGACGCGCACACCGAGGCCAGGATCGCGCGCGGCCTCAAGGAACTGCGCGCGGGTCGCACGACGGTGGTGCTCACGTCGAGCCCGCTCGTGCTGGACCGCGCCGACCTGGTGGTCTTCGTGGACGAGGGCACGGCGACGTCGGTCGGCGACCACCACGAACTGCTGCGCACCGACCCGCGCTACCGGGCGGTGGTGACCCGCGAGAGCGAGCCGTCCGACGACCGCGATCCCGGCCACAGCCCCGTCACCGCTGCCGTCGCGGGCTCCGGGGCCGTACCCCACACATCGATGGAGGAATCCGCATGATCGGCCTGCGACCGCCGGAGTACGACCCGGCCGCGCCGCAGCAGAGCGCCACGCTGCCGGTGGGCTCCCCCGCGACCGTGCGCGGCTATGTGCGCGAACTGGCGAAGCGGCATCGCGGTGCCTTCGCCCTGCTGGTGACCGTCAACACCGTGTCGGTGCTGGCCTCGATGGTGGGGCCCTACCTGCTCGGCGGTCTGGTCGAGGACCTGTCGAAGGGCGACCGGGACATCCATCTCGGGCGGGCCGTCAGCCTGTTCCTGGCCGCCCTCGTGGTGCAGGCGTACTTCGTGCGGCTGGTACGGCTGCGCGGCGCGATCCTCGGCGAGGAGATGCTGGCCGATCTGCGCGAGGACTTCCTCGTACGGTCGGTGTCGCTGCCGCCGGGTGTGCTGGAGCGGGCGGGCACGGGCGATCTGCTGTCGCGGATCACGACGGACATCGACCGGCTGTCGAACGCGATGCGCGAGGCGGTGCCCGAGCTGGCCATCGCCGTGGTCTGGGCCGGGCTGCTGCTCGGCGCGCTGACCGTGACCTCGCCGCCGCTCGCCCTGTCGGTGCTGGTCGCGCTGCCGCTGCTGCTGGTCGGCTGCCGCTGGTACTTCCGGCGCGCCCCGGGGGCCTACCGCTCGGAGGCGGCGGGGTACGCGGCGGTGGCGGCGGCGCTGGCGGAGTCCGTGGACGCCGGCCGCACCATCGAGGCGCACGGTCTCGGCGACCGGCGCGAGAAGCTGTCGCGGCAGCGGATCGGGCAGTGGGTGGCGTGGGAGCGCTACACGATGTGGCTGCGCAGCGTGCTGTTCCCGGTGATCAACATGACGCACGCGCTGATCGTGGTCGCGGTGCTGATGATCGGCGGCAGCTTCGCCCTCAACGGCTGGATGACGGTCGGCGAGCTGACCACGGGCGCGCTGTACGCGCAGATGCTCGTCGACCCGGTGAACATGATCCTGCGCTGGTACGACGAGTTGCAGGTCGCCCAGGTGTCGCTGGCCCGGCTGGTCGGGGTGCGCGAGGTGGCCGAGGACGAGCCGGACCACACGGTCTCGCCCGACGGCCGCGAGATGGCCGCCGACCAGGTGCGGTTCGGCTACCGGGCGGGCAGCGACGTGCTGCACGGCGTGAGCCTGACGGTGCCGCCGGGTACCCGGGTGGCGCTGGTGGGCCCGTCAGGCGCGGGCAAGTCCACGCTCGGGCGGCTGCTGGCGGGGATCTACGCGCCGCGTGCGGGCGAGGTCACGCTGGGCGGGGCCCAGCTGGCCCGGATGCCCGCCGAGCGGGTGCGCGAGCATGTGGCGCTGGTCAATCAGGAGCACCACGTCTTCGTCGGCACGCTCCGCGACAATCTGCGGCTGGCGCGGACCGGTGCCACCGACGACGAGCTGTGGACGGCGCTAGGGGCGGTGGACGCCGAGGACTGGGGCCGCAATCTGGCGGACGGTCTCGACACCGAGGTGGGCTCGGGCGGCGCGGTGCTCACCCCGGCGCAGGCGCAGCAGCTCGCGCTGGCCCGGCTGGTGCTGGCCGACCCGCACACCCTGGTGCTGGACGAGGCGACCTCGCTGCTCGACCCGCGCGCCGCCCGCCATCTGGAACGCTCGCTGTCCCGGGTGCTGGACGGCCGTACCGTGATCGCCATCGCGCACCGGCTGCACACCGCGCACGACGCGGATGTGATCGCGGTGGTCGAGGACGGCCGGATCAGCGAGCTGGGCAGCCATCACCAGTTGGTGGACGCCGACGGTGCCTACGCGGCGCTGTGGCGGTCCTGGCACAGCTGACCGCGGTGATGTGGCGCGGGGCCCGGCGGCACTGCCGCCGGGCCCCGCTCGCGTGCGAGGGGTCCCGCGTCAGCCGAAGACGCCCAGCGCGCCGAGCGCGCAGCCGCCGCCCGCCAGGAAGAAGACCGGGGTGAGCACCTTCAGCTCCACCCAGCTCCCGGCCCGGAAGCGCATGAACTTCGGCGGTCCCATCGGGTACCAGCGGCGGCGGCCGATCGGGATCGGCCACAGGATCGGGCAGCCGGAGACGGTCAGCGCGTCACCGACGCAGTGCACGAGCGAGCCGAGCACGATGGGCAGCCCGATCCACAGGTAGTGCTGGCCGGGGTCGGTGAACAGCCAGTCCTTGCCGTTGCCCGGATTGTCGAGCACGTCGGCGAGCACCCAGGCGCTGGTGGCGCCGAGCAGCCACACCAGCACATCACTGGACATCCGGGCCTGCCGCCACAGCAGTCCCTCGACGGCGAGCACCATGTGTATGAACAAGATGACCAGCACCACCCAGCGCCCGCCGTAGACCGCGCCGGCCGAGAAGCCGCCGCCGACCAGGACCGCCCAGAGCCAGGTGTGGGTGAGGGTGCGGTGGCCGCCCGCCCGTCGCGGGTCGCCCTGCATCCGCGTCGCCTTGTAGACGGCGTGCGCCAGGTGCTCGATGATCTTGCACAGCACGCGGGAGATCGGACCGAACGCGCGCGAGATGGTCGCCGCCTGATGGTCCAGGTCGGGGGCGAGCGCGGCACCAGCACAGATCAGCGCACCGACGACGAGCGTCGGCCAGGGCATGGCATGATCCACACCCGCCGCGACCGCTCCGACGGCCAGCCAGGCCGCCGCTCCCGAGAGTGAGTGCGCAGGTCCCATCATGGTGGTGCTCAGCCCCCTACAAGGCCGCCCGCAGGCGGAGTTGACGCATCGTTGACGGCACACCATATCGTTGATGATCACCGTGGCCCGCTCCGGTTCAGCCGCGCGCCGCCGGTACAGGCAAGATGGTGGGGTGACCCTTATCGATCAGATGCCTCCCGCCCCGGACCCCGATGCCCTCTTCGAAGCGTTTTCGACGTGGGCCGAGGGTCAGGGGATCACTCTCTATCCGGCGCAGGAGGAGGCGCTCATCGAGGTGGTCTCTGGTGCGAACGTGATCCTTTCCACCCCCACCGGATCGGGAAAGAGCCTGGTGGCGGCCGGTGCGCACTTCGCCGCCCTGGCCCGGGACGAGGTCACCTTCTACACCGCGCCGATCAAGGCGCTGGTGTCGGAGAAGTTCTTCGACCTGTGCAAGCTGTTCGGCACCGAGAACGTCGGGATGCTGACCGGCGACGCCTCGGTCAACCCGGACGCGCCGGTGATCTGCTGTACCGCCGAGGTCCTCGCCTCCATCGCGCTGCGCGACGGCAAGAGCGCCGACGTCGGCCAGGTCGTGATGGACGAGTTCCACTTCTACGCGGAGCCGGACCGGGGCTGGGCCTGGCAGATCCCGATCCTCGAACTGCCCCAGGCGCAGTTCCTGCTCATGTCGGCGACGCTGGGTGACGTCTCCCGCTTCGAGGAGGACCTGACCCGCCGGACCGGCCGCCCCACGGCGGTCGTGCGCTCGGCGACCCGGCCGGTGCCGCTGTCGTACGAGTATGTGACGACGCCTTTGACGGAGACGCTGACCGAACTGCTGGAGACCCGGCAGTCCCCGGTCTACATCGTGCACTTCACGCAGGCGGCGGCCGTCGAGCGGGCCCAGGCGCTGATGAGCATCAACATGTGCACCAAGGCGGAGAAGGACGCCATCTCCGATCTGATCGGGCACTTCCGCTTCACCACGACCTTCGGCCGCAACCTCGCGCGCTTCGCCAAGCACGGCATCGGCGTCCACCACGCGGGGATGCTGCCCAAGTACCGGCGGCTGGTGGAAAAGCTCGCCCAGGCGGGTCTGCTGAAGGTCATCTGCGGCACCGACACCCTCGGGGTCGGCGTCAACGTGCCGATTCGCACCGTGCTGTTCACCGCGCTCACCAAGTACGACGGCACGCGGGTGCGGACGCTGCGGGCGCGGGAGTTCCACCAGATCGCGGGGCGCGCCGGGAGGGCCGGTTTCGACACCGCCGGGTTCGTGGTGGCGCAGGCGCCCGAGCACGTCATCGAGAACAAGAAGGCGCTCGCCAAGGCCGGGGACGACCCGAAGAAGATCCGCAAGGTGGTCCGCAAGAAGCCGCCCGAGGGCTTCGTCAACTGGTCGGATCTCACCTTCGAGAAGCTGATCGCCGCCGAGCCGGAGCCGCTGACCTCCCGCTTCCGCGTCACCCACACCATGCTGCTGTCGGTGATCGCCCGGCCCGGCAACGCCTTCGACGCGATGCGGCACCTGCTGGAGGACAACCACGAGGACCGCCGCCACCAGTTGCGGCACATCCGCCGGGCCATCGCCATCTACCGCTCGCTGGTCGACGGCGGTGTGGTCGAACGCCTCCCCGAGCCGGACGCCGAGGGCCGCATCATCCGGCTGACCGTCGAACTCCAGCAGGACTTCGCCCTCAACCAGCCGCTGTCCACCTTCGCCCTGGCCTCCTTCGAACTGCTCGACAAGGACTCCCCCTCCTACGCCCTGGACATGGTCTCGGTGGTGGAGTCCACCCTCGACGACCCGCGGCAGATCCTGGCGGCCCAGCAGAACAAGGCCCGTGGCGAGGCCGTCGCCGAGATGAAGATGGACGGTGTCGAGTACGAGGAGCGGATGGAGCGTCTTCAGGACGTCTCCTATCCCAAGCCCCTCGAAGAGCTGCTGTCGCACGCCTACGGCATCTACCGCCAGAGCCACCCGTGGGTCGGCGACCACCCGCTGTCGCCCAAGTCCATCGTCCGTGACATGTACGAACGCGCCATGACCTTCGGCGAGTTCACCTCCTACTACGAGCTGGCCCGCACCGAGGGCATCGTGCTGCGCTACCTGGCCGGCGCGTACAAGGCGCTGGAGCACACGGTGCCCGACGACCTGAAGTCGGAGGACTTCCAGGATCTGACGGCGTGGCTGGGCGAGTTGGTGCGCCAGGTCGACTCCAGCCTGCTGGACGAGTGGGAGCAGCTCGCCAATCCGGAGGTGGAGACGGCCGAGCAGGCGGCGGAGCGGGCCGACCAGGTCAAGCCGGTCACCGCCAACTCCCGCGCCTTCCGGGTGCTGGTGCGCAACGCGATGTTCCGCCGGGTCGAGCTGGCGGCGCTGGAGAAGTACCACCAGCTCGGCGAGTTGGACGCCGAGGCCGGGTGGGACGCCGACACCTGGGCGGAGGCGATGGACGCGTACTGGGACGAGTACGACGACCTCGGCACCGGTCCCGACGCGCGCGGCCCGAAGCTGTTGCAGATCGAGGAGCAGCCGGAGCACGGCTTGTGGCGGGTCCGGCAGACCTTCGCCGACCCCAACGGTGACCACGGCTGGGGGATCTCCGCCGAGGTCGACCTCGCGGCCTCCGACGAAGAGGGCCGCGCGGTGATCCGGCTGACCGACGTCGGCGAGCTGTGATCCGGTGCACGACGAAGGGGACGCGATGACGAACCCGGCCGAGAGGCTGGTGGATCTGCTCGACCTGGAGCGGATCGAGCAGGACATCTTCCGCGGGCAGAGTCCGCAGGAGCGGTTGCAGCGGGTTTTCGGCGGCCAGGTCGCCGGGCAGGCGCTGGTCGCCGCGGGCCGCACCACCGACGGCGGGCGGCCGGTGCACTCGCTGCACGCGTACTTCCTGCGGCCGGGCCGGCCCGGCGTGCCCATCGTGTACCAGGTCGAACGGGTCCGTGACGGCCGTTCCTTCACCACCCGGCGGGTGGTGGCGATCCAACAGGGCCGGACGATCTTCAACCTGACCGCCTCCTTCCATCAGCCGGAACCGGGATTCGAGCACCAACTGCCGATGCCCGAGGTGCCCGAGCCCGACGACCTGCCGGGACTCGGCGAAGAGCTGCGTGCGCATCTGGACGTGCTCCCCGAGGCACTGGAGCGGATGACCCGCCGCCAGCCCTTCGAGATCCGCTATGTGGAGCGGCTGCGCTGGACGCCCGAGGAGATCGAGGGCGCCGAGCCGCGCAGCGCGGTGTGGATGCGCGCGGTCGGGCAGCTCGGCGACGACCCGCTCGTGCACACCTGCGCTCTCACCTACGCCAGCGACATGATGCTGCTGGACGCCGTACGTGTGCCGATCGAACCGCTGTGGGGACCGCGGGGGTTCGACATGGCGTCCCTCGACCACGCCATGTGGTTCCACCGGCCGTTCCGCGCCGACGAGTGGTTCCTGTACCAGCAGGAGTCACCTGTCGCGACGGGTGCCCGCGGTCTGGCGCGGGGGCAGATCTTCGACCGGCGGGGACGTCTGCTGGTCTCGGTGATGCAGGAAGGGCTGTTCCGCAAGATCGGCGGCTGACCCCCGTCCGCGCAGCAGTCCCAGCAGCCCGCGTCGCGGGCGCCTGCCCTCCCCCACCGGCCTGCCCGGCGGCCGGGCGGCGCCCCGCTTCCGGTGCGGCGCCGCGTGCCGGGCCCGCTCGGGCGCGGGCCGCCCTCCCGTGTGCGGCCCGCCTGGCTCACTCGGCTCCGGCTCCGACTCCAGCTCCGGCTCCGGCTCCGGCTCCGGAAGTCGTTCAGGCTGCCGCGGCACCCGCTCCACAGGCGGGAGCGCGAGCGACGGACGGTCGGCTGGGGCGAACGCCGGGTGCGGTGCGGGCTGTTCGGTCCGGGCGCGGCCCAGCGCGTCCGCGAGGGCGACCAGGGCCAGCGCGATCTCGTCCGGATGGTCGGCGGTCGTGAGGCTTCTCGTCAGCTCGGGTGAGGCGAGCGGTCCCGGGCGGCCCGGTGGCAGCGCCACACGGATTCCGCGCAGCCGGGCCCGGTCGAAGGGGTCGGGCACGGCGTCGTCGGTCACCTCGGGACCGAGCAGCGCGGCCCAGACGGCGGCCTCGTCCCAGGCGTCATGGCAGTCCCGTACGAGCTGGGCGACCCGGCGGGACCGCCAGCCGAGGGCCCGCTGATCCTGCCCGGCGTCCAGCGCGTCACGCAGTCCCGCAGGCAGCCGCCCCTTCAGCATCGCGGGGCTCCCGGCGGCGAACTCCCTCAGCTCATGGCCGAGATACACCCACACCAGCGCCCGGTACCGGTTGACGTACCAGCGCACCGGGCGGATCAGCCCGAGCCTCGCCAGCCGTACGAGGCGGTCCCGGCTGATCCCGATCATCGCCGCGCCCTCGGTGCTGGTCACCAGTCGGAGCCGGTCGAGCAGCGCCTGTGGATGGCCTTCCGCGTCCCGCAGCCGGGTCACCTCGTCCACGGGCACCCGCCACTGGCCGCTGCCGCGCGAGACCGTGCGGATCTCGCCGAGTTGGAGCGCCAGCTCGAAGAGCGTGAAGTCCAGGCCCAGCTCCTCCCGCGCCCGGTTCAGCGTCAGCGTCTCCGGCGCCGCCCGCCCGCCTCCCGGCCCTTGTCCCGCCCCGCCGCCGGGCGTCCACGCCACCTGCCGCGTCTCGACGGTCGCCGTACCCGCGCTCGTCGCCGCTGCCGTCCCGGCCCTCGCTCCGGCCCTTGTCCCGGCCGCTCCGGCTCTCGCCCCGGAAGCCGCCGAGGCACCCGTCCCCGGCATCGAGGCGGGCACCGTCCCCGTCGTCGCCTTCGCGTTCTTCTTCGGCGTTGTCGTCGCTGTCGTCGTTGTCGTCGTTGTCGTCGTTGTCTTGGCCGTCTTCGTCGTCTTCACTGTCGTCACTCCCCCGCGAACTTCAATCACTGACAGTGACGAATCTATCGCGTACGGACGACAGCCCGTTCGAAGCCTGTGGATAACTTCGGGACGCCCCGGCTCAGGAAGGTGCCGCGCCCGATTGCCGGGGAGCCACGCCGAGGTGTTCGCCGACGCGGTGGACGAGCAGCGTCATCTCGTAGGCGACCTGGCCGACATCGGCCTCCATGCCGCTGAGCACGGACAGGCAACTGCCGTCGCCCGCCGCGGTGACGAAGAGGAAGCCGTCGTCGAATTCGACCATCGTCTGACGGACGCCGCCGACGGCGAACTGCCGCCCCGCGCCCTTGGCCAGGCTGTGGAAGCCCGAGGACACGGCGGCCAGGTGTTCCGCGGTCGGCCGGTCGAGATCGCCGCTGGCGCCCGTGACCAACCCGTCGTTGGAGAGCACGAGCGCGTGCTTCACGTGCGGCACCCGCTTCGTCAGGTCGTCGAGCAGCCATGCGAGCGGTTTGCCCACCGTCATTGCCTACCTCCCGTCTCCGCTGCGGTACGAGCCTGTCCTGCCGGGCCCGCTTCGGCAACCCCCTCTCGGGACGGGCGGCGCCCGACCGGAGCCGTGAAAGGAGGCAACCGGCGGAAATCAGCCGCCGCGTGGCGCGTACATGATGACACCCACTCCGACCAGGCAGATGACCGCTCCGACGATGTCGAATCGGTCGGGGCGGTAGCCGTCTAGAGCCATCGCCCAGAGGAGAGATCCGGCCACGAAGACCCCGCCGTAGGCCGCCAGGATCCGGCCGAAGTCGGCGTTGGGCTGGAGTGTGGCGACGAAGCCGTAGAGGCCGAGCGCGACGATTCCGGCCCCCGCCCAGCCGACGCCGCGGTGTTCGCGCACCGCCTGCCAGATCAACCAGGCACCGCCGATCTCCAGGACGGCGGCGAGCAAGAAGAGCCCGATGGAGCGGAACGTGATCATGCGACCATGATGCATGGCCAGTTTCGAGAGCGGGCGCCGCCAGGTCAGGGAGTTCTTCGCCGCGAAGGCCGTGGGGTGGGAGAAGCGGTTCCCCGACGACACTCCCGTCTACGCGGCGGCGGTCGGCGAGTTGGGGCTGCGGCCGGGCGGCCGGGCACTGGACGCGGGCTGCGGTACGGCGCGGGCGCTGCCGCTGCTGCGGGCCGTCGTCGGTGCGGCGGGCACGGTGGTCGGTGTCGATCTGACCCCGGAGATGCTGCGGGAGGCCGTCGCCCTCGGCCGGGACCGGGACGGAGCGCTGATCGAGGCGGCCGGCGAAGAGCTTCCGTTGCGGGACGCGGCTTTCGACGCCGTCTTCGCCGCCGGACTCGTGCACCATCTGCCGGACCCGGCGGCCGGACTGCGCGAATTGGCCCGGGTGACCAGGTCCGGCGGCCGGTTGGCGCTCTTCCATCCGATCGGCCGCGCCGCCCTCGCCGCCCGCCGCGGGCACGAACTGCGCGCCGACGACGTACGCGCCGAGCCGCAACTGCGTCCTCTGCTGGCCGCGACCGGCTGGGAACTGGCATCGCTGGACGACTCCGCGGAGCGGTACCTGGCGGTGGCCGTCCGACACGCCTGACCCTGCTCGGGGCGGCCCCGCACACATCGGCGGCGCGCACATCGGCGCCGCGCACATCGGCGGCGTCCGGGACCGCGGCCAGCGCGTCGGCGTGCTCCGCCAGCGAGTAGCCGAAGTCCGCGGGGCGGTCGCTGACGCCGAAGCCGGGCAGGTCGACGAAGAGCGTACGGCGGTTCACGAGCGCGGGATGCGCGGATATGTGCGCGGTGTACGCGCCCGACGCCGCTCCCAGCCTGGGCACGTGGACGCGGGCCGGTCCGTCGCCCGCCGCCTCCGTCCACCGCACGTACGCACCCTGCGGTCCGAATTCCGCTCTTCGCACCGCTGGCTCACCATCGCCCGCGCCACCAGCCGCACCGAACCGGCCTGGCTGCGAACGACGTTGACCGCGCACGACGCGAAGAGCTGACCGCTCGGCCGGGAACGGGCCGACTCCGGGCGATCACCAGGTGCGGACCGTCGGGAAACCGGCCGTCCGGCGCCGTACCGTCCGAGCGGATTTCCGGCCATCGCGACCTCTCGACGCGGAGGTTACTCGCTGGTTAAGGTGCGCGGACGAGAGACGGCGGGCGAGGCGAGAGGGAACGACGGATGACCGCGGCCGAGAACCCGGAGGACGACGACGCGCTGTTCGTGCTGACGGCCGCGATGCTGACGCCGGGGCAGTTCCCGGGCGTCCTGGGGGACGACTATCCGGCCGCTTGCGCCGAGTTGGGGCTCGAACCGCTGGCCGACGGCTACGGCCTGGTCTTCGGGCAGGACGGCGGCGGGGCGCGCTGGACCGTGGCGACGACGGACACCGCCACGGTGGCCTGCGCGCTGGCGGCCTGGGACTGCGGACTCGAGTACGACCTGGCGCCCGACGAGAACAGCCTGGCCGCCTCGCTGCCGGGCTGGCCGCTGCCGGTCGCCGTCGCCGTACCCGGCATCCCCGCCCCGCACGACCCGCCGGACGAGGAGGGCGGGCGTGTCCCGCTCTCCCCGCCCGACACCTCCGTCTGGGGTCCGCCGCAACGGCGCCTCGGGGCCGACGAGATCGCGGTCCGCTGGTTCGAGTGGCGCGACCAACTCGACGTACCGGCGGAAGCGGCTCAGGAGGCGGCCGAGGACGCGGCGGCGGACGCCAGCACGGCTACGGATACGAACGCATGCACGGTCACCGACGCAGGAACAGCCGTCGGCACCGGGACGGAAGCCGAGCCTCACAACCCGGCCGGCCCCCCGCCCGCCGCGCCGGCCATCTCGCACACCGGCATCCGCCGCGTCCTCGAAAGCGCGGAGGAGTACGTACGCAATCCGCCGCCGCCCGGCCGCGTACGGGCCGCATATGGTGCGGTGCGGGCGGACGGACCCGGCTGGAGTCTGGTGGGCAGGACCGACGACATCGCCTTCGTGCTGTTGGACGACGCGCCCGGCGAGGTGCTGCCGGTCGGCCGCGGCGCCGCCCTGCCGCCGTTGCTGGAAGCTCTCAGCAAGCTGGCTGCGGCCCCGTCCTGACCGCGAAGCCGCACGAAGAGCCGCGAACACCCATCAGGACACGCGGGAACCCGCAAGGACGCGCAAGCTCTGCAAAGCCCCGCAAGGCACCCCAGGGGCCCGGAAGCGCAAACCGCCGCATATTGCTGCCGAAAACCGCCGTCAGCCCGCTCTGACGTCCGCCACCACCGCGTCCGCCGCCTTGCGCGCGGCGACCAGCACCGGGTCCCACACGGGTGAGAACGGCGGCGCGTAGCCGAGGTCCAGCGCGACCATGTCCTCGACCGTCATCCGCGCGGTGAGCGCGACGGCCCCGACGTCGACCCGCTTGGCGGCGCCTTCGCGGCCGACGATCTGGAGGCCGAGCAGCCGCCCTGTGCCGCGTTCCGCGAGCATCTTGACGGTCATCGGGTCGGCGTCCGGGTAGTAGCCGGCCCTGCTGGTGGACTCGATGACGGCGGTCACGTAGCGGAGTCCGGCGCGGCGCGCCTGGGACTCCTTGAGGCCGGTGCGGGCGATCTCGACGTCGCAGACCTTGCTGACGGCGGTGCCGACGACCCCGGGGAAGGTGGCGTAGCCGCCGCCGATGTTGGTGCCGATGATGCGGCCGTGCTTGTTGGCGTGGGTGCCGAGGGCGATGTGCTGGAGGTCGCCGGAGACGAGGTTGAGGACTTCCACGCAGTCGCCGCCCGCCCAGACCCGCTCCTGGCCGCGTACCCGCATGGCCAGGTCGGTCAGCAGGCCGCCGTGCGCGCCCAGCGGCAGGCCCGCGTCACGGGCGAGCGCGGTGCCGGGGCGTACGCCGATGCCCAGGATCACGATGTCGGCGGGGTATTCGGCGTCGTCGGTGGCGACCGCGCGGGCCCGGCCGTCGGCGCCGGTGAGCACCGCGCGGACGGCCGCGCCGGAGACGACACGGACGCCGAGTCCCTCCATCGCGTCGCGCACCAGGCGTCCCATGTCGGGGTCGAGGGTGCTCATCGGCTGCTCGGCGCGGTCGACGAGGGTCACGTCGAGGCCGTGCTTCAGCAGGGCCTCGGCCATCTCGACGCCGATGTAGCCGCCGCCGACCACCACGGCGCGGCGTACGCCGACCCCGTCGAGGCTGGCCAGGACGCGCTCGCCGTCGTCCAGGGTCTGCACGCCGTGCACGCCCGGCGCGTCGATGCCGGGGACGGGCGGCCGTACGGGTTCCGCGCCGGTGGCGACGACGAGGTGGTCGTAGCCGGTCCACTCCTCGCGGCCGTCGGCGTCCCGCGCCCGCACCCGGCCGGCGGCGAGGTCGATGTCGACCACCTCGGTGCCCATCCGCAGGTCGATGTCGCGCTCGCGGTGCTCCTCGGCGGTACGCGCGACCAGCGCGTCGGGGCCGGCGGTGTCGCCGCCGATCCAGTACGGGATGCCGCAGGCGGAGTACGAGGTGTGCCGTCCGCGTTCGAACGCGACGATCTCCAGGTCGTCCGCCGCTCTGCGGCGGCGGGCCTGGGACGCGGCCGACATCCCGGCGGCGTCACCGCCGATGACCACCAGACGCTCCGTCATCTTCCGTGGGTCCCCTTCCGCTTACGGTCCGCCGGAGTCCGAGGCCGGGGTCCGGGTCCGATCCGTACGGTTCTACGACCGGTCGGCCGGGTACGTCACCCGCCCGTCTCGGGAACCCTACGCGGCGGCGCGGCGGGACCCGGGAACGCAACCCCGTCAGACCTCTTTACGTCCATGACATGTCCCAGTAATCTCACGACCGTTCTCGCAGCAACTTGTTGCAGCAACTTGCGCAATTTATCCGGCCGTTCGTTCCGTGGCGCGCGGACGTACGGCTTCCTCCACCGGCCGCCCTCGCGGCCCCGTCCGAGGAGCACGACGTGACCGTCGCTTCGCGCCACAGATATCGACCAGGTCCGCTGACAGCCGTGGTGGCTGTCGTCTTGGGACTCCTGGCGACCCTGCTCCCCTCCCTGTCCACCGGTTCCGCGCACGCCGCCTCGGCGGCGGGCTCGAACACCGCAACCGTCTACTACTCCACCGCGACGACCAACTGGTCGTCGTACAACCTGCACTGGGCGCCCGACGGCGGGACCTGGACGACTGTGCCCGGCGTCGCCATGCAGAGCGCCTGCACCGGCTGGGTGAAGAAGACCGTCGACCTCGGCGCGGCCACCGGCTGGCAGGCGACCTTCAACAACGGCCAGGGCACCTGGGACAACAACGGCGGCAAGAACTACGCCCTGGGCACCGGCACCATCACCGTCAACAACGGCGCCATCGCCCACAGCGACCCGTGCGCGAGCGGCGGGGACCCGGGCGGCGGCGAGACGGGCAGCCCGTCCGGCACCTCGGCCACCGTCTTCTACTCCACCGCGACCGTCGGCTGGACCACCGTCAATCTGCACTACGCGCCGACCGGCGGCGCGTGGACGACCGTGCCGGGCATCGGCATGGAGGCGGCCTGCACCGGCTGGGTGAAGAAGACCGTCGACCTCGGCACGGCCGCGGGGCTCGCCGCCACCTTCAACAACGGCAACGGCACCTGGGACAACAACAACGGCGCCAACTACGCGCTGTCCAAGGGCGTCAGCACCGTCAAGGACACCAAGGTCACGGCCAACGCGGCCGATCCCTGCGCGGCCGTCGTCCCCGACACGACGCCGCCGACCGTCCCCGGCACGGTGAAGGCGACCGCGACCGACACCTCGATCGTGGTGACCTGGAATCCGTCGACCGACGACACCGGGGTCACGGGCTACCGGGTCACCAGGACCGGCGGCACCAAGGGCACGATCGTCACCAGTGTCGGCTCGACCGTCTTCTCCGAATCCGGCCTGGAGGCGGACACCGCCTACACGTACACCGTCCAGGCGCTGGACGCGGCGGGCAACATCTCCGCCGCCTCCGCTCCGGCTCGGGCGACCACCGGCCACGCGCCGCCGCCCGCGACTCCGGGCACACCGATCGGCACCGACCCGCGCAAGGACCCGATCTACTTCGTGCTCACCGCACGCTTCTACGACGGCGACACGAGCAACGACCGCGGCGGCAACCAGCACGTGGCGTCGGGGAACGCGGCCAACAACGACCCGATGTTCCGAGGTGACTTCAAGGGCCTGGTGCAGAAGCTCGACTACATCAAGGCGCTCGGTTTCTCGGCGATCTGGATCACGCCCGTGGTGCTCAACCGCAGCGACTACGACTACCACGGTTACCACGGCTGGGACTTCTACCGGGTCGACCCGCGCCTGGAATCGGCCGGGGCGTCGTATCAGGATCTGATCAACGCGGCTCACGCCAAGGGGATCAAGATCTACCAGGACGTGGTCTACAACCACAGTTCCCGGTGGGGCGCCAAGGGGCTGTTCGTGCCGACGGTCTACGGCGTCAGGGACTCGCAGTGGTCGTGGTACTACGACGAGAAGGAGCAGGGCTTCGAGTACGACGGTCTGACGATCGATCCCAAGACCGGCAAGTCGTACTACAACGGCGATCTGTGGTCCACGGCCGAGCCGTCCGGCAATACGTGCCTGAACTGGGGCAAGCCAACGGGGCAGAAGAGCCCCGAGGGCTACACGATCTACAACTGCCAGTGGCCGAACCCCACGTCGAAGATGTTCCCCGCGTCGCTCTACCACCAGTGCTGGATCGGCAACTGGGAGGGCGAGGACTCGCGTTCCTGCTGGCTCGCCGACGACCTCGCGGACTTCAACACCGAGAACGCGCAGGTGCAGAACTATCTGATCGGCGCGTACAACAAGTACATCGACATGGGGGTGGACGGCTTCCGCGTGGACACCGCCGTGCACATTCCGCGCGTCACCTGGAACCGGCGTTTCCTGCCCGCGATCCAGCAGCGCGAGGTCCAGGACTGGGGTCCCGACAAGGCGCGGAACTTCTTCGTCTTCGGTGAGGTCGGCGCTTTCGTCAACGACAAGTGGAACCGCGGATCGGTCAACCACTCGGCGCAGTTCTACACCTGGAAGGAGCGCAAGGAGTACAGCGCGGACGACGCCACCGCGTCGATCGAGCAGTACAACTACGAGGAGCAGCTCGGCACCGGAAACCAGCCGACGTCCGCGAACGCCTTCCTGGAAGGGAACGCGTATCACACCCCGGACCACAGCAAATTCTCCGGGATGAACATCATCGACATGCGCATGCACATGAATTTCGGTGACGCGCACAACGCCTTCAACAACGGCAAGGACTCGGACGACTCGACGAACGACGCCACGTACAACGTCGTCTATGTCGACAGCCACGACTACGGTCCCAACAAGTCGTCGGTGCGCTACACCGGCGGACAGGACGCGTGGGCCGAGAACATGGCGCTGATGTGGACCTTCCGCGGCATTCCGACGCTCTACTACGGGTCGGAGATCCAGTTCCAGGCCGGGAAGACGATCGACTGCGGGCCGAGCTGCCCGCTGGCGACGACGGGGCGCGCGTACTACGGCGACCATGTGGCGGGCACGGTGACGGCCTCGGAGTTCGGGAAGGTCGACAGTGCCTCGGGGGCGGTGGCCACCACCTTGGCGCAGCCTCTGGTCAAACACCTCCAACGGCTGAATCTGATCCGGCGCGCCATTCCGGCGTTGCAGATGGGCCAGTACAGCACCGAGGGGGTGAACGGCGGCGGCATGTCGTTCAAGCGCCGTTACACCGACACCGCGTCGGGCGTCGACAGCTTCGCGCTGGTGACGGTGACGGACGCGGCGTCCTTCAGCGGCGTCCCCAACGGCCGTTACGTGGACGCCGTCTCGGGTGACGTGCGGACCGTGACGGACGGGACGCTGGCCGTCGCGGCGCCCGGCAAGGGCGACATGCGGGTGTACGTGCTCGACCTGGGCGGCAAGAACGCGGCGCCCGGCAAGATCGGTACGGACGGCCCGTACCTGAAGTAGCCCGACCGGCCCGACCGGCGGCGGAGGGTCCCTCCGCCGCCGGCCGGGCTCACGGGATCAGCCCTCCGAGGCCAGCCGGGCCCTCGCCTCCATCAAGGCGAAGCCCAGCAGATTCAGCCCGCGCCAGGTGGCCGGGTCCGCGGCGCGCTCGTCGTCGGCGGCCAGTCCGATGCCCCAGACCCGGTCCATCGGACTGGCCTCGACCAGGACGCGGCCCCCGGTGCCGAGCAGGTAGGCCAGCAGGTCGGGGTGCTGCCGGAATTTCTGGACATTGCCTTCGATGACCAGGCCGAAGCGCTCCGCTTCCCACACGGCCTGGTCGAAGCCGCGGACGGTGCGGCCGACGCTCTTGGCGGTCTTCGGGTGGCCCGCCGCGACAGCCCGCCGCTCGGCGTCGGGGTCGTCGAAGAGCCGGGCCTTGCCCGCCATCATCCAGTGCTCGGCGGTCGCGTAGGTGACGCCGTCGACGGTGAAGGGCGCGGGCCACCACTGGCTGAGGCAGCCGGCACCGACGCTTCCGTCGCGCTGCGGGCGGTGGCCCCAGAAGTACAGATACTTCAGCCGGTCCCCGGTGTGGTCGAGCAGGTCCTGGGTGGACCGGATGTCCGTCGCCATCGTCTGATCAGGCCCTCTCGTGCCGCGGCGACACGGGAACGGGACGTGTTCGCCCGGCTTCGGTGCCCTGGTCGCAGCGGCACACTATCGGGGGTCGTACCAGGTCAGCGACCTATTTGCCGACGGCTCACGCGCCGCAGCCGACGCCGCTGCGAGGAGTCGAGGGAGAAGTAGGCGATCGCGGGCACGCCCACGATGACCAGGACGACAGCCCAGAAGGGGATCCAGATCCACAGGAACAGACCCAACGCCACGCCACCGATGACGATCTTCGCGCGATTCGACATTTCCCCGCCTCCGTTCACGGCGGCAAGCGCCGCGCCCTCACCGCTTCTACCCAGGAGAACGCGCCGCGGACAACCGTGGTTCCCCCCGCGTCCCGAGGGCCGTATCCCTGTAACCGTAACGCCGGGACGCGGGGGGAACCAGGCCGGGCGTCAGCCCAGCCGGGCGGCCGGGGCCACGGAGGGCGCCGGAGCGGGGGTCAGCGCGGCCTTGCCGCGGGGCGCCGCGCCCGCACGGGTCGACAGCGCGCCGGAACCGCCGACCAGCGGCAGCCTCAGCACGGAGTGCGACAGGTCGACGGTGACCTTGGGGGTCGTGTCGGGCGGCAGGATGAGGCCGCCGTCGGTGCCCGCGACGATCAGCGCGAGCCGGTGCCCCGCCGGTACGACGTGGTCGGTGGCCGCGAGCTGGACGGTCATCGTGTACGGCTTGCCCGGGGTGAGCGGCACGCCGTGGGAGAGCGACGCGTAGTGCCCGAGGTCGGCCCAGCCGCGGCTGAAGACCGTGTGGTCGACGGTCGTGGTGTCGGCGGCGGTGTCGAGGTAGCAGGCGCTGTCGCCCGCGGTGCTCTCCCCGTAGCAGGAGCGGGTGGCCAGGGTGGTGATGCCCTCGCCGTTGCCGAGGAAGTCACGGATGGTGGCCGGCCCGAGGTCGACCAGGACCGCCGACAGGTGCGCGCTGGTGGTGGACGAGGTGGCGGTCACGGTGAAGGTGCCGCCGCCGGACAGCCGCAGGTCCTTGGCGAGCGTCCCGGTGGTGAAGACGGTCTTGGCCGCGGTCGCGGTGTCGGCCGCCGCCGCCCAGTCCTCCTCCCACAGATTCGGGTCGTCGGTGAACGACTCGGTGCTGCCGGGCCCGGCGTGCCGGGTGCCGAGCGTGCCCAGGCCGTCGGTGGCCGTCGGGCTCAGGCTGAGCGAGGTGGTGCGGGTCGTGGCGGGCGGCCACACGCGGTCGGTGGTCCAGTGGTCGACGGTGCGCTCGATGTCGGCCATCGGCTGCCGCTGGATGCCGTTGTCGACGCCCAGCAGATAGTGGTCGAACCAGCGCTGGAGGGTGGGGACCCAGTCGGTGCGCCGGTAGTCGAAGGGGTCGACGTGGCCGGTCTGCGACAGCCACACCTTGCGCTCGACGCCGTGCGCGGCGAGCGCCTGCCACCACTGGCCGAAGTGCTTGGTGCGGACGTTGAGGTCCTGCATGCCCTGCACGGCGAAGACGCTGGCCCGTACCTTGCCCGCGTCCTTCACGTAGTCCCGCGCGGTCCAGAACGGCGTCCAGTCCCCGCTGCGCGGCGAGCCGCCGATGATCTTCTGCTGGGCGGCGGCGCAGTTGGCGTGCGCGCTGTCGCTCTCGACGTAGTCCGACAGCCACTCGGGGCCGTCCTGGAGCGCCGCGCCCTGGTGGAAGTAGTAGTCGTACCAGGAGGAGATGGAGCTGATCGGCACGATGGTCTTCAGGCCGCGCACCCCGGTGGCGGCGACGCCGTTGGCGATGGTGCCGTCCCAGCTCTTGCCGATCATGCCGACATTGCCATTGGTCCAGCCCGCCGAGACCGCGTGGCCGCCGGAGCGGGCGCTGTAGCCGCGGGCGCGGCCGTTGAGCCAGTCGACGACGGCCTTCGCGGACCGCACGTCGGAGGGGCCGCCGACGTCCACGCAGCCGTCTGAGCGGTCGGTGCCCGCGAGGTCGACCAGGACGGTCGCGTAGCCGCGGGGCACGAAGTAGTTGTCGTAGAACAGCGGGGCCTGGACGATGTTCCCGTTGGCGTCATAGGTCTTGAGCTGGCTCTCGTTGCCGCGTCCGCAGCAGGAGTAGTACGGGCTCGCGTCCATGATCACGGGGACCTTGCGCCCGGCGGCGGCGGGCTCCGAGGGGCGGACGATGTCCACCGCGACCCGGTCGGTGCGGCCGTCGCCGTCACCGTCGAGACCGGTGTCCACCCAGACGGCCTCGCGGATCGCGTTGGCGTAGGAGTAGTCGGGTTGGCTGAGACCGTGCCGTACGGTTCCGCCTCCTGCGCCGCCGGGGGTACCGGCGTACGCGGAGGACGGAGCGGTGAGTACGGCGGCCAGGGCGGCGAGTACCGCCACCACCACGGATATCCACTGGAAGCGGGCAGCCCGCGTGAGGGAGAGCACGCCAGAGGCTAGCGCCTGACCAGGCCACGTCAACAGGGGGCGTACGCAAGGTCCTGGGACGGCTGAGGCGGCAGGGGGGTGTGCGGAGGTGCTGGCCCCGCCGCCTCAACGGTCGTACGTCGTCGGCTACTTGTTGCCGGTCAGGCCCGCCCTGCGCAGGGCGTCGGCCATCGCGCCGCCGGGCGCGGGCTGTTGACCGCCGCCGCGGCGTCCGCCGCCCTGGCCCTGGCCGCCGCCCTGGCCCTGCCTGCCGCCTTGCCGGTTCTGGCCCTGGCCGCCCTGTCGGTTCTGGCCCTGGCCGCCGCCCTGCCGGGGCGGTCCGCTGCGGCGCTCGCCGCCGCCACCGGCCCCGCCGCCGCCCTGTTGGCGCCCTGCGCCCGGCTCGTCGTCCAGGCGCAGCGTCAGCGAGATCCGCTTGCGCGGCAGGTCGACGTCCAGCACCTTCACGCGGACGATGTCACCGGGCTTGACGACCTCGCGCGGGTCGGACACGAAGGTGTCGGAGAGCGCGGAGACATGGACCAGGCCGTCCTGGTGGACGCCGACGTCCACGAAGGCGCCGAAGGCGGCGACATTGGTGACGACGCCTTCGAGGATCATCCCCGGCCTGAGGTCCTTCATCTCCTCGACGCCGTCCTTGAAGGTGGCGGTCTTGAAGGCCGGACGCGGGTCGCGGCCCGGCTTCTCCAGCTCGGCGAGGATGTCGGTGACGGTCGGCAGACCGAAGGAGTCGTCCACGAAGTCCTGCGGGCGCAGCGTCCGCAGCACCGGGCCGTTGCCGATCAGCGACTTGATGTCGGTCTTCGCGGTGCCGCTGATCCGCCGCACCACCGGATACGACTCGGGGTGCACGCTGGAGGCGTCCAGCGGGTCGTCGCCGTCCACGATCCGCAGGAAGCCCGCGCACTGCTCGTACGCCTTAGGGCCGAGCCGCGCGACCTCCTTGAGGTCCTTGCGGGTACGGAAGGGTCCGTTGGCGTCGCGGTGGGCGACGATGTTGCCCGCCAGGCCCTCGGTGATGCCCGAGACGCGGCGCAGCAGCGGTACGGACGCGGTGTTGACGTCCACGCCGACGCCGTTGACGCAGTCCTCGACGACCGCGTCCAGGGAGCGGGAGAGCTTCAGCTCCGACAGGTCGTGCTGGTACTGGCCGACGCCGATCGAGCGCGGGTCGATCTTCACCAGTTCGGCGAGCGGGTCCTGGAGGCGGCGGGCGATGGAGACGGCGCCGCGCAGGGACACGTCGAGCTCGGGGAGTTCGGCGGAGGCGTAGGCCGAGGCGGAGTAGACCGAGGCGCCCGCCTCGGAGACGACGGCCTTGGTGAGCTTCAGATCGGGGTGCAGCTTGATCAGGTCGGCGGCGAGCTTGTCGGTCTCGCGGGAGGCCGTGCCGTTGCCGATGGCAATCAGGTCGACGCGGTGGGCCTTCGCGAGCCGGGCGAGGGTGGCCAGCGACTCGTCCCACTTGTTGCGCGGCACGTGCGGGTAGATCGTGTCGGTGGCGACCACCTTGCCGGTGTCGTCGACCACGGCGACCTTGACGCCCGTGCGCAGGCCGGGGTCCAGGCCCATGGTGGCGCGGGTGCCCGCGGGCGCGGCGAGGAGCAGGTCGCGGAGATTCGCGGCGAAGACCCGTACCGCCTCGTCCTCGGCCTCCTGGCGGAGCTGGACGCGCAGGTCGATCCCGAGGCGGACCAGGAAGCGGGTGCGCCAGGCCCAGCGCACGGTGTCGCCGAGCCATTTGTCGGCGGGGCGTCCGCGGTCGGCGATGTCGAAGTTCTGCGCGATCCGCCGCTCGAAGCTGGACGGTCCCTCGGTGGGCTCCTCCGGCTCCAGGGTGAGGTCGAGGATCTCCTCCTTCTCGCCGCGGAGCATGGCCAGCACGCGGTGCGAGGGGAGCTTGGTGAAGGGCTCGGCGAAGTCGAAGTAGTCGGAGAATTTGGCGCCCGGCTCCTCCTTGCCCTCGCGCACCTTCGCGACGAGCCTGCCGCGCGTCCACATCCGGGTGCGCAGCTCGCCGACCAGGTCGGCGTCCTCGGAGAAGCGCTCGGTGAGGATGGAGCGCGCGCCCTCGAGCGCCGCCGCCGGGTCCTCAACGCCCTTGTCTGAGGAGACGTACTTCGCGGCCTCGGCCTGCGGGTCGGTCTCCGGATCGGCCAGCAGCAGGTCGGCCAGCGGTTCCAGACCCGCCTCGCGGGCGATCTGGGCCTTGGTGCGGCGCTTGGGCTTGAAGGGCAGGTAGATGTCCTCCAGGCGCGCCTTGGAGTCGGCGGCCATGATCTGCGCCTTCAGCGCGTCGTCCAGCTTGCCCTGGGACTCGATGGACTCCAGGACGGCCGCGCGCCGTTCGTCCAGCTCGCGCAGGTAGCGCAACCGCTCCTCGAGAGCGCGCAGTTGCGCGTCGTCCAGGGTGCCGGTGGCTTCCTTGCGGTACCGCGCGATGAACGGCACGGTCGCTCCGCCGTCGAGCAGTTCGACGGCGGAGCGCACCTGCCCTTCGCGTACGCCCAGTTCCTCGGCGATCCTGCGCTCGACCGATCCGTTACCGCTGATGATCTCGCTCCTCGTGTGCTCGGCTGTTCACTGCATGTTAGACGTCACCCGCCCGCGACCGGCCGCGGGCGGCGGGAACGATGCGCGGTTCCGGCTCGTTGTGCGGGTGCGGTGAGGCTGTTGACAGTGGCCCCCGCACCAGGCCCTGTCCCCGCCGAATCAGCTCACCGCAGCCGCTTTTCGAACCAGTGGTCCGCGTATGGGCTCGTGTTGTAGCGGGCGATCTCCCTGTAGCCGTGCTTGGCGTACAGCGCACGGGCCTCCACCAGGTCCTTGCGCGTGTCCAGGCGGATCGTGTCCGCGTGGAAGGTGTCGCGGGCGAGGGTTTCCGCGGCGCCGATGAGCAGGCCCGCGACGCCCTGGCCGCGGGCTTCGGGGCCGACATACATCCGGGTCAGCTCCATGGTGTGCGCGTCGAGGACGCGCAGGCCCACACAGCCGACCGGTACGCCGCGGGCAGGAGCGCCGGCGAGCCGGACGGCGAGGAATTCTCCGGTGGGTGGCACGAGATCGTCGCTGGGCTCCTCCGCGAGCACGGCGGAGACCTCGGCGTCGTCCGTCGGACGGCCGTAAAAGCGGCTGACCAGCTCGGTGTAGTAGCGGCGCAGCAGCGTCGCCGCCTCGGGGCCGGTGATGGGTACAGGCGCGACCGCCCAGTCGGTCGCGTGCGTGTTGTTCGTCGTCACGCCGGACATCCTGGCAGCGCGTAGGTGGGGTTATCCCCAGGTTTTTCCGGGGTCTGCCACCCCGGGGAACCGGGTGATGGCGCCATGGTCGGGGATCAGTGGCAGTCCATAGCGTCGAGGTGTGGCCGGTCAGGCCAGACACCGGACGTCGAACCGGCCATCGCCGGACCCCGAGGAGCGCCCATGGCTACAGCGACCAGCACGATCATCGACGCGCCGGGACGGCGGTCCGACGGGACGGCGGGCCCGGACGCGGACTCCGCCGGTACGGGGGCGGACGCCGGTACGGGGGCGGACTCCGGTACGGGACCAGGATCGGGATCGGGATCGGGATCGGGCAGTGATTTCGCGCCGCTGTTGCGCGAGGTCAAGGCGGCCGGGCTGCTGCGGCGGCGCGTGGACCACTACGCGAAGTCGATCGCGCTGAATCTCGTGGCCGTCGCCGCGGTGTGGTCGGCGGTGGTGCTGGTCGGCGGGACGGGTTCGTGGTGGGTGGTGGCGCTCGCGCTGCCCGCGGCGGTGCTGGGGGCGCGTACCGCGTTCATCGGGCACGACGCCGGGCACCACCAGATCGCCGAGAGCCGTCGGACGAACCGGCTGATCGGGCTCGTCCACGGCAATCTGCTGCTGGGCATGGGCGCGGGCTGGTGGACCGACAAGCACAATCGGCACCACGCCAATCCGAACCATGTGGGCAAGGATCCGGACGTCGAGGTCGGCGCGCTGGTGTGGACGCAGGCGCAGGCGGTCGAGCGGGAGGGCTTCGCGCGCTTCCTGACCCGTCATCAGGCGCGGCTGTTCTTCCCGATGCTGCTGCTGGAGGGGCTGGCCCTGAAGGTGGCGAGTCTCCAGGAGCTGAAGCGGCAGGAGCCGCGGCAACGGCTGGTCGAGGGCTCGCTGCTGGTGGCCCACCTGGCGGGTTACGCGGCGCTGCTGCTGTTCGCGATGCCGGTGTGGCAGGCGGTCGTGTTCGCCCTCGTGCACCACGCGCTGTTCGGGCTGCACCTGGGCTGTGCCTTCGCGCCCAACCACAAGGGCATGGAGATGCCCGAGGAGGGCTCGCGCTGGGGTCATCTGCGCCGTCAGGTGCTCACCTCCCGCAATGTGCGCGGCAATCCGCTCACCGACTGGTTCCTCGGCGGCCTCAACTACCAGGTCGAACACCACCTCTTCCCCAGCCTCCCCCGCCCGCACCTGCGCCTCGCCCAGCCGCTGGTGCGCGCCCACTGCCGCCGTCTGTCCATCCCCTACACCGAGACCGGCCTGATCGACTCCTACGTCCAGGCCCTGTCCCACATGCACTCCGTGGGCGCCCCCCTGCGCTCCCCCGCCGTCTGAACTCCCCACCGCCGCCCCCCTTCCGCACCCCCGGCGGCTCAGCCGTCACGGTCGTAGACCGTGACGGCCACCCCGCGTTCCACGAGCCGCGCGGTCACCAGCGGCTCGACCCGCGCCCACCGCCCGCCTGCCAGACCGCAGCCGATCCTCGGCATGTGCACGGAGGCGCCCAATTCCAACGCCCGGTCGCCGAGCGCCGCGAGGGCGGCGTCGATCGCCTCGTACCGCACCGGCACACCCTTGCTGCCGGTGCGCATGCCGCGCTGGCCGATCAGGTTGGCCACCCACACATAGCTGCCGACCCGCACCAACTGGAGTGCGCCGAGGCCGAAGTCGTTGCGCGCCCGCTCGCGGTGCCAGCGCCGGTAGGCGGCCTCGGGCTCCGGCCAGCGGCGCGACACGGCGACGACGAAGCCCTTGCCCCAGCCGCCCAGGTCGTTGCAGACATGCGCGATGACTTTGACGCCCTTGCCCTGTGGTGCGGTGGCGTCTCCCCGCACATACGTGATCTCCCCCATGCCGCCACGGTAAGCGCGACCACTGACAACGCGCCCGCGCTTAAAGCGACGACGGGTGGTGGGTGGTGTGGAGCCAGGCGGTGAACAGCGGGGTGAGGTCGTGGGGGGTGAGGCGTTGGCAGAAGGCGGTGAAGTCGGCGGTGGTGGCGTTGCCGTGGCGGCGGGCGGCGGGCCAGGTGCGGAGGAGGGTGGCGAAGGCGGTCGGGCCGAGGGCTTCGCGGAGTTGGTAGAGGACGAGGGCGCCGCCGCCGTACACGGGGGCGTCGGAGATGCGGTCGGGGCCGGGCGGCGCGGCGGGCGGGAAGGCGCTGTTGGCGGGGTCGGCCAGGGCCGCTGCGGCGCTCCGCTCGACGGTGCGCCCGCCTTCGTGCTCCTGCCACAGCCACTCGGCGTAGGTCGCGAAGCCCTCGTTGAGCCACATGTCCTGCCAGGCGGCGGGCGTGACGGAGTCGCCGAACCACTGGTGGGACAGTTCGTGGACGAGGGTGTCCAGCGGCACGGCGGGGTCGCCCGGCTCGCCGTCGCCGGGGAAGACCGGCTTCGTCTGGGCCTCCAGCGCGTACCCGACCCGCCCGCTCGGCAGGTGGTCGACGATCGCGCCGACGGACGAGAAGGGATAGGGCCCGAACAGCCCGCTCTCCCAGTCCACGATCTCCGGGATACGGCGCAGCGCCGCCGCCGTCGTCGGGTCGTCGGAGCGCGGGTCGACCGCCACGTAGACCGGCACCCCGCCACCGGTACGGGACCGCGTGATGTCGAAGTGCCCGATGGCGACGGTGGCCAGATACGTCGCCATCGGCTCCTCGGCGCGCCAGTGGAACGCGGTCTCGCCGCCGTGGTCGGCGCTGTCGACCAATTCGCCGTTGGACACGGCGGTGAGACCGTGGGGGACGGTGACGGTGATGTCGTAGGCGGCCTTGTCCGAGGGGTGGTTGTTCGAAGGGAACCAGGCCATGGCGCCGACCGGTTCGCCCAGGGCGAGCGCGCCGTCGTCGGTACGGAACCAGCCCTCGTGCGAGCCGTCCGGGTCGGTGAGGGTCGGCGGGACGCCTTCGTACGTCACGGTCGTCTCGAAGCGCGCGCCGTCGCGCAGCGGCGTCGCGGGCGTGACCCTCAGCTCGCTGTCCGCGCGGTCCACGGCGGCGCTCCGCCCGTCGACGGTCACGCGGGTGACGGTGAGCCCCGACAGGTCGAGGTCGAAGCGCGCGAGCGGCTGGGTGGCGGTGGCGGTGACGACCGCCGTGCCGCGCAGCTTTCCTGAGCCGGGGTCGTACGCGAGGTCGAGGCCGTAGTGCGTGACGTCGTATCCGCCGTTGCCCGCCCGCGGGAAGAGCCGGTCGCCGACGCCGGGCGCCCCGACGTCGGCGGAGCCCGAGGCGTGGCCCGTACGGTCGGGGGCCGTACGGTCGGGGGCCGCCGTGCCGTCGCCGGAGCACGACAGGCAGCACGCCAAGGAGCACGCGAGCAGGATCGGCAGGGCCGCGCGCGGCGGCGGGAACAGGCGCACGCGGGCCAGCGTACGAGGCTCGGGGCCGGGCGGAGGCGTCCGCCGTACGGCGTGCGAGGACTTTCACAGCGCTGGTGCGACAGCGATACTGTCCAGGTGCCCCAGACCGCTCTCACCATCGACGAGCTGGCCGCCCGCGCCGGGGTGACGGTGCGCACCGTCCGCTTCTACAGCGCCCGCGGCCTGCTCCCGCCGCCCGACATCGGTCCGCGCCGGGTGGGCCGATACGGCGCCGCGCACCTGTCCCGGCTGGCGCTGATCGAGGAGTTGCAGCACCAGGGCCTCACCCTGGCGGCGATCGAGCGCTATCTCCAGCAGCTCCCCGCCGACATCAGCGCCCACGACCTGGCGATCCACCGCGCCCTGGTGGCGTCCTGGCTGCCGGAGGGCAGCCAGGAGATCGACCGGGAGCGGCTCGAACGCCGCGCGGGGCGCCCGCTGGACGACGCGGACCTGGACCGGCTCGCGGCCATGAACGTGCTGGAGCGGACCGACGACCCCGACGCCTTCCGGGTGGATCCGGGCATCCTGCACCTGGGGGTGCGGCTGCTGGACGTGCCCTTCCCCGTGGAGACGGTCCTGGCCGCGCGCGAGGTGATGCTGGAGCACGCGCGGGCCGCCGCCCACGAGCTGGGCCGGATCTTCCTGGACGAGGTGGGGGAGCCGGACCGCCCGGAGCGGATGCGGTCACTGTCGGCCCAGATGCAGCCGCTGGTCGTACAGGCGCTGGTCACCGCCTTTCAGCGGTCGCTGAAGGAGGAGCTGCGGGCCTGGCCGGTGCCCTCGCCGAAGCCGGACCCCGAGCAGAACCCGCAGCGTTCCCCGTAGCACCTGAGCGCCTGCACCTCAGCGCCCGTCCGTGAACGTCTCCCCGCTCTCGGCCTTCGCCACCAGCAGCGCGGGCGGTGCGAAACGCTCGCCATAGGTGTCGGCCAGTTCGCGCGCGCGGGCGGTGAAGCCCGCGACGCCGCCCTCGTAGCCGTTGATGTACTGAAGGACGCCGCCGGTCCAGGCGGGGAAGCCGATGCCGAGGATGGAGCCGATGTTGGCGTCGGCGACCGAGGTGAGGACGCCTTCTTCGAGCAGCCGGACCGTGTCCAGCGACTCCGCGAAGAGCATCCGCTCCTGCATGTCGCGCATCGGGATCTCGATGCCGGGTTTACCGAAATGCTCCGCAAGACCGGGCCACAGCCGGGTACGGCGGCCGTCCGCGTAGTCGTAGAAGCCCGCGCCGCCGCTGCGCCCGGTCCGCTCGAACTCGTCCACCATGCGGTCGATGACCCGCTCGGCCGGGTGCTCCTGCCACTGGCCGCCCTCCGCCTCGATCGCGGTACGCGTCTCGCGGCGGATCTTGCGCGGCAGGGTGAGCGTCAGCTCGTCGAGGAGCGACAGCACCTTGGCGGGGTAACCCGCCTGGGCCGCGGCCTGTTCGACGGAGGCCGCCGCGACGCCCTCGCCGACCATGGCGACGCCCTCGTTGATGAAGTGGCCGATGACGCGGGAGGTGAAGAAGCCGCGCGAGTCGTTGACGACGATCGGCGTCTTGCGGATCTGCCGCACCAGGTCGAAGGCGCGGGCCAGCGCCTCGTCGCCGGTCCGCTCGCCCTTGATGATCTCCACCAGCGGCATCTTGTCGACCGGTGAGAAGAAGTGCAGGCCGATGAAGTCGTCCTGCCGCCGCACGCCTTCGGCGAGCGCCGAGATGGGCAGCGTGGAGGTGTTGGAGCAGAGCAGCGCGTCGGGCGCCACGATGTGCTCGATCTCCTGGAAGACCTTGTGCTTGAGCGTGGCGTCCTCGAAGACCGCCTCGATGACGGCGTCACAGCCCGCCAGGTCCGCCGGGTCGGCGGTCGGGGTGATCCGGGCGAGCAGCGCGTCCCGCTTTTGCGGGGTGGTGCGGCCCTTGGCCAGCGCCTTGTCGAGCAGCGTCACGGAGTACGCCTTGCCACGCTCCGCGGCCTCCGCGGTGACGTCCTTGAGGACGACGTCGATTCCGGCGCGCGCGCAGGAGTACGCGATGCCCGCGCCCATCATGCCCGCGCCGAGGACCGCGACCTTGGTGACCGGCCGGGCCGGGAAGCCCTCGGGACGGCTGGCGCCGGAGTTGACGGCCTGCATGTCGAAGAAGAACGCCTGGATCATGTTCTTCGAGGTCCGGCCGCAGGCCAGCTCGGTGAAGTAGCGGGCCTCGATGAGGGTGGCGGTGTCGATGTCGACCTGCGAGCCCTCGACGGCGGCGGACAGGATCGCCAGCGGCGCCGGGTAGGGCGCGCCCGCGAGCTGCTTGCGCAGATTGGCGGGGAAGGCCGGCAGATTCGCCGCGAAGGCGGGACTCTTCGGGGTGCCGCCGGGGATCTTGTAGCCGGGGGTGTCCCAGGGCTGCCGGGCGTCGGGGTGGGCCAGGACGTACGCCCGCGCGCTCGCCAGCATGGCGTCCCGGTCGGTGGCGACCTCGTGGATGAGACCGGCCTCCAAAGCGCGCTGCGGCGCGTACTGCCGGCCCTGGAGCAGGACCTTCAGCAGCGCGTCGGCGATGCCGAGCAGCCGGACGGTGCGGACGACTCCGCCGCCGCCGGGCAGCAGGCCGAGCGTCACCTCGGGCAGGCCGATCTTGGTGCCGGGCGTGTCGAGCGCGATGCGGTGGTGGCAGGCCAGCGCGATCTCGTAACCGCCGCCGAGCGCCGCTCCGTTGATGGCCGCGACGACCGGCTTGCCGAGGGTTTCCAGGCGGCGCAGGCGGCGCTTGATGCGCAGCGATCCGGCGAGGACGTCGGCCGCGTTCTCCGGGGTGGCGCGGATCAGGTCGCGCAGGTCGCCGCCCGCGAAGAAGGTCTTCTTCGCGGAGGTGACGATGATGCCGCGCACGCCGTCGAGTTCGGCTTCGAGGCGGTCGAGGGTGGCGTCGAGGGAATCGGCGAAGGCCGCGTTCATGGTGTTCGCGGACTGCGCGGGGTCGTCCAGGACCAGGGTGACGATGCCGTCGGTGTCCTGCTCCCAGCGGATGGTGGTGGACTCGCTCATGGTCTTCGGGCTCCGTTGGATCCGTGAGGGGGCACGTGAGGGGGCAGGGGTCAGAGACGTTCGACGACGGTGGCGACGCCCATGCCGCCGCCGACGCAGAGGGTGGCGAGCCCGTACCGCTGGTCGCGGCGCTCCAGTTCGTCGATGAGGGTGCCGAGGATCATCGCGCCGGTCGCGCCGAGCGGGTGGCCGAGCGCGATGGCGCCGCCGTTGACGTTGACCTTGTCGATGCTGACGCCCATGTCGGAGGCGAAGCGCAGCACGACGGCGGCGAACGCCTCGTTCATCTCGATCAGGTCGATGTCGTCGATGGTCAGCCCGGCCTTGGCGAGGGCCTTGCGGGAGGCGGGGGCGGGGCCGGTCAGCATGATGGTCGGCTCGGAGCCGGAGACGGCGGCCGAGACGATCCGGGCGCGGGGGGTGAGGCCGTAGCGCTCGCCGATCTCGCGGTTGCCGATGGCGACGAGCGCGGCGCCGTCCACGATGCCGGAGGAGTTGCCCGCGTGGTGGACGTGGTCGATGGCCTCGACCCAGTGGTACTTCTGGAGCGCGACGGCGTCGAAGCCGCCCAGGTCGCCGATGTCGGCGAAGGACGGCTTGAGCTTGGCGAGCGTCTCGGGGGTGGTGCCGGGGCGGATGAACTCGTCGTGGTCCAGAACGGTGAGGCCGTTGCGGTCGAGCACGGGCACGACGGAGCGGGCGAAGTAGCCCTGCTTCCACGCCTCCGCGGCGCGTTCCTGGGAGAGCGCGGCGAAGGAGTCCACGTCGTGCCTGGTCCAGCCGCCGAGGGTGGCGATCAGGTCGGCGCCGACGCCCTGCGGCACGAAGCCGGTCTCGTACGAGGTCATGGGGTCCATGGCCCAGGCGCCGCCGTCCGAGCCCATCGCGACGCGCGACATGGACTCGACGCCGCCCGCGAGGATCAGGTCCTCCCAGCCGGAACGCACCTTGGCCGCCGCCAGGTTGACCGCTTCGAGCCCGGAGGCGCAGAAGCGGTTCTCCTGGACGCCCGCGACGGTGTCGGGCAGGCCCGCGGCGATGGCCGCGATCCGCGCGATGTCCGAGCCCTGGTCGCCGATCGGGCTGACGACGCCGAGCACGATGTCGTCGACGGCGGCCGGGTCCAGGGTCGGGAAGCGGCGCCGCAGTTCGTGGATGAGGCCGACGACGAGGTCGATCGGCTTGGTGCCGTGCAGGGATCCGTTCGCCTTTCCGCGCCCGCGCGGGGTGCGTACGGCGTCGTAGACGTAGGCCTCGGTGCTCAACGTCGTGCCTTTCTGGAGGGTGGGGCGGGGTGTCCTGGTCCGGCGCGGTGTCCGGGAGGTGCTGCCGTACGGGTCTCAGTCCAGCAGTGCGGGGGCGTCCCAGTCGCGGGCGACCTCCGCGGTGTGCGCGCCGGGCGGCGCGGGCGGCCGGCGCAGGGTGCCCGGTGTCGCGGACAGGCGCGGCGCGGGCGCGGGCTGCACGGTCCCGGCCGCCTCGGTGAAGGTGCCGCGGGCGGCCAGGTGCGGGTGGTGCGGGGCCTCACCCAACGAGAGTACGGGCGCCACGCACGCGTCCGTCCCGTCGAAGACGCGTGTCCACTCGTCGCGGGTGCGGGTGCGGAAGCGGGCCGCGAGGGCGGCGCGCAGGTCGTGCCAGCGGCCGGGTTCCGTGCGCAGGGCCGCGTCCCGCGGCGCAAGTTCCAGCAGCCGGACGAATTCGTCGTAGAAGCGCTGTTCCAGGGCGCCGACCGCCATGTACCGGCCGTCGGAGGTCTCGTAGACGCCGTAGAAGGGGGTGCCGCCGTCCAGGAGGTTGGCGCCGCGCCTGTCCTGCCAGCGGCCGGTGGCGAGGATGGCGTGGATCATCGTGGTGAGGTGCGCGACGCCGTCGACGATCGCGGCGTCCACGACCTGTCCCTCGCCGTGCGCGCGGGCGTGGTGGAGGGCGGCGAGGACGCCGGTGACCAGGTAGAGGGAGCCGCCCGCGTAGTCGCCGAGGAGGTTGGCAGGCGCGACCGGCAGTCCGTCGGCCGGTCCCGTCATGCCGAGCGCGCCGGTCACGGCGAGGTAGGCGATGTCGTGTCCCGCGGTGTCGGCGAGCGGGCCGCTCTGGCCCCAGCCGGTCATCCGGCCGTAGACGAGCCGCGGATTGCGGGCCAGGCACGCGTCGGGGCCGACGCCCAGCCGCTCGGCGACGCCGGGCCGGTAGCCCTCGATGAGGATGTCGGCGCGCTCGGCCAGGTCGAGCACGGTCGCGGGTCCCCGGTCCGCCTTGAGGTCGACCAGCACCGAGCGCTTGTTGCGGTTGGTGAGGTCGTGCTCGGGCGCGACGCCGAGGCCCGCGCCGCCCGGCCGGTCCACCCGTACGACATCGGCGCCGAGGTCGGCGAGGAGCATCGCGGCGAACGGTCCCGGACCGATCCCGGCCAGTTCGACGACACGCACGCCCGCCAGCGGGCCGTCGGGCGCCGCACCCCGGTTTGACAATTCTGATGTCACATCAATGATGCTAGGAACGTGTTCCAGTCTTGGCAAGAGCTGACTGAGCGCTCGCTCAGCCGGTTCTCTCGCCTTCGGTTCCGTCTCCGGTCCCGCCTTCGGTTCCGTCTCCGGTCCCGCCGCTGGTCCCGCCGTCGGCGGTCGCCGTCGCGTGCGGCGTCACAGGTGGCAGTGGCCGCCGGAGCCGCGTCCGCTCTCCCGGGGCAGGTCGAGCGTGGGGTTGCGGTCGAAGAAGCCGGTCGGTCTCAGCGTGAAACCGCAGGTGTCCACCGGCATCACCGGCCAGTCCTCCAGGCGCGGCAGATGCGTCGGCCCGAAGGAGTGCCACAGCGTGAGGTCGGTGTCCTCCAGCGCCTCGCCCGGCCGCGACCACTGACCGACACCGGCCCCGCCCCGGTGCTGGTTGGGGTAGTCGCCGTCCGGATAGTGCCGCTCGGGGCGGTAGCGGGTCACCCACAGGTGCTTGGTCGCGTACGTGACGCGCTCCGCGACCGGTGAGCCGGGCTGCGCGAGCAGCGTCGGTCCCGCGTCGGGCAGCAGGGTGTACGCGACCGGGCGGCCCATCCGGTTGAGCGAGCCGGGGTTGCTGATCCGCCAGCGCCGCCCGGCCGCCGGGTCGGCGACCCGGCCCGCGTCACCGCTGTCGGCCACCACGGTGGCGCGCGTGGTGAAGGCGTTGCCGTTCGGATTGTCCGGGCCCATCGGCAGCCGTACGACGTCCACTTCCTCGACCGTGTTGGCCGGGCCGTCCACCGCCACGTCGAGCCGGGCGCAGAACAGATGCTGGTGGTACGGCGCGAGCAGCCCCGGCGCGATCTCGGTGGCGTGCTGCGAGCTCTCCCCCGGCACGGCGGCCGACGTCTGCACGAGCCCGGTGGCCTTGGCCTCGAAGGCGATCGTGCCGTCCTGGTGGAGATACCAGTAGAAGCCGTAGTCGTAGTTGCCGAGGGTGGCGATGTACGAGATCACCAGGCGGCGCGAACGGCGGCTGTCCACCGCGAAGTTGTCGAAGATGTTGGTGTGCTTCCACAGCAGCCCCGCGTCCTCCTCGTGGACGCAGATCGCGTTGCTCAGCGTCTCCGGGCGGCCGAGGTCGTCGGCCAGCACGGCGTCCACGTACGCGATCTCGCCGAGGCAGTCGCAGCCCAGGCGCAGCGCGTTGGCGTTGCGGCCGAGCAGGTACTCGCCCGCGTCCAGGTAGCAGACCCAGTTGCGGGCCGCGTCGGGCTCCGCGTACGGCACGGCCATCTCGGCGATCGAGGCGCGGTGCAGGACGAGCCGGTCGCGGTCGCCGTCGCGGTGGGTGATCCGGTGCAGCACCAGGCCCTCGCGGGCGTTGAAGTCCAGCCGCAGCCGCCAGTTCTGCCAGCTCAGCACCGGGCCTTCGAGCGTGAAGGACGGCCCCTCCGGCTGGCCGATCTCCAGCGGGCGCAGGTCGGTGCGGGCCGGTCCGTTGAACTCGGCCTCGTAGCGCCCGCATTGGGTGGGCGTGGGGACGGCGCCGGTGTCGATGAGGCGTACGACGCGCCGCTCGATCAGGTCGACCTCCGCGACCAGGCCGCCGACCGGGTGGGCGAACGGGTTGTCGCTCTCGTCGCAGCGCAGGAAGGTCAGCGAGCGCAGCATGCGGCGGCCGGTCTCGGAGGCGATGCCGAAGTTGCCCGCGGCCAGCGGCGCCGCGATCACCAGCGAGGTGTCGGTGACGCCGCGCTCGGCCATCGCCGCGCGCCAGGCGGGGTCGGCCTTGACGATCTCGTCGCAGGTCTCGTACTCCTCGAACAGCAGCGGCGGTTGGCCGTCGGCGGCCGGGTCCAGGTCGCGGTGGGCGAGCAGCAGGCGCGAGGTGACGTCGACCAGGGCCTCGGCGGCGCGGCCGGTGGCGGAGTCGAGCAGCGTGACACGTACCCGGCGGGTGAAGGCGTCGCCGTCGCGGTGGGCGAGCGCGGCGTGCCGGTCGGGCTCGTCGGGCAGGACGAGCGGGAAGCGGGTGGCGTCGGACACCAGGCCCTCCGCCTCCAGTACGGCGCGGGCCGTGTCGATCTCGTCGGCGGTCAGCGGGTCGAGCGGATGCGGAGTGGTGGTGGCGGCCGACGCGGACATGGGGCCTCCTGACGGCGGAACAGGAACGCTGCGGGGACGGGGAGTTCGGGACATGGGTCCGGAAAAAACGGGCGGCCCGCCGCACCCTGTGGGGTGTGGCGGGCCGTCGCGGTGAGACCTGGCGAGATGGTCAGGAGGACGCTTGCGCGGCGGCCTTCTCCAGTTGGAACGCCTCGTTGCCCTGGCCGATCCTGGCGTGCACCTCGGGCCGCTTGGCGCGCAGTATCAGACCGTAGACCAGTCCGATGGCGGCGGCCAGAGCGATGATGCCGGGCAGCAGCCAGCGCAGCCCGTGGCCGGGGTTGGCGCCCAGCAGCACCGAGAAGTCCTTCACCGAGTAGACGGCGATGGTCAGCAGCCCGAGAGCGGCGACGGCCGAGGTGACCAGCCGCCATGCCTGCACACCGGCGGCGCCGCGCTTGACGAAGAAGGCGATGACGGCGATGGCCGCGGTGGCCATCAGCAGCACGATGCCGAGCGCGCCGACGTTGCCCGCCCAGGTGAACATGCGCAGCACGGGGGCCGTCGGGTCCGGGCCGAACTTCGGGTCGAACTTCCCGTTGTCGGTGGCGGCGAAGGCCACGACGACGGCCAGCGCGACGATCGACTGGAGGAAGGAGCCGACGGCGGGGGCGCCGCTGGACTTCGAGGTACGGCCGACCGCCGAGGGCAGCAGACCGTCGCGGCCCATCGCGAACGCGTAGCGGGCGACGACGTTGTGGAAGCTCAGCATCGAGGCGAAGATGCCGGTGATGAAGAAGATGTTCAGGGTGTCGGTGAACGCGGTGCCCAGCCGGGCCTGGTTCAGCGAGAAGATCAGGTTCGGACCCTGCTCCTGAGCGGCGCCCACGACGTGGTCGGGGCCGGTGCCGACGGTGATCGCCCAGGCGCTGAAGGCGAAGAAGAGGGTGGCGAAGCCGATCGCGGTGAACATCACCTTGGACACGACGCGTTGGGCGTCGCTGGTCTCCTCGGCGTAGACCGGGGCCTGTTCGAAGCCGACGAACCCGGCGATGGTGAAGCACAGGGCGGTGCCCAGACCCGCGCCGCTGAGCGTGCTGGGGTCGAAGGCGTGCACCGAGACGCCCTGCGGGCCGGGGTCGGACAGGAAGCTGATGTCGAAGACGACGGTCAGCAGCGTCTCGACCAGCAGCAGCACACCGAGCGTCTTGGCGTTCAGGTCGATCTTCAGCGCGCCGAAGATCGCGGTGATCGCGACTCCGCCGAGCGCCGGGATCCACCAGGCCACGTTGTGGTTCCAGTGCTGGGCGATCTGGCTGGAGATCTCGTAGCCGAAGATCCCGTAGAGACCGACCTGCATGATGCTGTACGCGAACAGGGCGACGTACGAGGCGCAGGCGCCCATGGTGCCGCCCAGGCCCCTGGATATGTACGCGTACAGCGCGCCCGCGTTGTGCACATGGCGGCTCATCTCGGCGTAGCCGAAGCTGAAGAGGATCAGCACGAGGCCGACGATGACGAACAGCAGCGGCACCCCGACGACACCCATGGTGGCGAAGGTGGTCGGCACCACACCGGCCACCACCATCAGGGGCGCGGTCGCGGCGAGGACCGAGAGCAGGAGGGCCGGTGCGCCGATCCGGTCCGCGCGCAGTGCGCGTTGCTCGCCCTTGAACGTGCTGATCTCGCTTGTACTGCCCGTCAGCATGCTGCGGTGTCCTTCCGGTGGTCCGTGGTTCGGGTCTTACTGGATCGGTCTTCGAACATGGTTCTTCGTGCGTGGTTCCAACTGCGTGTCCTGCTGGGTGAGTACGACCGTGGGGGCCTAGGCGGAACCGAAGCCGAGCGCGTAGTTGCGCGCCGCGCGGAACGCCTTCTTCGGGTCGCGGTCGGGATACGACCACGGGGTGCGTGTCGCCTCCGACCCGATCCGGTTGAACAGGGCGGCGGCTTCCACCGTGTCGCCCGCGTGGAATTTGCCGTACGCAAGGTAGTTCAGGTCGAGCAGCAACCGCGAGTGGTCGTAGCCCTGCCATTCGAGCCACCAGTCGAAGGCCATGCGCACGCTCTGCCGGGCGCGCGGACTGACCCAGTACGGGAGGCCGTTGGGGACGTCGGGCAGGACGTCGGCCGACGCGAGCACCCGGTAGCGCTCCACCAGCGCGACCAACGGCAGTACGGCCAGCGGTGATCCGCGTCCCGCCTCGTCCGCGGCCCACTCGGCGAATTCGTACACCTCGTGGAACGGGTCCTCGCCGTCGGTCTTCTGACGCTCCGCCAGGCACTGCGTCATCAGGTGGTGGGCGTGGTGGTGGCCGCGGTGCCGGCCGCGCGCCTGGTCGAAGGCGCGCACCTGCTCGTCGTCGGTGCCGGTGCGGCGCGCGAGCACCAGCAGGGCGAGCCACGGCGACGGGTCGCGCGGGGTCATCCGGGCCGCGCGCAGGCAGAGTTCGCGCGCCGACTCGGCGCTCTGCTTGCCCGCGACCGCGCGGAAGACGGCCGCGAACGCGGCCAGCGCGGCGGCGTCCGTACTCTCGGGCTCGGCGAGTTGCCACTCGCCCGCCCAGGCGGCGGCGCTCTTGCCCTCGCCGAGGACGACCAGCCGATGTCCTCGGCGGTCCCAGTTGTCCCCGGTACGGCTCAGCAGGTCACGGGTCTCCGCCCAGCGGCCATGGGCCAGGGCAGCACGAGCCGCGACCAGCTCCTCGTCACCGAGAGCCGGGTCGAAAGCCACGTCGTCCTTGCCACGCGAGAAGCGGAAGGGTGGCGGCGGTGGGGTCATCCGCGGGCAGCCCTCCACGGCGTGCGTAACGTCATGTGATCACGCACAGCCAACCGGTCGGCACGGGGTGGCATCAAGCCCGGACCTGTTGTCTCGCTGTAGTCCCGTATGGTGACGGGGGTTTGGGACACGGATCGGGATGGATGCGCTGGTTCGGCTGCGCGATCGGCCGGACACCTGATATTCGAGAGGCCGATCAAGGTGTGTCGGCATCGCGCGGTGGGGACCAGGTGACATGGACGGCGGGAGCGTGAGCGGTGCGGACGCGGGGGAACGACAGAGTGCGGCAGCCTCCACCCACCCGCTCGCCTATGTACGGCGAAGACACGGGTGGAGCTACCAGGACCTGGCACGGGTCATAGCCGACAACGCGCGGATCCTCGGGGTGCCGATGGCGGCCCGCCGCGAGAAGGTCTGGCGCTGGGAGCACTGGGGGGTCGTGCCGGAGGCCGACAGCCAGCGCGCGCTGGCCCGCGCGCTCGGAATCCCCTCCAGGGAACTGGAGTTGAGGCCCTGGCCGCGCTGGCTCCCGGCGCACGGCGGCATGCCGGACGGGCTGCCGTGGACGGTCGAGGGCAGTTTCACCGCGCTCACCGCGCTGCTCGACAACGGCGCGAGCGACCCGCGCGGCTTCCCCATCGCGGACGAGCAGGCGCTGCTCGACGCCATCGCGGACTGGGACGCGGCGGGCGCGGAGGGCACGACGGGCGCCGCCGGTTCCGCGGGCTCGGGCGGCGCGGCGGGCGCGATGGGTTCCATGGGTTCACGTGCCGTGGACAAGAAGGCGGGTTCGCCCTCGGCCGCGGCGGGACGCGGGTCGGCGTCGGCCGCCATGGCCGAGCGGTGGGACGAACCGGTGCCCGGCACCCGCTCGGGACGTGTGCCGCGACAGGCGAGCGCCGCGGCCGCGTTCCGCGACGACGCCGTCGACAAAGCGGTGGCCGCGGCCGTCGTGGACGGCCCGGTGATCGACTGGCTCGAAGCCGGGGTGCTGGGGCTGCGCAAGCTCGACGACCGGCTCGGCGGCGCGGCCGTACGGCACCGCGTCGAGGCCGATCTGCGCATGGTGCGCGGCCTGTTGCACCGGGGGCAGCACGAACGGGCCCACGGGGCAAGGCTGTTGCGGGTCGCCGCCGACCTGGCGCAGCTCGGCGGCTGGGCGGCGACCGACACCGGCCGGCTCGGGGCGGCGCAGCGGCACTATCTGACCGGTCTGCGGCTCGCCCACAGCGCGGGTGACCGCCCGCTGGCCGTCGCGCTGTGGGGCGGCCTCGCACTGCACGCGGTGATCGCGGGTCAGCCGCGGGACGCGGTGGCCGCGGCGGAGGCGGGGGTACGGGCGGCGGGCGGCACTCCCCCGGCCGTCCGGGCGCTGGCCGCCAGCAGGCTGAGCCGGGCGCACGCCGCGGTCGGCGCCGACGGCGCCTCACGGCGCGCGGTCTCCGAGGCGGAGCGCCAACTGGACCTGGCGGAGCGGGAGTCGGGGCCGTCGTGGCTCTACTGGTTCGACGCGGCAGAACTGGCCGCGCAGACCGGTCAGTCGCTGCTCGACCTGGGCCACGCGCACGAGGCCAGGCCCCTGTTGGAGCAGGCGCTGGCGATGCAGGACGCCTCGTACGTACGCGACCGCTGCCTGTACTCGGCGCGCGCCGCCACCGCCCGCGCCCTGACCGGTGACCTGGAGGGCGCGCGCACGCTGGGCCGCGAGGCCGCCCGGCTGTCCCGGCACTGCGGCTCCCCGCGCATCGCGGACACGCTGGACGCGCTGAAGGTCCGGCTCGACGCCACGAGGTGACCTCTTCCCCCGGTGCGCGGTCCCGCCTTCGCGGACCGCGCACCGGGGCCGAACGTGCGGGCTGCTCCGGGGGACGGTGCCGCGGGCCGGTGCTCCCGGCACTCCCGGCGCTCACGGCCGGTGCGCAACGCCACCACGGATTGGCCGAGACGCCTACGGGAGGCGGTGCGAGACGCCGGTTCGGACCCCGGCCCGCGGGGCGTGTACGTCATGGCGACCGGTCGTGACGTACAACCGGCCGCACAAGTACCCAACGATGACCGATTCGCGGACGCGGTCCCGTCCGTACCGTCTTGACCTGCGAGAACACGGCGCCACCCGGCGCCGGACAACGTAGGGAGACACCAGCCATGAGCGACACCCTGTACCTGGTCCAGCGCTACATCGCCGCCTGGAACGAGACCGACCCGGCCGCCCGGCGCCGCCTGATCGACGAGGTATTCGCCGCCGACGGCCGCTACACCGACCCGCTGGCCGACGTCACCGGGCGGGACGCCTTCGACGCGGTGGTCGGCGCCGTGCAGGCGCAGTTCCCCGGCTTCGTGTTCACCCTGGGCCCGGTCGACGCGCACCACCACATCGCCCGCTTCACGTGGGAGCTGGGCCCGGCGGGCGGCGAGTCGCTGGTGGTCGGCTTCGACGTGGCCGCGATCGGCGAGGACGGCCTGGTGCACAGCGTCCAGGGCTTCCTCGACAAGGTCCCGGCCGGCGCCTGAGCACCGCTCCACGGGTACGGGTGCGGCCCGCGCAGGGCCCCGCCCGTACCCCGTACCCCGTCACCACCGAGCCGCACCCGTACCCCGTCATCGCCCCGGACATCCGTCCCCCCTGCGACAGGAGTTCCGTCATGGCCTCGGCCACCACCGCCGCGTCCCCGCCCGCGAGCCGCGACGGCTCGCCGGTCAGCAAGCGGCCAGACCTCGGCCTGCTGCTCCTGCTGGCCGCGACCTTCATGATCGCGCTCGACATCTTCATCGTGAATGTGGCGATCCCCTCCGTCCAGAACGACCTGCACGCGGGCACCGCGTCGATCCAGTGGGTGGTGGCGGGCTTCGGCCTGGCCGTGGCCACCGGGCTGATCACGGCGGGCCGGCTCGGTGACGTCTTCGGCCGCAGACGGATGTTCACCGTCGGGCTCGCGCTGTTCACCGCCACCTCGGCGGCGTGCGGATTCGCCCCCACCGCAGGGACGCTGGTGGCGGCGCGGGTCCTCCAGGGCCTGTCGGCCGCGCTGATGAGCCCGCAGGTGCTGTCGATTCTCCAGACCGCCTACACTGGCAAGGCGCAGGCCCGCGCCTTCAGCATGTACGGGCTGACGATGGGCGTCGGCGCGGTCTTCGGGCAGCTCATCGGCGGTCTGCTGATCAAGGCCGACGTGCTCGGCCTCGGCTGGCGGGCCTGCTTCCTGATCAACCTCCCGGTCGGGCTGCTCGCCCTGGCGCTGGTGCCGCGCGCCCTGGCCGAGTCGAGGGCGCCGCAACGGCCCCGGCTGGACCTCACCGGCGTGGCGCTGTCCACCGCCGCTGTCGTCGCGCTCGTGCTGCCGCTGATCCAGGGGCGTGCGGCGGGCTGGCCGCTGTGGACCTGGCTGTGCCTGGCCGCGTCCGCCGTGCTCGTCACCGTCTTCGTCCGCCACCAGGACCGGCTCGGCCGCCGCGGCGGCGACCCGGTGCTGAACACGGACCTGTTCCGGCAGCGCGGTTTCGGTCCCGGCTCCCTCGCGCAGTTCGTCTTCTGGAGCGGGCAGGGCTCGTTCTTCCTGATCCTCGCCCTGTACCTCCAGGCGGGCCGCGGCCTGAACGCCCTGCACTCGGGCACGGTCTTCCTGGCGATCGGCGGCGGCTACCTGCTGACCTCGACGAACGCGCACCGCATCGCGGCCAGGCTCGGCGGCCGTACGGTCCCGGCCGGAGCGCTGGCGATGGCCGCGGGGCTCGGTCTGCTGTGGGAGGCGGCGCACCGCTCCGGGACCACCGGCAGCCTGTGGGAGCTGGTGCCGGGGCTCATCATGGACGGCGTCGGGATGGGCATGGTGATCGCCCCGCTCACCCACGACGCGCTGGCCACCGTCCCGCCCCGGCTCGTCGGCTCGGCCTCCGGCGTGGTGGCCACCACGCAGCAGATCGGCGGCGCGCTCGGCATCGCCCTGATCGGCATCATCTTCTACGGCGCGGTCGGCGACGGCGCGCCCGGCGGTTACCCGCACGCCTTCCGGATGGGGCTGGTGTTCCTGCTCGGCCTCGAACTGGCGCTGGCGGTCCTGAGCTTCGCCGTCCGGCGGCGCGAGGCGGCTCGGTGAGCCGAGCCCTCGGGCGGCACGGGTAAGGGGCGACCACCTGGGTGGTCGCCCCTTACCCGTCGTCAGATCGTCAGATCGACATGTCGTCAGATCCGGCGGAGCCGCACCACGGGAATGTCCCGGTCGGTCTTCTCCTGGTAGTCGGCGTACGGCGCGTACACATCGAGCAGGTGCGGCCACACCCGGGCCTTGTCCTGCGGCGACAGCGTCTCGGCGCGGGCGGCGAAGCGCTCGCCGAGCACCCGCAGGTGGACCTCGGGGTTGTCGCGGACGCTCAGGTACCACAGGGGGTGCTCGGGGGCGCCGCCCTTGGAGGCGACGATCAGGTAGTCGTCGCCGTCCCGGCCGTAGATCAGTACGGTACGCAGCCACGCGCCGCTGCGACGGCCCTGGTAGTCGAGGAGCAGGCAGGGCGAGCCGTTGAGGTCGGTGCCCTCGGTGCCGTTGGACTCCTCGTAGCGGCGGGCCTGGTCGGCCACCCACTTCTCGGGGCTGACCTTCACCGCGGCGGGGTCGTAAGACGTCATGCGTGTGTGCCTTCCAGAGGGTTCGAGTAGCACCCAGCGTAGGGCGGGCGCGCCGCAAACAGGGCGTACGGAGCGGTCACAGGCCCGGCGCGCCCCAGACGGGGAACCAGCGCGACAGGTCGTCCTCCAGCCGGAGGTCATTGGTGACCAGGGCTCTGACCTGGAGTTCCAGCGCGTTGTCCCGCTTCTCGCCGGGCAGCGGGGCGAAGGGGTAGAAGGAGCCGCGCTTGTAGAGGTAGACCAGCGCCACCGAGCGGCCCGCGGGGTCCTTGAAACCGAGCAGCGAGCAGAGCAGTTGCGGGCCGAAGCCGCGTTCCTCCAGGGCGGAGTTGATCGCGTGCAGATCGGTGACGAGGTCGGTCATCTCGGCGGGGTCCTTACGGGCCAGCAGCCAGGTGTAGCCGTACGAGTCCTGGCTGGCCTCCGCGCCGACCAGGGCCCGCAGGTCCTGCTGGATCTCGGCGAAGGCGCCGCCCTCGACGGCCGCGAAGCAGACCGAGCCGAGGCCGGTGGGCCGCAGCTCGCTCGCCGCTTCGAGGGTGATGGCGGCCGAGGTGAGGCCGAAGAGCTGATCGAGGTCGGGCTTGACCGGCTTGCTGCGGCCGAGGATGACGTCCAGCAGACCCATCAGTGGCGGTCCAGTTCGAGAGTGATGCGGCTGAGCTGCTCCAGCCGCTGCTCAAGGGAGGGGTGGGTGGACAGCAGCTTCGAGAAGGCGGAGCCTCCGCCCTTCGCGCTCAGCGCGGGCGCGAAGTAGAAGGCGTTGAAGGGCTCCGCCTTGCGGAGGTCCTTGGTGGGGATCGCGCCGATCTGCCCGGTGACCTTGGTCAGTGCGGAGGCCAGCGAGGAGGGGCGGCCGGTGAGCAGCGCGGCGCTGCGGTCGGCGGACAGCTCGCGGTAGCGCGACAGCATCCGGGTGAGCAGGAAGCTGATGGCGTAGACGACCGCGCTGACCAGCGGGATCGCCACGGCGAGCACGGCGGTCCCGGGGTCGCGCGCCCGGCGGAAGCCGCCGTAGAGGCCGATCCGGGTGATGACACCGGCGAGGATGCCGAGGAAGGAGGCGATCGTCATGACCGCGACGTCCTTGTGGGCGACGTGGGACAACTCGTGGGCGATGACGCCCTCCAGCTCGTCCGGCTCCAGGCGGCGCAGCAGCCCGGTCGTGGCGCACACCGTGGTGTTCTTCTTGTTGCGACCGGTGGCGAACGCGTTCGGCACGTCGGAATCGGCGATGGCGACCTTGGGCTTGGGCATGTCGGCGAGCGCGCAGATGCGGTCCACGACGCCGTGCAGCTCCGGCGCCTGTTCGGGCGTGACCTCCTTGGCGCCCATGCTGAAGGCGGCGATGCGGTCGCTGAACCAGAACTGCGCGATGAAGAGAACTCCGGCGATCACGAGGATCAGCGGCCAGGATCCGCGCAGCAGCGCCAGCAGCGCGCCGACGAAGACGACATAGAGCAGACCGATCAGGAACATCGTGACCACCATGCGCGTGGTCAGCCCCCGGTCGGGCGCGAAGCGGTTGCGGTCCATAGCCCCTCCCGAGACATGCGGGGCGCGGACCACTGGCGGCGGTCCGTCGTACCTCGTTGTCGAGTGTGCACCTGTTCAACGACTACGACGAGCCCGTCGGTTCCGCTCAGGCCCTCACATCGAGCACCAATTTGCCGAAGGTTTGCCGGGCCCGCAGCTCCTCATGGGCCCTGACCGCCTCGGACAGCGGATAGACCCCGCCGAGCCGGGGCACGAGGCGGCCCGCCGCGGTCATCTCCAGCAGCTCGGCCATCGGCTCGCGGTACATCCCCGGACGTCCGAGGCAGTGCGTCAGCCAGAAGCCGACGACCGCGCGGGAGCGGGCCATGAGCTGTGCGGCCTGGACCGGTGTCGGGGGCGTCCTGGAGGCCAGACCGTACGTGACGAGGCGGCCGAACGGCGCGAGCGCGGCGAGCGAGGCGTCGAAGACCGGGCCCCCGGTCATCTCCAGCACGATGTCGACCTTCTTGCCGCCGTTCGCCTCGACGAGACGGTCCTTCAGGTCCTCGGGGCCGGAGTCGACGGCGACGTCGGCGCCGAGTTCAAGGGCGAGGTCCCGCTTGTCCTCGGACGAGGCGGTGGCGATCACCCGGCCCGCGCCGAAGGTCTTGGCGAGCTGGACGGCGAGCGAGCCCGTACCGCCGGCCGCCGCGTGCACCACGACGCTCTCGCCCTCGGCCAGGCGTCCGGAGGTGCGCAGCAGGTGCCAGGCGGTGAGGCCCTGGACGACCAGGGCGAGCGCCTGCCCGTCGGTGACCTCGTCGGGCACGTCGTGGGCCAGGTACTCCTGGACGACGGCCTTCTGGGCGTAGCCGCCGTTGTCGGTGAGGGCGACGACCCGGCGGCCCTCCGCGGTGCGGCCGACCACCTCGGCGCCGGGGACCATCGGGAGCGTGGAGCGCGAGAGGTAGGAGTCCTCGACGGTGTGCGTGTCGGCGTAGTTGATCCCGGCGGAGTCGACGTCCACGAGGAGCTGGCCCGGGCCTGCCACGGGGTCGGGCAGCTCGGTCTCCCGCAGCACCTCGGGACCGCCGAATTCGGTGATCTGGATCGCGCGCACGTCGGCTCCTCAGCGTGGTGGGGCGCACCCTGCGGGTGCTTTCCTGGCGTCCGCCGGTGTGTCCCGGTGTCCGCTCCGCCGATATTACCGACTGGTTGGTATGTCGCACACCGCTTGGGCACACCGCTTGAGCACGCCGCTTGGGCACGCCGCAACGCGTTCCGTCGCGCACTCCACCACGGCACCGCCGCCCCCGCCGGTCCACTCAGGCGGCGGGCACCGGCACGGGCGGCGGCGGGCCGACGTACCGCGCGGACGGCCGGATGATCTTGCTGTCCTCGGCCTGCTCCAGGATGTTGGTGCTCCAGCCGACGACGCGGGCGGCGGCGAAGGTGGGTGTGAACATCTCGCGCGGCAGCCCGCAGAGCTCCATCACGACGCCCGCGAAGAACTCGACGTTGATGTGCAGCTCGCGGCCGGGCTTCAGCTCGGCGAGCAGCGCCTCCGCGCGGGCCTCCACCTGCACCGCGAAGTCCACCAGGTCGCCGCCGAAGCTCTGCGCGATGCCCTTGAGCATCCGCGAGCGCGGGTCCTCGGTGCGGTACACGGGGTGGCCGAAGCCCATGATCCGCTCGCCCGCACCGATGTGCTCCCGCAGCCAGCCGTCGATCCGGTCGGGCGTGCCGATCGCGTCGAGTGTGTCGAGCGCGCGGCTGGGCGCGCCGCCGTGCAGCGGCCCGGACAGCGCGCCGATCGCGCCCACCAGACAAGCGGCCAGGTCCGCCCCCGTCGAGGCGATCACGCGGGCGGTGAACGTCGAGGCGTTGAAGCCGTGGTCGACGGTCGAGATCAGATAGCGCTCGACGGCGCGGGCTCGTACGGGCTCCGGCTCCTCGCCGGTCAGCATGTAGAGGTAATTCGCCGCGTACGGCAGGTCGTCGCGCGGCTCGACCGGCTCCAGGCCCTGGGCGAGCCGGTGCAGCGCGGTGAGCAGGGTGGGCACCACCGCGCAGGCGGCCAGCGCGTCGGCGCGGCGGCGGTCGGGCGTGAGGTCGTACAGCGGGCGGAATCCGGCCGAGGCGCCGGTCAGCGACAGCGCGGTGCGCAGCCCCGCCAGCGGTCCCGACAGCGCGCTGGCGCGGGCGATGGCCGGGAGCGCGTCCGCCACGTCGGCGGGCAGGTGCCGCAGGGCGGCGGTCCGCGCGGTGAACGCGGCGCGCTCGGCCGCGTCGGGCAGCGCGCCGTGGAACATCAGGTGCCAGACGTCCTCGAAGCCGCGGCTCTCGGCCAGGTCCACGGCGGAGTACTCGCGGTAGTGGTAGAAGCCTTCGAGCCCGCGGACGTCGCCGACGGATGTGTCGGTGACGATCACGCCCTTGAGACCGCGGGGTACGTCGATCGGGGCGTTCTGCTCGGTGGTCGGCATCGTGTCCTCCTTGGGTATTGACTCGACTCTCCATGATTGATTTAAACTCTGTCAATGTTGATTGAATCAATGTAAATGAGCTGAGCACTATGGATACGGTGAGCCCATGACGGATCAACCGGCGGACCGGATCAGCACCCGGGAGGCCGCCCGGCGGCTCGGCGTGAAGCCGGAGACGCTGTACGCGTATGTCAGCCGCGGCCTGCTCGCCAGCCGACGGGCCGAGGGCGGTAGGGGCAGCACCTTCGACCCGGACGAGGTCGAGGCCCTGGCCCGGCGCGCACGGCCCGCGGCGGCCGGTGCCGACGGGCCCTCGGACAGCGGGGGCGGCGGGGGCGGAAACGGCGCCTGGGTCCGTATCCGTACCGGCGTCACCTTGATCGAGGACGACGGCCTCTACTTCCGCGGGGTCGACGCGACCGGGCTGGCCACGGCGTACGGCTTCGAGGAGGTCGCCGAGTGGCTGTGGACCGGGGTGCTGCGGCGCGGGGTCCGCTTCACCGCGCCCGAGCCGCTGTTGAAGGCCGCCCGCAGCGCGGGCGACGCGCTGCCCGCGGGCTGCGGTCCGATGGACCGGCTGCGGGTCGCGGTCATCGCGGCGGCCACCGCGGATCCGCTGCGCTTCGACCTGTCGGAGGAGGCCGTGCTGGGCACGGCGCGCAGCCTGATCCCGACCCTGGTCGGCGCGCTGCCGCCGCTCGGCCGGCCGCATTCGGGAGAGGGCGGGCTGGCCTGGCGCCTGTGGTCGCGGCTGACCGAGCGGCCCGCCGACGAGGCGTCGCTGCGGGTGCTGGACGCGGCGCTCGCGCTGCTCGTCGACCACGACCTTGCCGCCTCGACGCTGGCCGCGCGGGTCGCCGCCTCGGCCCGCGCGCACCCCTACGCGGTGGTGTCCGCCGGACTCGGCGCGCTGGACGGGCCGCTGCACGGACAGGCCAGCGCCCTGGCCCACCGGACGCTCGCCGAGGTGCTGGAGCGCGGCGGCGCGGGTCCCGTCGTCGCCGAGCAACTGCGCGCCGGTCAGCGGATCCCCGGCCTCGGGCACCGCCTCTACCAGGGCGAGGACCCGCGCGCCCGGCTGCTCTTCCACCTGCTCGGGCAGGTGCCCGCCGCCTCCGACGCCCTGGCCGCGGCCCGCGACCTGGCGGCGACGGCCGCTCGCCACACCCCGCTGCACCCCAACGTCGACCTGGCCCTCGCGGTGCTCTCGGTCTCCGCCGCGATGCCCGCGGAGGCGGGCGAGACGGTCTTCTCCGTGGCGCGCACGGCGGGCTGGATCGCGCACGCCCTGGAGGAGTACCAGGAGCGCCCGCTGCGGATGCGCCCCAGCGGCACCTACCAGGGACCACCGCCGCCCCAGCCGCTGCCGTGACGGCGCGCGGTCGCCTCCCACGGGCGGATGACCGCCGACGCCGCCCTCAGCGGAGACCCGGGCCTCGGCCGGAGCCTGGGCCGGAGCCGGAGTCCGGGCCGGAGCCGGAGTCCGGGCCGGGGCCGGGAACCGTCGTCAGACGCCGGTCAGACGGGGGATGCGGCCGACCAGTTCGGCCCACTCCGTGTCCTTCTGGCCCGGCACCATGCGGCCCGCGGACCGCCACTGGTCGGCGAGTTCCGCGAAGACCGGTGCCTCCGTGCTCTGCAGAACCGTTCCGGCACGGGAATAGCGCCATGGCTGGTGACCGTCGCCCGCGCCGTCGGCGCCGTCGTCCTGCGGAATCCACTGCGTTGCTGCCATAGCCCGACCAACGACTCCGACGGGTCGGACGCCACTGCACACCCCGCCCGCACCACTCGTATGAGTGAACTCTCCGGGGTCCGCGGCACCCGCGGCGACGGCAGGAATTTCCGGCGGGCGCCGCCCGTTGTGGGGGCATGAGCACTGTGGAGCTGACCAAGGAGAATTTCGACGAGGTCGTGTCGTCGCACGATTTCGTCCTCATCGACTTCTGGGCCGCCTGGTGCGGGCCGTGCCGGATGTTCGCACCGGTCTACGACAAGTCGTCCGAGAAGCACCAGGACCTGGTCTTCGCGAAGGTCGACACGGAGGCGCAGCCCGAGCTGGCCGCGGCCTTCCAGATCCAGTCGATCCCGACCCTGATGATCGTCCGTGACAAGGTCGCGGTCTTCGCGCAGCCGGGAGCGCTGCCCGAGCCCGCCCTGGAGGACGTCATCGCGCAGGCCCGCGCCCTCGACATGGACGAGGTGCGCAAGTCGGTCGAGGAGGCCCAGCAGAGCTCCTGACGGGCCCGCCCGCCACCGACGCGACAGCGAGGGACATCCGGGGCCGCGCCCCCGGCCCGCGGCGAGCAGGATTCGCCGCCGGGCCGGAGCGCGGCCCTTGCGCTGCCGTGTCGTCGGCCCGCCGGGGTAACGCGGCCGGGCCCGTGCGCGACACCGTCCGCGGGCCCGCCCTCCAGGGCATTGTCAGTGGTCGCGTCTAGGCTCCGATGGTGGGTACAGCCATCGCCGCCGTCGCGCGGATCGCCGCCGTGCCCGACCCGGTGGGGTCGGGCGGGCGGCTGTGCGCGCTCGGGGAGGACGGGACGGCGGTCGGGAAGGTCGATGTCGTACGGGACCTGGCCGCTGAGGTCGCGCGGCGGGAGGCCGAGCAGGCACCGCGCTGGGTCTGGGCGGCGACCGACGAGGTGTATCCGTGGCTGCTCGACCGGGGGTCGGTGCGCACCGCGCGCTGCCATGACGTGAAGCTCGTCGAGTCGCTGCTGCTCGGGCAGGAGGGCAGGCACCGCAGGCCCCGGTCTCTGGGGGCGGCGTGGGCGCGGCTGCACGGGCTGCCCGAGCCCGAGGACGCCCCGGAGCCCGGCGCGGACGACCAGCCGGTGCTGTTCGCCGCCGACCGGCGTCATCTCCCGCGGGATCTCGATCCGTTGGCCGCGCTGGTCGAGGTGCACGCGGCGCAGCAGCGGCGGATCGCCGCGAGCGAGCACCCCGACCGGATCCGGCTGTTGTGCGCGGCGGAGTCCGCGGGCGCGCTCGCCGCGGTCGAGATGGGCCGGGACGGGCTGCCGTGGAGCGCCGAGGTGCACGACGAGCTGCTGACCGGACTGCTCGGCCCGCGCCCCGCGGGTGGCGCACGGCCCGCGCTGCTGGGCGAGTTGGCCGCCCGTATCCAGGACGCGCTCGGACGTCCGGTCAACCCCGACTCCCCTGCCCAGATGCTGCCCGCCTTCGCCCGCGTCGGCGTGCATCTGACGTCGACCCGCTCGCACGAGCTGCGCGAGGTCGGGCATCCGGCGGCCGGGCTGCTGCTGCGCTACAAGGAACTGTCCCGGATCCACGCCGCGCACGGCTGGGCCTGGCGCGAGAGCTGGGTGCGCGACGGCCGCTTCCGCGCCGAATACGTGGTGGGCGGCGTGGTGTCGGGCCGGTGGGCGACGCGTGGCGGCGGCGCCCTTCAGATCCCGCGGCTGCTGCGCTCCGCCGTCGTCGCCGACCCCGGGCACCGACTGGTGGTCGCCGACGCCGGGCAGCTGGAGCCGCGGGTGCTGGCCGCGATGTCCGGTGACGCCGGGCTCGCGGCGGCTGCCGCGGAGGGCGATCTGTACGCGGCGCTGGCGCGGAACGCCTTCGGCGGCGACCGGCCGCGCGCCAAGATTGCGCTGCTCGCGGCGATGTACGGGCAGACCAGCGGCGAGGCGGGTCAGCTTCTCGCGGTGATGCGCCGTCGCTTCCCCGCCGCCCTCGCCCTGGTGGAGGCCGCGGCCAGAACGGGCGAGGCGGGCGGGATCGTACGGTCGCGGCTGGGCCGTACGTCGCCCGCGCCGTCCGCCGACCGGTTCCTCGACGAGAGCGCCGACCCCGGCGACGGCGCGTCCCCCGACCGCCGCGCGGCCCGGTCCTGGGGCCGCTTCACGCGCAATTTCCTCATCCAGGCCAGCGCCTCCGACTGGGCCTTGGCCATGCTGGCCTCGCTGCGCCGCCGGCTGACCGCGATCGGGCCGGAGCCCCAACTGGTCTTCTTCCAGCACGACGAGGTGATCGTGCACGCCCCGACCGAGCTCGCGCCCGCCGTCGAGGCGGCGGTGACGGCGGCCGGTGACGAGGCCCGCCTCCTGGTCTTCGGCTCCGCCCCGGTGCCGTTCCCGCTGGAGACGCACGCGGTGGCGTGCTACGCGGACGCCAAGTAGCCCGGCGGCAGGGTCACTTGTCGGCCGCCGCGTCGGATTCCGCCATCGCGGCGGCGGAATCCGCGTCGTCCACCAGCTTGCGCATACGGGTGATTTCGGAGTCCGAGGGCGCGGAGGAGTGGCTGCCCGCGGATGCGCCCGCCGACACGGCGGCCGAGGTGTCCGCCGACGACGCCGGTGCGGACGTACGGCCGGAGTGTCCGCAGCCGGTCACCAGTGCCCCGGCGATCGCGCAGGCGGCCAGCACGGCACCGGCCCGCGTACGGCCGCCCTTTCGCGAAGCGGCGCCGCTCACTTCGTGGCGCCCTTCGCCGTGAAGTCCTGTGTCCCGCACCAGGTGCGGACGGCGTCCAGGTCCGTGCTGCGCCGGTTGAGGGTCGGCACCAGCGACTTGCGGAAGGTCAGCTTGTCCTTGAGATACGTGGCCACCGCCGTGTCACCGGCCGTGTTCGCGTTGTCGACCCGCTTCTGGAGCCGGGCGACGGAACCGCGTTCCGTGGCAGGGCCGTTGAGCCGGGCGAGCGCGCGGTCGATACGGGCGTCGATCTTCGGCACCCGCTTGCACAGGGCGCGGGCGCCGTCCCCGGTCGGGGCCTTGTGGACCTTCGGTGTCCTGGACCCGGCGGACGGGTCCGTCGACGGTGCGGCGGACGGGTCGGCCGCGGGTGCCGAGGACGGGTCGGCAGACGGTGCGGCCGACGGGCTCGTGGCGTCCGCGACGGCGGTGCCGGCCGCGGCGAGCAGGGCGGCGAGCGCGGCGGCTGTCGCCACGGCGGTGCGAGTGGGGCGCATGGGTTCCTCCCTGAAGGTTTCGGCACCGGTCGCGGTGCCCGTCAGAGCCGGAGGTTAGGAACCGTCTTTGTGGAAACCTTGTGACCGCGCGACAGGCCCGCGACGACCGGCCGGACCGCAACTGCCGTGCGCCCCGGGAACCTTGCACGTGGCCCGGTCCGACCGGTGACCCTCGCGCGGAACCCGAGGCAGGCGGTGCCCGGTGCGGTCCGCGGCCCTACGGCCGCTCCCCCGTCGACGCGCCCGCCAGCCAGTCCCGGCCGCCGGGCAGCGGGCGCTCCGACGTGCCGAGCGGCAGCACCACGGTGAAGCGCGCGCCGGGACCGCCCGGCCGGTCGCCGACGGTGATCCGCCCGCCGTGCAGGGCGATCTGCTGCCCGACCAGGGCGAGGCCGAGCCCGGAGCCAGGGCTGTCGGGGCGGCGGCGGAAGCGCTGGAAGATCTCCCGCCGGGCGGCGGGCGGCACTCCGGGCCCGTGGTCGTCCACGGTCAGTACGACAGAGGGGCCCGCCGGGTCGGCCCCCGGTGCGAGCGTCACCTCGATCAGCGCCCCGCCTCCGCTCCCCGTACCGCCTCCGCTCCCCGTACCGCCGCCGGGCCCGTGCCCGTCCCCGTCCCGACTCGCGCCGTGCACCGCCGCGTTGACCAGCAGATTGTCGACCGCCGAGCGCAGCCCCTGCGGCCAGCCGTACACGCGCAGGCCCGGCCGCGCGGTCAACTCCACGCGTACGTCGGGGCGTTCGCGCCGCAGGTCGGCCACGGCGGCGTCCAGCACGTCGGCGAGGTCGACCGGCACGAAGGCGTCGGCCTCGACCAGGTCGCCCTGGGCGAGGGCGCGCAGCATCACCAACAGGCCGAGCAGCCTGGTGTGTTCGCCGCGCAGGTCGGCGATGATCTCGGCGCGTTCCGCGGGATCGGGCTCGGGGCGGCCGTCCAGGACGTCGAGGTTGATGCGCATGCTCATCAGGGGGTTGCGCAGTTCGTGGGAGGCGGCGGCGGAGAAGGAACGCGCGGTGGCCAGCGCCTCGGCCGTACGGGCGGCCTGTTCGTCGTAGCGCGCGAGGACGGTCTGGAGCGTGCGGGCGAGTTCGTCGACCTCGGTGACGCGGGTCGGCGTGTGGTCGAGGCGGGCGGCGCTGGTGCGCGGGTCGATGCCCCCGGCGCGGCGCTGGAGCCGCCGCAGCGGGAGCGCCGCGCGGGTGACGGCGAGCCAGGCGGCGGCGCCCGCGACCGGCGCGGTGAGCAGCGCGACGGTGACGATCCTGCGGCGCACCCGGCTGATCTGCTCCTGGCCCGCGGTGTCCGGCGAGAACAGCCACAGGGTGCCGGTCGCGGCGGGTCGCACAACGGACAGCGGTACGGCGAGCACCCGCCAACTGCTGCCGTCCGCACGGAAGGTGACGGGCCGTACGGCGTCCGCCGCGGCGGGCAGCGGCCGGCCGTCGGTGGGCTGCGGGCCTTCGGTGACGGTGCCCTCGGTGCCGGTCACGCGGATGCCGACGTCGAGCGCGGCGGCGAACAGCTTGCGCTGACGGGCCTGTTCGACCTCGGCCGACCGGTCGTTCGCCATGGCCCGCAGCAGATTGCGGGCGTCGGCGCGGACGGCGGCGGCCCGGTCCCGCAGGTGCGCGTCGGCCTGCGCGTGGACGTCGTGGCCGACCAGCCGGACCATGATCCAGCCGGAGGCGAGGACGAGCAGCGGTACGAGGACGGTGATCGCCAGCGCGATCCGGGTGGACAGCCTCACGACACGCCGTCCCGTTCCCCGGCTCGCCGCTGTTCGCGTCCGTCGGCCCGCAGGACGAATCCCACGCCCCGCACGGTGTGCAGGATGCGGGGCCTGCCGCCCGCCTCCAGCTTCTTGCGCAGATAGCTGACGAAGGTGTCGACGGCGTCGGTGCGGACCTCGAAGTCGTATCCCCAGACCCGGTCGAGGAGTTGGTCGCGGGTGAGCACGAGACCGGCGTTGCGGGCGAGGAACTCCAGGAGTTCGAACTCCCTGCGGGTCAGCTCCAGCGCCCGGCCCTCGCGGGCGGCGGTGCGGGCGGCCGGGTCGAGGACGAGGCCGCAGGCGCGGACCTGGCCGTCGGGGCGCGGCGGCCGGCGGCGCAGCAGGGCGTGCAGCCGCAGGACGAGTTCTTCGAGTGCGAAGGGTTTGACGAGGTAGTCGTCGGCGCCCGCCTGGAGTCCCGCGACCCGGTCGGCGACCTCGTCGAGCGCGGAGAGCACCAGCACCGGCAGGTCGTCGCCGCCGGCCCGCAGGGTCCGGCAGACCTCGATGCCGTCCACGTCGGGCATCGATATGTCCAGGACGAGGATGTCGGGCGGGGTACGGCTCAGCAGGTCCAGCGCGGCGGCGCCGCCGTCGGCCTCGGTGACGGCGAAGCCGCGCAGCCGCAGGGCGCGGCCGAGTGAGCGGCGGATCGCCGCGTCGTCGTCCACGACCATGACGCGGCCGGGACCGGAACCGGGGCCGGGACCGGGGCCGGGCTCGGAACCGGGGCCGCCGCCCGCCTCCGGGCCGTCCGTGTGCGGCATCGGATCTGTCATCGGAACATGCCTCCGCTCCCCGGCCGTCGCATGGTGCATCGCGGGAACCATGCCTACACGGCCGGGGAGCGGAGAGCCATCGGGGGGTGGCGCCCCCGCCGTCGCGGCGGGGGTGCCACCCGGGTCACTCGGGCGGTGTCACCCGCCGTACTGCGCGAAGGTGCGGGTGAAGTCCCACGCCTGCTGGGAGACGCCGGAGCAGGTGTCGTCGTTCGGGTAGCCGCCGGGGCAGGGCCGGTCCCGGTTGGCGGACCAGAAGGTCAGCCGGGCCAGGTGGTGCTGCTGGGCGTAGGCGAGGATCGTGCGGAAGTCGGCGACGGTGACGGTCTCGCTGTTGTCGGTGATGCCGTTCATCGACGAGATGCCGCTGTGCCGGTACGCCTGGTCGTCGGTGTAGCCGTACGCGTTCTTGAGGGCGTTCTTCAGGCCGTCGGTGGCCTTGGTGGTGAGGTTGCCCATGTTCTGGCCCGCGCCGCCGAAGTCGAACGGCATGATCGTCCAACTGTCGACGGTCAGCCCGGAGGCGGCGGCCTTGTTGATCAGGCCGGTGTCGGGGCCGCTCTGCCCGGTGCCGATGGTGACGTACTCGACGATGCCGGGGTTGTTGGCCTTGATGGTCTTGAGCGCGTCGACCGTGCGCTGCTGGACGGTGCCGTTGCTGTAGGCGCTGGCCTCGATGTCGATGTCGATGGCCTTGAGGCCGTAGGCGTTGATGACCTTCTGGTAGGCGCCCGCGAGCGCGCTCGCGCTGGTGCAGGACTCTTCCAGCTTGTTGCCGCTGTAGCCGCCGAAGGACGGGACGACGTCGCCGCCCGCCGCCCTGATCTTGTTGATGGTGTTCTGGTCGACGCCGCCGGTCAGCGCCCGGCCGCCGTCCCACTGCGGGTTGCAGGTGCCGTTGCTGAGCACGAAGGCGAGCGTGAACCACTTGACGCCGGTCGCGTTCATGATCGTCGTCGGGTCCGGCGGGTTGCCCCAGCCGTTGTAGAGGTACGGCGCGACGGCCTGGACGCCGGTGCCGCCGGCGGGCGGCGGGGTGGTCGGCGGGGTGCCGCCGCCGGTGGGCAGCGTCCACTTCTGGTTGGCGGAGCCCGCGCAGTCCCAGATCTGGAGCCGGGTGCCGTTGGCGGAGCTGGGGCCCGTCGCGTCCAGACAGCGGCCTGAACCGGCGTTGACCAGCGTGCCGTTGCTCGACGTCCACTTCTGGGCGTTGGTGCCGTTGCAGTCGTAGAGCTGGATCTGGGTGCCGTTGGCGGTGCCCGCGGCGGTCACGTCCATGCACTTGCCGAGGGCGCGCAGGGTGCCGTCGGAGGAGACGGTCCACGCCTGGGCGGCGCTGCCGTTGCAGTCGTAGAGCTGCACGGCGGCGCCGTTGGCGTTGCTGCCCGAGGCCACGTCGACGCACTTGCCGCCGTAGCCGGTGACGGCGCCGGTGGCGTCGGCGCCGGACGCCTGGCTGATCCCGAGGGCGGTCAGGGCTCCCGCGGCGAGCGCGGCGGTGGCCAGGAGCGTGGTGGTCTTTCGCATCTGCCGGATCCCTCTCATCAGCCGGTCACGGTCCACTTCTGGTTGGCGGTGCCCGCGCAGTCCCAGATCTGGAGCCGGGTGCCGTTGGCGGAGCTGTTGCCGGAGGCGTCCAGGCATCTGTTGGAGGCCGGGTTGACGATGTCGTGGGCGGCGCTCACGGTCCACTTCTGCGCGTTGGTGCCGTTGCAGTCGTAGAGCTGGATCGGTGTGCCGTTGGCGGTCCCGGCCGCGGTGATGTCCATGCACTTGCCGAGGGCGCGGATGGTGCCGTCGGAGCCGACCGTCCAGGACTGCGCGGCCGAGCCGTTGCAGTCGTAGAGCTGCACGGCGGCGCCGTTGGCGCTGCTGCCCGAGGCCACGTCGACGCACTTGCCGCCGAGGCCGGTGATGGCGTGTCCCGTGCCGGTGCCCGGTCCCGAGCTGTCGCTGGTGGTGACGTGCACGTAGTCCACGACGAGCTGCTGCGGGAAAGTGGTGCTGGAGTTGGGGTCGCCGGGCCAGTAGCCGCCGACCGCGAGGTTGAGCAGCAGGTAGAAGGGGTGGTCGAACACCCAGCGGTTGCCGCCGAGGTCGGCGGACGTACGGGTCTGGTAGACGTTGCCGTCCACGGACCACTTGATGGAGTTCGGCGCCCAGTCGATGGCGAAGGTGTGGAAGGCGTCGGAGAAGCTCTGTCCGCCGGGGAGGGTGTATCCGGCGCCGATGCCGGCCGAACCGGAGTAGCCGGGGCCGTGGATGGTGCCGTGCACGCTGCCGGGCTCGAAGCCGACGTTCTCCATGATGTCGATCTCGCCGCTGTTGGGCCAGCCGACCGAGCCGATGTCGTTGCCGAGCATCCAGAAGGCGGGCCACATGCCCTGGCCGCGCGGCAGCTTCATCCGGGTCTCGAAGTGGCCGTACGTCTGGGTGAACTTCTGCGGGGTGGACAGCCGCGCGGAGGTGTACTGGCAGGACCCGTACCAGCACTGGTAGTTGGCCGGATTCTCCTTGCGGGCGGTGATGACGAGGTTGCCCTGGCCGTCGAGCGCCGCGTTGTGGGTACCGCTGGTGTAGTACTGGCGCTCGTGGTTGTTGACGTTGTCACCGGTCTCGTAGCCCCACTTGGAGCTGTCGACCGCGCTTCCCGCGGGGCCGTTGAAGTCGTCGGTGAAGGTGGCGGTGGCCGCCACCGAGGCGGTGTCGAGCCTGCTCGCGGTGGCTTGCGGGGACGCGGTCTGTTGCAGCCAGCCGCACAGCAGCAGTCCTGCGGCGGCCAGCAGCGCGAGGGGGCGTATGCGTCGGGTGGGGGGTGATGCCGACATTGCCGGACTCCTCGGTCGGGTCGTCAGAAAACGGTTTTGGGCATGCTCCTGACAGACAGTGAGGTGCGGGGCACCCTGGGAGACTTCCCTTACGTCTTAGTTCAGGACGTGATTTAAATGGCGGGACTGAGGGGAGTCAAGGCTTCCGGCAAAGGTACGTACCTTAAAGTTCGCGGCGCTTGACGAGCACGGCGAGCACGACGACGCCGGGGATGAGCGGCAGCCAGGTGGTGACCAGGCGATAGCCGAGTACGGCGGAGGTCGCGGCGACGGCGGAGGCCCCGGCCGTGACCAGCGCGAGGGCGAGCGCCGCGTCCAGCGAGCCGAGCCCCGCCGGGGTCGGCAGCCAGCCCGCCGCGGTGCTCGCGAAGAAGTACGCCACCAGGATGCCGCTGACCGGCACCGGAGCGTGGACCGCCTTGACCACGGCGACGACCACCGACGCGTGCATGGCGGGGAAGGCCAGCGAGCCGCCCCACAGGCACGCCACGCGCGCCCGGTCGCGGTGCAGGGTCCGTACGTCGTCGGCCACCGACGCCAGGAAGCAGCGGGCCCGGTCGCGCGCGCGGCCCGCGTACCGCGAGGCCACGAACGCCAGCACGACCAGCACCAGCGCGACCGCGCCGATCACCATGGGGTCGGCGGGCAGCACGAATCCGTCGGGGGCCAGCCGGTGCACTTGCAGAGCGTCGGGGAAGAGCGCGAGCAGGACGAGCAGCAGCGTCACCCGGCCGATGGCGGCGGCCGAGGCGCGGACAGCGAGCGCCGCGAGCGACCGTGTCGGCGTCATGCCGTGCCGCACCAGGAAGCGCAGATTGACGGCGTTGCCGCCGACGCCCGCGGGCAGGACGTGGTTGGCCGCCGAGGCCGCGAACTGCGCGGCCAGCAGCCGGCCGGGCGGCAGCGACATGACGACCGCGCCCTGCTGGGCGACGGCCGAGCAGACCCACGTCATGCACGCGGCGAAGACCGCGACGGACATCCACTCGGCGTCCGCCTGGCCCAGCCGCCCGGCGCTGTCGCCGATCATCGGCCACTTGCTGACGGCGAGCGCCGCGACCGCGGCCACCGGCAGCAGCATGGCGGCGGACCGCACCGAATTGCGCTGCCAGAGCGCACCCTCGTCACGGGCGATGGACACGGTGACTCCTCGTCGCATGCGGTACGACGGCCGGGGCCGCCGGGGGACGGTGCGCGTAGCAGTGCGGGAAGTGGGACGGTTTGTCCAGACTAGGTGCCTTCCGGGGCGGCGTCGTACCGGCACAGGGCCACCCGGGTCAATCGTCGGACCCGCGCGCCGCGACGGCGAGGGTCCGTCAAGGGCCCCTTTTCCCGGCTGCCTTGGGGGTCCGGCCACGCCTGGAGTCTGCCCGCGTACGGTGAACGGCGCGCAGACCGTGACTGTCGCCATGTCCCCGGTCGGGTGACTCTCCACCGCCGCGGGATTAGCTCCGGAGAGTGCCGCGCATGGGCGCGGCGGACGGCGCGGAAGCCGAGGTCACCGGCGGGTTCCCGCCATGGCGCCGCGGCGGTCGTCGGACCGGTCGCCGGGGCGCGCGCTCAGCGGGTCGGGTCGGACCGCCCACCGGAGTGCCCACAGGGGCGCGGTCACCAGGTCAGGAACGCCTCGTAGGCGGGCGCGAGGGTGTCGGTGAGGGTCCGGCCGCGGACGCTGACCGCCGGACGGCCCAGTTCGGCGACGGCCGGTGCCGGGGCGGCGGCGCGGCGGTCGGGGAGGTCGCCGCACTCCCAGAAGCCGCCGTCCGTGGGCGGGCCGTCGTCGAGGGGTACGGGCGGCGGGCCGTTGCGTACGGCGTCCAGGACGGCGCGGCGGTCCCGGCCGCGCCAGGTGGTAAGCAGGAACGGTTCGTCGTCGATGGCGGCGCCGAGCGCGGCGAGTACGGCGGTGAGGTGGGCGCAGGGCAGCGCCCAGTCCGGGCAGTCGCACTCCAGGACCGGCTCGCCGTCCCCGGCCGGGAGCAGCGGCAGCCCGGCCCTGGCGAAGAGGGCGTCGGCGTCCGGCGGCAGCTCGCCGTCCAGGAGTTGCTCACGCGCGTCGGAGTCGGCGACGAGGGCCCGCTCGGCCCGTCGCCACTCGGCATCGGTCAGCACAGGCAGTTCGATCCGCACCGTCCACGGTGTCGGCGCGCCGTCCCGTACCCGGGCGGTGACCAGCCCCGGCTCCACCGCGAGTCCTGTGACGCGCCCCGACGCCGGGCCGCGCGCGTACCCGAGCCCCGCGAGCCGGGCGTCCAGCCGTGCGGCCCACGTACGGCCCCCGCTTCCCGCCCCGGTCATCCGCTCACCCCCGCTACGGTCCCCGCCGCGCCCGTACCCCCACCGGGGCCCACGGCGTCCGCCGGGCCGCCGCACTCGCACCGACCGGAGAGGCGCGTCACTCGCTCACCGCCTCCTCCTCCGACAGCCGCAGGGCGTCGCGCAGTTCGGCCGTGGTCAGCTCCGCGAGCCAGTTCGCCGCCGCGGTGTCGCCCGCGCCGACAGCGCCGACGGCGGCGTCCGCGAGGGTGCGCTTGGCCTCGATCATCGCGTCGACGCGCTCCTCGACGGTGCCCGCGCAGACGAAGGTGCGCACCTGGACGTCGCGGGGCTGGCCGATCCGGAAGGCGCGGTCGGTGGCCTGGTCCTCGACGGCCGGATTCCACCAGCGGTCGATGTGCACGACCTGGCTGGCCGCGGTGAGGTTGAGGCCGGTGCCGCCCGCCTTGAGGGAGAGCAGGAAGACAGCTGGGCCGTCCGTCTCCTGGAAGCGGGCCACCATGTCCTCGCGGGCCCGCGCCGGGTCACCGCCGTGCAGGAACAGCACCTCGGTGCCGAGCCGCCTGGCCAGGTGCGGGCGCAACAGGGCGCCGAAGGCCGCGTATTGGGTGAAGCACAGCGTCTTGTCGCCCGCGGCGAGCGCGGTCTCCAACGTTTCCTCCAGACGGGCGAGTTTGCCGGAACGGCCGTCCAGAGACGAGCCGTCGCCGAGGAAGTGGGCGGGGTGGTTGCAGACCTGCTTCAGCTTGCCGAGGGCGGCCAGTACGTGGGCGCGGCGGCGCAGTCCGCGGGTCTCGTCCATGCGCGCGAGCATGTCGGCGACGACCGCGCGGTAGAGCGCGGCCTGCTCCGCGGTCAGATTGCACACCACCTTGATGTGCTGCTTCGCGGGCAGTTCGCGGGCGATGGCCGGATCGGACTTGAGCCGCCGCAGCACGAACGGCCCGGTGCGGCGGCGCAGTTCGGCCGCCACGGCCGCGTCGCCGTCGCGCTCGACGGGGATGGCGTACCGCTCCTTGAAAGCGCCCGCCGTACCGAACAGGCCGGGGTTCACCAGGTCGAGCAGCGCGTGCAGTTCGGCGAGTCGGTTCTCGACGGGGGTGCCGGTGAGGGCGATCCGGTGCCGGGCTGGCAGGGCGCGCAGCGCCCGGTACTGGTGCGTGGCACTGTTCTTGACGCTCTGCGCCTCGTCCACGACCAGCCGCCGCCAGGTGACGGCGGCCAGCGCATCGTGGTCGCGCTGCACCAGCCCGTAAGTGGTGATCACCAGGTCGGCGCCTCTTACCGCCGCGGCCAGTTCCGTACCGGTCAGCCGCCCCGCGCCGTGGTGCACGTACACCCTCAGCTTGGGTGCGAAGACGGCGGTCTCGCGCCGCCAGTTGCCGACCAGCGACATCGGGCAGACGACGAGCGTCGGGCCGTACGCGCTCTGGTCGCGCCGGTCCGGGTCGCGCCGATCCGGGTCGCCGTCCCGCTCGCGGTCCCGGTCACCCTCCCGCTCGCCGTCCCGCTCGCGTTCCACGGCGAGCAGCGCGAGGGTCTGGGCGGTCTTGCCCAGGCCCATGTCGTCGGCGAGCACGGCGCCGAGGCCGAGCCGGGACAGGAACGCGAGCCAGTCCAGGCCGCGTTGCTGGTACGGACGCAGGGTCGCGGTGAAGTCGGCGGGTACGGCGACCGGTTCCGGGCGGTGCTCCGCGCTGCCGCGCAGCAGTGCGCCGAGGCCGCTGAGCCGGTCCGCGGGGTCGTCGGCGGTGACCACGGTGACGGGCAGCCCCGCCTCGGCCGCGGTCGGGTCGAGGGCGATCCGCAGGGCCTGTCCCGTGGTCATGGTGCCGCTGCCCGCGCGTTCCAGGAAGGCCAGCACGGCGGCGATCCGCTCCGGGTCGACCTCGGTCCACTGGCCGCGCAGGCGTACCAGCGGCTGCCGGGCGGCGGCGAGCGCGGTGAGTTCCTTGTCGGTCAGCGCCTGGTCGCCGAGGGCCACCCGCCAGCGGAAGGCCACGATCGCGTCCCGGTCGGCGATGCTCGACGTCTCGACGGTGCCGGGCTGCGGCTCCCGTACGGTCAGCGCCATGCCCAGCGCGGGCTTGCGCTGCCACCACGACGGGACCAGCACCCCGAAGCCCGCCTCCGTCAGCGCCGGGGCCGCCTCCCGAAGAAAGGCCAGCGCCCCGGCCCGGTCGAGCCGCAGCCCGGAGGGGCGCTCACCGGCCAGCGCGGTGCGCAGCGCCTGATACGTGCGGGCGGCGCGGGTCAGCGCGGCGAGCACCGTCTGCGGCGGGTCGTCGGCGTACCGCGTCAGCGCGGCCTGCGCGGGGCCGCGCGTCCACACCTCGGCGGCCTCGACGGTGAGCGACGGCTCGTCGACGGCCTGGACGAGGAAGTCGAGACTCCAGCCGTCGTCCTCCGCCCCGTCGCCCGGGCCCGCGCCGAGGTCGCCGCCGCGCGGTTCCGTCAGCCGGAAGCAGAGCCGCAGCGGCTGGTCGTCCGCGGCGGCCGACGCGTGCCAGGCGGCCAGCCGCTCCCCCAGCCGGGCCGTCTCGACCGGGTCGGCCGCGCGCATCCGGCCGTCCGCCGCGCCGAGCGCCGCCGCCCACGCCTCGGCCGCTCCGGCCGCCTTCCCGCCCTTCACCAGCGGCCCCGCGTCCTCCAGCGCCGCCCGCGCCTCGCTGTCCACCAGGACGGCCATGACGTCCGTGACGAGCCCGGCCGCCGACCGTACGCCGTCCGCCGCGCCCAGGGTCAGCGTCGGCGGGACGGCCGCGGTCAGCCGGGCCAGCTCCTGGTGGCCCGCGGCGTCGGGCGCCGGGCGCCACCGGGCGTGCGGGACGCCGTCCTCGCGGACGAGTTCGGGCAGCAGCCTCCCCCGGCCGACCAGCCGCCACGCCAGGTCGTGGGCGGCGACCAGCCACCGCACGGAGGCGCCGTAGGGCAGCTCGGCCAGGTCGGCGTGCGACAGCTCGCCGAGGAGCTGGGCGGCCTGGCCGGGGGTGAACAGGACGGCCGGTACGGTCCAGGGCGCGAGCGCGCCGCGACCGTCGCCGGGAGCGGCCGGGGTCCGCAGTTCGGGCGACGGCCGGGGCCGCCCGGCGGCAGTGGGCAGCACGAGGCCCGCGGTCCCGCGCGCGGCGCGGCCCACGAGCCAGCCCAGTCCTGGGCCGCCCGTCGAGAGCAGCCGTACGACCTCGGCGGCGGGAACGGCGAAGGGGTGCGTGGCGGGCGCGCCCGCCGGAGTCTCCCCGTCCGCGTCCCGGCCCGTCGCCGCCCTGGGAGGTCTGCCTGGGACGGGCTCCGCCGCCCGCGCGTCACCGCCGCCGAGCCGCTTCGCCGGAGTCTCCCCGTCCGCGTCCCGGCCCGTCGCCGCCCTGGGAGGTCTGCCTGGGACGGGCTCCGCCGCCCGTGCGTCACCGCCGACGAGCCGCTTCGACGGATTCCCACCGTCCGCGTCCCGGCCCATCGCCGACCTGGGACGACTACCAGCGGCGGGCTCCGCCGCCCGTGCGTCACCGGCGGCGGGCGGGCTCGTGCCGCCCGCCGGACGCGGCGGTGTGTGTTCCGTCCACAAGGCGAGCCGCCGGTCCGCTCGCCACTGGGCGTGCAGAGCGAACACGGCGGCTGCCTTCCGTCGGCGACGGCTGATCGGCGGTTGATCAGCGGGAATGGTGGCTGCCGACAGCCTACGTCGAGGTCAGGACATCACCGGGGCGCCACCGGGGCCGCCCGTGGTGGCAGGGGTCACGCGGCGGGCGTGGTCCACTGCTGGTTGGCGGCCCCGGTGCAGTCCCAGATCTGGAGCCGAGTGCCGTTGGCCGAGCTGGGTCCCGTGGCGTCGAGGCATCTGCCCGACTGCGGATTGACCAGGGTGTTGTTGGCGCCGTGCGTCCACTGCTGGGCGCCGGAGCCGTTGCAGTCGTAGAGCTGCGCCTGGGTGCCGTTGGCGGTGCCGCCGCTGGCCAGGTCGAGGCACTTGCCGAGCACCTGGAAGGTGGTGCCGGAGGCGGTCCACTGCTGGGCGGTGGTGCCGTTGCAGTCGTAGAGCTGCACGGCGGTGCCGTTGGCGCTGCTGGCGTTGGCGGCGTCGGCGCACTTGCCGCCATAGCCGGTGATCGCGCCGGTGTGGCCGGTGCCGCCGTTGCCCGTGCCCTGGGTGCCGTTCCAGGTGAAGGTGGCCGAGGCGCCGGCGGGCAGCGAGTAGGAGAAGTTCTCGTTGCCCCAATTGGCCCGGATCGTCTGCGCGGACGACGTGTCGTTGTAGGCGATGAGCGCCTTGGACCCGTCGGGGTTGCGCCAGGCGACGTTCGGCACGCTGGTGTTGGCGGTGGAGGCGATCCGGTACGCGCCGGGCTTCACGAATTTCGTGAGGTGGCCCATCGTGTAGTACTCGATCGTGTAGTCGACCTGCCCGCTGCGGCTGTCGCCGTTGTGCACGGTGATCAGGCCGGTGCAGGTGCCGCAGCCGCCGTTGTGCGGACCCATGTTCTGGTCGACCGCCAGGCTCCATTTGACCCAGCTCTGGCCCCAGTTGCGGGTGTAGTCGATCAGATTGTGCATGTCCTCCTTCTGCTGGTTGGCGATCCAGGTGCCACCGGAGTGCTCGGTGTCGAAGGCGGGCAGATTCGGGTACTGGTTGTGGACGGTGGTCTGCTCGCTGACGTCACCGCCGTATCCGTGCCAGGCCAGACCGCCGAAGTTGGGGTCGTTGCGGATGGCCGCGTCGGTGACGGTGGGGGCGGCGTAGCTGTCGTACGTGTCCCAGTTCCAGTCCAGCGCGAGGACCTTGGTGGACAGTCCGGCCGCGTGCAGCGCGGGCAGCAGATTGGTCTTGGTGAAGTACGCCAGCCCCGCGCCGTTCCACTGCGCCGACGGGTAACCGCCGCAACAGGTGGGCTCGTTCTGCACGGTGACGTAGTCGATCGGCACACCCTGCGCCTGGTACGCCTGGAGGTACTTGACGAAGTACTGCGCGTACGCGGCGTAGTACTGCGACTGCAACCAGCCCTGGCTGTAGGCGCCGTTGTCCTTCATCCACGGCGGCGGGGTCCAGGGGGTGCCCATCACCTTGACGTTGGGGTTGAGCTGACGCGCCTGCTTGGTGAGCGGCACGACGTCGGCCAAGTCGTGGGCGATGCTGAAGTGCGCGAGCGTCGGGTCGGTCTGCCCCGCGGGCATGTCGTCGTACGTGTAGTTGCCGCGGGCCAGGTCGGAGGCGCCCATCGGATTGCGCAGGAAGCCGAGGCCGATCCCGTTGACCGGGTCGAACAGCTTCTGCATCACGGTGTTGCGGGTCGAGGCGGACAGCGCGCCGCTGGAGTTCATCAGCCAGGCCGCGGTGTCGGTGAAGGAGGCGCCGCCGCCGCTGAACTGCTGGTAGGTGGTCTTCTCGTCGACGGTGACGTTCTGTCCCGAGCCGCCGGTGCCGGTCGCGAAGGTGAGCGGCGTCTGCTGTTCGAGGCCCTTGACGACGTTGCGTCCGCCGGAGTCGGAGGTGGTGGTCAGATAGACCTGCACGCTCTCGCCCGCGGCGTGCGCGGTGGCCGGAACGGCCAGCATGGGGGTGACGGCCGCCGCGGCGGCGGCGAGCATCCCGACGAGTGTGCGCCGCAAGCGGCGTCTGCCCGCGTGGGGGCGGGTTGCTGCGCTCATGGGTCCGGTTGCCTTTCTACGGCTGAGATGGCATGGCCCTGACATGACGAAGTGGGCAGTCGTGGGGCGCCCACTTGTTTCATCACTTGTTTCACGACTTATATCGCGACGTGATTTAACTCGCGCGCTCTATAGGCGTCAAGGGATTGAACATGGGCTGAATCGCTGTAACGGAATGAAACAGCGGTGAATGCGTGCGGGCGGCCGGTGTGACCTGCGGCATTGGTCCAGACCGCGGGAAGAAGCGCGGCGGCGCGCGGGAGCGGGCTCCGGGGACGTACCTCTTTCCCCCGGCGGGCTCAGCCTCAGCGGGCGGCCCCAGGGAGCGGGCTCAGCCTCAGCGGGCGGCCTCGGCGCCCAGCGGGCGGGCTCAGCGCCCAGCGGGCGGGCTCAGCGCCGAGCGGGCGCCGTGCTTCCGCGCGGCACCAGGACCGGCGCCTCCAGCAGGATGTCGGCCACTTCCTGGCCGTCGACCAGCGCGAGCAGCGCGGCGGCGGCCCGCTCGCCGTACGCGGGCACGCGCCGGCTGACGGCGGTGAGCGCCGGGTGCACCAGACGGCACAGCTCGCTGTCGTCCCAGGCCACCAGGGACAGTTCGGCCGGGACCGGGATGCCCATCTCCTGCGTCACGCTCAGCGCGGCGACCGCCATCACGTCGTTGTCGTACACGATCGCGGTCGGCCGGTCGGCGCCGGACAGCAGGCGGCGGGTGGCGCGGGCGCCGTCCTCGCCGGAGTAGTCGGTGTACACACAGCTCACGCCGGTCAGGCCCAGTTCGGCCGCCGCCGCGTCGAACGCCTCGCCGCGCTCGCGGGTGTGCACGAAATGCGCGGGCCCCGCGACGCGGGCGATCCTCCGGTGCCCCATGGCGGCCAGATACGCCAGCGTCTCCCGTACGGCCTCCGCGTCGTTGAGCCACACCGACGGGACGCCGGGGACGCCCGCCGCGTGGCCGACCACCACGCCCGGCAGCTCCAACTCCCTGAGCAGGCCCAGCCGGTGGTCGTCGTCGCGCAGGTCGACCAAGAGCACGCCGTCCACCCGGCGTTCCCCCCACCAGCGGCGGTACGCGGCCTCCTCGGCGTCCGCGTCCTCGGTGACCTGGAGCAGCAGCGCCGTGCCGGTGGCGGCGAGACCGGCCTCGACGCCGGAGATGAGCTGCATGAAGAACGGCTCGATGCCCAGCACCCACGCGGGCCGGTCCACGACGAGTCCGATCGCGCCGCTGCGACTGTTGGACAGCGCGCGGGCGGCGCTGCTCGGATGCCAGCCCATCCGCGCGGCGATCTCCAGAATCCGGGCCCTGGTCTGCGCCGACACCCCGGCCTTGCCGTTCAGCGCGTACGAAACCGCGCCCTTGGACACACCCGCGGCGTCGGCGATGTCGGCGATGGTGGGACGCTTCACAGGGCTCACTCGGCCTCAAGGTGCCAGGGCCCGCGCGGGCCGTGCTCGGATGCGATCGGCACACACCTTAACAACGCTGAAACGTCGCCGCACCCTGTGTGACGGACTCCCATGGTGCCCCATGACGCTGCTCCGCTCAACCGGTTCAGCAACTTCGAGCGCCCTGCGCGCGAGTGCCGCTCCGGCCCCGTCACGGCTCCCCCGACCGCACCGCGTCCCGTACCGCCCGGGGGTGGCGGGGCGCCGGCTCCGGGGCAGGGGGGCCGCCGGGAGACACGCGCGGAACAGGCGTACAGGGCCTGTGTGGCCTCTCCCGGCCGGGCCCCGCCCCTCACGCCCGTGTCGCCGCGATCTCCAGGCGTACGTAGTCCACGACCGGTTCGGCGAGCCGGGCGGCGACGGCCTTGACGAAGGGCTCACGGTCGTCGTCGGCCATGCCGTCGAGGTGGGCGCCGAGGACGACGGTGGCGAGGTAGGACTCCAGTTGGTCGCCGGGCTCGAAGCGGGCCGGGTCCGGCCGGAGGCCGACCTCGATGCCGGTGAACCCGGCGTCGGCGAGCTGCCGCCGGGTGTCCTCGACCCCGGCGAAGTCCCAGACGTCGGGCGCGCCGCCCAGGACGTCGGCCACGGCCGCGTTGACGGCCGCGATGTTGCCCCGGCCGCCGCATTCGCTGACCAGTCGGCCACCGGGGCGCAGCCGTCCGGCGAGCGAGGTGAAGAGCGCCGCGTGGTCGGCGATCCAGTGGAAGGCGGCGACGCTGAAGACGGCGTCCACCTCGCCGTCGAACGGCAGCGGTCGCGTCAGGTCGGCGTGGACGACCTCGACGCGGTCCAGCCGTCCGGCGAGGCGTTCGCGGAGCTGTTCCAGCATGCGGACGGAGCCGTCCACGGCCACCACCCGGCCGCGCGGCAGGAGGTCGAGCAGGCCCGCCGTGTCGCGGCCGGTGCCGCAGCCCGCGTCGAGCACCCGCTCGTCACCGGCCAGCGGCAGCCGCCCGAGCGTGCGCCGTCCCCAGCCGAGGTGCGGCAGGGGCAGCGAGTCGTACGTCTTGGCGTCCCATTCCCTCGGCATGGCGCGGCACTCCGTCTCCCGGCCCTCGGGCCGTCAGCTCCCGCCGCGGCACGGCGAGTTCAGCGGTCACGCTACGCCCGTCGTCCACATCATGACACCCGCATCTCACATAATGAGCTACAGGGTCGCTGACCAGGTCGGCTTGCGGTCCTTGTCGACCAGCGCCGCGCGCACGCCCTCCGCGAAGTCGGGGGTGAACGCCGTCGCGCACGCCCATGCCAGCTCGTCCGCCAGGCACTCCTCAAGCTCCGCGCGGGCGCCGCGCGCCAACAGGTCGAAGGTGATCGCCAGGCTCGCGGGCGACGCGCGGCGCAGCGCCTCCAGCGTGTCGTCCGCCCACGCGCGGTCCTCGTCCTCCGCCACCAGCCGCGCCCACACCTCGCCCAGGCCGGGGGCCGCGAAGCAGCGCTCGATCGCGGCGAGGTGGTCCGTCAGCTCCGACGGCGGCGCGCCGACGTACCGCGCCAACGGCGCCCCCGCCGGGTCCGTGCCGTCGTCGCCGGTCAGCGCCGCCTCCAGCGCGGGCAGTTCGGCGGCGGGCACGTAATGCGTGGCGAGACCGCACGCCACGGCCGCCGCGCCCGACACACGCACTCCGGTCAGCCCGAGATACCAGCCGACCGCGCCCGGCAGCCGGGGCAGGAAGTAGCTGGCGCCGATGTCGGGGAAGAAGCCGATCCCCGTCTCCGGCATGGCGAGCGCCGCCCGCTCGGTCACGACCCGCGCCGACCCGTGCACCGAGATGCCGAGGCCGCCGCCCATCGCGTAACCGTCGATCAGCGCCGTGTACGGCTTCGGGTACCGCGCGATCATCGCGTTGAGCCCGTACTCGGCCGTGAAGTACGTCTTCACCGCCGTCTCGTCCCCGGCGAGCGCCGCCGCCCGTACGGCCCTGATGTCACCGCCCGAGCAGAACGCCTTGGGCGACGTGCTGCGCACCACGACCGACCGTACGGCCGCGTCGTCGCGCCATCCCTCCAGCGCCTGCGTCATCAGCCGGACCATCGTCAGGTCCAGCGCGTTCAGCGCCCCCGGACGGTCCAGCTCGATCACCCCCGTGCCCCCTTCGCTCACACGGGTCCTCACGGGCGATCCGACGGCATCCATGCTGCTCCCCACGGCTTCCGGACCCCGCTACCGGAGCCTCGCCCCCATCCAAACAGACGCCTCTCGACGCCCCGCGCGAGCGGCCCCGGCGCCGGTGGGCGGGCACGCGGGCGGGCAGGGGTGTGCGGAACCGTCTCACCAGGCCGACGCGCGGTACGCGCCCCCGAGGGACTTGGTACGCTCGGCGACGGGCCGTGACTGGCGCGCTGGGATGGGTTCAACCATCGGGAAGCGGCCCGCGCTGGAAGCGATGAAGTGCCGTGCGCCTGGGCCGTCCCGTTCCGATCAGGAGGACTCCCATGGCCGCTTCCGAGCCGTCTGCCAGCACCGCCTCGACCGCTTCAACCGCCTTCCGCAGCGCGCTGGACGTGATCCGCGGGGTCGAACCGCGCGTCGCGGACGCCATCGCGAACGAGCTGACGGACCAGCGCGAGATGCTGAAGCTGATCGCCAGCGAGAACTACGCGTCGCCCGCCGTGCTGCTGGCGATGGGCAACTGGTTCAGCGACAAGTACGCCGAGGGGACCGTCGGCCGCCGTTTCTACGCGGGCTGCCGCAATGTGGACACCGTCGAGTCGCTGGCCGCCGAGCACGCGCGGACCGTGTTCGGCGCCGACCACGCCTACGTACAGCCGCACTCGGGCATCGACGCGAATCTGGTGGCCTTCTGGGCGGTGCTGTCGCAGCGGGTCGAGAGCCCGGCGCTGGCCAAGGCGGGCGTCAGGCAGGTCAACGACCTGTCGGAGCGGGACTGGGCGGAACTGCGCCGCGAATTCGGCAACCAGCGGATGCTCGGCATGTCCCTGGACGCGGGCGGCCACCTGACCCACGGCTTCCGCCCGAACATCTCGGGCAAGATGTTCGACCAGCGCAGTTACGGCACCGACCCGGCGACCGGTCTGCTGGACTACGACGCGGTACGGGCCGCCGCCCGCGAATTCCGTCCGATGATCATCGTGGCGGGCTACTCGGCGTACCCCCGGCTGGTGAACTTCCGTCTCATGCGGGAGATCGCGGACGAGGTCGGCGCGACGCTCATGGTGGACATGGCGCACTTCGCCGGTCTGGTCGCGGGCAAGGTGCTGACCGGCGACTTCGACCCGGTGCCGCACGCGAGCATCGTCACGACGACCACGCACAAGTCGCTGCGCGGCCCGCGCGGCGGCATGGTGCTGTGCGACGACTCGCTGGCCGAGCACGTCGACCGCGGCTGCCCGATGGTGCTGGGCGGCCCGCTGCCGCACGTCATGGCGGCGAAGGCCGTGGCGCTCGCGGAGGCGGCGCGGCCGGAGTTCGCCGACTACGCGCAGGCCGTCGTCGACAACGCGCGCTCCCTCGCCGAGGGGCTGCTGACCCGCGGCGCGAAGCTGGTGACGGGCGGCACCGACAACCACCTCGTGCTGATCGACGTCTCCGGCTACGGGCTGACCGGCCGCCAGGCCGAGGCCGCGCTGCTGGACGCGGGCATCGTCACCAACCGCAATTCGGTGCCGCAGGACCCGAACGGCGCCTGGTACACCTCCGGCATCCGGATCGGCACCCCGGCGCTCACCACGCGCGGGCTCGGCGCGGTCGAGATGGACGAGATCGCGGGCCTGATCGACACGGTGCTGTCCGGTACGACGGCCGCGCCCGCGAAGAGCGGCGGCCTGTCGAAGGCGAAGCACGTGCTGGACGCGGCGGTAGCGGAGCAGGTCGCCAAGCGCGCCACCGACCTGCTCGCGGGCTTCCCCCTCTACCCGGGCATCGACCTGAGCTAGCGCCCGCGACCCGAACCGGGTCCTGGACCGGACTCCCCCGAACGCCGAGCGGGCCCTTCCCTTGCGGGAGGGCCCGCTCTGTTCGGCGGATCGACGGATCGACAGTCCCTAGCTGAACTGCCAGATCACGCCGTGGTGGGCGATCGTCAGCGCCAGGACGACCAGCAGGTCGGCGACGCCGAGGGCGAAGCCGAGCAGCGCGCGCCCGCGGCGCTGGGTGCCGCGGCTGATCGCGACCAGGGCCAGCACGATCGCGACCGGGCCGAGCACGAGGTTGAGGACGAGCAGGCCGAGGAGGCCGAGCAGGAAGGACGCGACGGCCATGCCGTCGGCGTCACGGGTGTTCGCGGCCGGTGTGCCGGTCGCGACCGGGTGGGCTGCGGTGTTCACGGTGTTCCTTCCGGGAACTGTCGTGGTGGGCCGGGGTGTCGGGCCGGTAGGGGCCCGTGCCGCACGCGGAGTGCGGGGTGCGCGTCGGCGTGGGTTCAGCCGCGGTGCCGGGCGATGCCCTCGCGGACCGCGAAGCCGAACAGCCAGACGGCGATGGCGCCCGCGGCGACGAGGAAGACCGGCAGCGTGGTGTGGGCCGCGGCGCCCATCAGGACGCCCATGCCGAGCAGGAGGACGACGAGGCTCATGTCTGCTCCACCTCCGGGGAGTTGACGTTTCAGATAACACTTGTTCACTGACTTCATCAGTGTAGCGCCGGCCCGCGCTGGCCAAAGTCGGAGAACGGTTGTTTACTGAATGACATGAGTCACACTCCGGGGGTCCGCCAGGCACAGAAGCAGCAGACCCGGCAGTCGCTGCTGGACGCGGGCCTGCGGCTGCTGGAGCACCAGAACCTCAGCAGCCTGGGCCTGCGCGAGCTGACCCGGGAGATCGGCGTCTCCCCCGCCGCCTTCTACCGGCACTTCCCCGACATGGCCGACCTCGGCGTCGCCCTGGTCGCCGAGTCGCTGGGCAGCCTGCACACCGTGATCCGGGCGGTGCTGGCCGAGGGCGCCGATTCCGCGGAACTCATCGACCGGACGGTGGCGCTCACCGCGGCGTACGTGGCGGAGCACCGCGCACATGTCCGCTTCATCGCCCGCGAGCGGCACGGCGGCGTGGCGCGGGTCCGCGAGGCCATCGCCGCGGAGCTGAACGGTTTCGCCGACGAGGTGGCCGCGGGACTCGCCGCGCAGCCCGTCTCCGCGGGCTGGCCGGCCGACGACCTCCGCGTACTCGCCGAGCTGTACGTCGACCACATGGTGATGACGGCCGCGGCCTTCCTGGAGGCCCCCGCGGACGACCCGGCGGCGCGCGACCACATCATCCACGCCGCCCGGATGCGCATGCGCGTCATCAGCATCGGCCGCGCCCACTGGCTCGACCCGGAGGCGTAGCGAGCCGGTCCGGGAGCGCGGGACGAGCCGGTCCGGGCCACGGAAAGGGGTGCCGCCGGTGCGAATGGAGACCCATCCGCACCGGCCGTCCCCCGTTGTCCCCCGCGCCTCCCCCGACACGGGACACCCACGATGCCCAGGGGCACCGGTGCCCCCGATCATGTCCCGGACAGGAGGTGCCAAGGGAGGGCATAACGCGCCAGGCACCGGACCCAACACGCCACATGCCGCGTAAGCTGCCGGACCCCCTTCGCATGCACCACGCACCACGCACACCTCTCGACCCGACCCGACCCGACGAGCCGACTGCCCGAGGAGCCGGTCATGCCCCCCACCGCGACACCGCCCGTCGGCCCGGCAGGGCCCGCCGCCCCCGACCGGCTGACGGAGCCCGACCGGCTGACGGAGTGCGTCGTCGTGCCGCGCTTCATCGCCACCGCGGCCACCCCGAGCCTCGCGCAGGCGCGGCAACTCGTACGGGCGGCGGGACTGCCGAACGTCCTGCACGGGCCGGAGACCGCGCGGACGCCGTCCGCGAACACCTACCGCCTCTGGGGCGCGGTACTGGCCCGCACGGAGCGGCCGGACGCCGGGCTGCTGGCCGCCGCGGGCTACCGGCCGGGACTGCTCGACCTCTTCGACTACCTGCTGAGCACCGCGCCCACCGTCGGCGAGGGCCTGGCCAGGGCCGCCTCGTACATCCATCTGGTGAGCAGCAATTCGGTGCTGACCAGCACGGAGTCGGGCGACGAGGTGAGCGTGGAGTACGCGGTGCGGCGCGGTGACGACGAACTGCGGGGCGTCGTCGCGGAGTTCGCCCTGTCGGTGGTCACCTCGCAACTGCGCCACGCCACCGGGACGGCCCTCACCCCGCTGCGGGTCTCCTTCACCCACCGGCGGCCACGCGGACACGGCGGCTACGGGGAGGCGTTCGGCGACGCGCCGGTGGACTTCGACGCCGAGGCGGACGCGATCACGCTGCACCGCGCCGATCTGGAACGCCCGTTGGTCACCGCGGACCCGGCGCTCGCCGCGATCATGATGCGTACCGCGCGGACCGTACGGGTTCCCCGGGCGGACACCGAGGGCGTCGCCGTGCCCGGTCTGCGCGAGGCGATCATCACCCAACTGCCCGACGGACGACCGTCGTTGGCCGAAGCGGCGCGGCGGCTCGCGGTCAGCCCGCGCACCCTCCAGCGCCGTCTCGGCGAGGCGGGCACCACCTGGCGCGCCGAACTCGACGCCGTACGCCGGGAACGGTCCGCCGATCCCCGGCACGCGGGCGGCGGCTCCGCCCAGCGCGCGGCCCGCCTCGGCTTCGCCGAATCCCGGTCGCTGCGCCGCGCGATGAACCGCTGGGACGCGCGCGAGCGCGAGACCGGGCAGCATACGGATCGGGCGGACCGGGCGGACCAGGCGGAACAGGTGGGCCAGGACAGGGAAACGGAACGCGACAGGGAGTGGGGACGACGTGCGTGAGTCCGGTGAGCACACCGAGGGCGGCGACCCCGTCTGCTGGCTGAACCGCGTCTGCGACGAATGCGGCGCCTTCCGCGAGGACATGACGGCCAGCGCCTGCGCCCGCTGCGGTACGCCGTTCCCGACGGGTGACGGCGTCGGGCCGGGCCAGGCCCGCGAGCACCCCGACCGCACCGACCACGACTCCCCCTCCGACTGACCCCGCAGCCCGCCCCAGCCCGCAGAGAGCCGCCCGCATGCCCGGATCCGACCGCGTCCTCGTCTTCAGCGCCACCGCCGGGTACCGGCACGACTCCATACCGGCCGGGGCCGCCGCCCTCACCGAGATCGCGGCGGACCACGGACTGCGCGTCCACCACACCGAGGACAGCGCGGAGTTGGGGGCAGCCGTGCTCGACGGCTGCGCGGCCGTCGTCTTCCTCTCCCCCACCGGTGACGTCCTCGACGACCTGACCCGTCGTCACCTGCGGGCCTACGTCACGGACGGCGGCGGTTTCCTCGGCGTCCACGCCGCCGCCTGCGCGGAGGAGCACTGGCCGTACTACGAAGAGCTGGTCGGCGCCCGCTTCGACGGGCACCCGGAGATCCAGCGGGCCGAGGTGACCGTCGAGGACCGTACGCACCCGGCGACCGCGCACCTGCCGGAGCGCTGGACGTGGACCGACGAGTGGTACAACTTCCGCGCCGGTCCCCGCGATGCCGGCCGGGCCACCGGCGCGGACGCGGGCGTACGTGTGCTGGCCTCGGTGGACGAGCGGGGCTACACCGGCGGCACGATGGGCGCCGACCATCCGCTGGTGTGGTGCCGTCGCCTGGGTGCGGGCCGGTCGTTCTACACGGCGCTGGGCCACGACACGACGGCCTACGCCGACCCGGACTTCCGCGCCCACCTGCGCGGCGCGCTCCTGTGGTGCGCCGCGAAAGGCCCGTCCGCCGACGGGAACTGACGGCGGATCACGCAGCCGGAGGGCGCGCGGGGGCCAACCATGCGCCGCAAATCTGCGCGTTCGCGGGCGCAATCGGCTACCGCGCTACTACCCTGAGTCGCCGCGGGGTTGGCGAGGCGGAGCCGGGAGGGCCGGATGGACGCAGAGCCTAGGAACGGAACGGAGCCCGTACGGTCGGGCGGCCGGCCGGCGGAGCAGTTCGACCAGTTACTCCGCCGTGCGGAGAACGGGGAACGGGTGGAACCCGTCCTGGCCGCGGAGGTGCGCACCGCGCTGATGCACTACTGCGGCCTCCAGTCGTGCCGTCACACCAAGGGCCCGCCGCGCAAGCTGAACCGGCGCACCTTCCGGCACAGCTTCCTGCTGCCGGACGGCGCCGTCCGCGTGGTGTGGGAGCTCGAACACAACGCGGGGCCGGACGACGGCGCCGTGCACCGCGCCGTCTTCACCGAACGCGAGGACCTGACGCTCGCCGAGTGGGAGGTCGACGCGGTCTTCGGCGGCTCCCCGGGACCGCGCGACCTCGCCCCCGACGCGCCCGCGTCGCCTTACGAGGACACGTTGCCCGCGACCGCGACCGGGCTGCTCGCCGACACCCCCGACGCCTTCCGTCGCGCGTACACCGAGGGCGACTCCGCCGAGCACGCCTGGCGGCTGCTGCGCCGCGCGACCAACGCCAACGCGCCCGGCCAGGACGTCCGCGGCAGGCTGCGCGCCGCGATCGCGCACGACATCAGCATCGTCACCCGCCGCAGCGCCCTGATCCGGGGCCGCCATGTGTCGTGGTCGCTGTACGAGCACGCGTTCCTGCTGCTGGACGGCACCGAGGTGAGCCTGTGGGAGATCGACCACACCCGCACACCGAGCGGCGACCCGGTGTGCGAGGTCTACGCGTCGCAGGACGCGGCCCTGGACACGGCGGTACGGCGGATCGAGGCGACGTGAGGACGTCGATCCGTACGGGCACGGGCTAAAGGACGGCCCCCACCGCGCCGTTGGCCGCGGCACGCGCGCGGGCGACGGCCGCGGCGAGGTCGGCGGCGCCGATGATCTCCTCGTGGGTGCCGTGGCTCCCGCAGGCGTAGGCGCCGGAGACGGAACCGGCCAGCACGCACTCCGCCAGGTCGCGCCCGGCGAACCGGGCGTGCAGGAAGGCGGTGAGGAAGGCGTCACCGGCTCCGTTGCTGTCCACGACCGGGCGTTCGGGGGTGACGGCGGGGAAGTGCCGCGGCCGGTCGTCGCCGCGGGCCAGGACGTGGCAGCCCGCGGCGCCGTCGGTGGCGACGACCAGCGAGGCCCTGCCCCGCGCGACGATCCGCAGCATCACCGCGCCGATCCCCTCGCCCACCGAGGCGGCGCTGAGGAAGACGAGATCCGCGCCGTACGCCCACGGGTGGGCGGAGGCGTCCTCGCCGTCCCAGGCGTGCAGGTCGGTGGAGACGGTGCGGCCCAGCCGGGCGGCGTCGGCGAACACGTCCTGGGCCAGGGGCGATCGGGAGATGTGCACATGGCGGGCGCGGGCCAGGTGGGGCAGGTAGAAGGCGCTCGGCAGCCGCAGGCCGTCCGGGTGGCGGCCGTCGTAGAAGGAGAAGCGCCGCCCTTCGCGGTCGACCAGGTTGACGCTGCGCGGGGTGCCCGCGGGCGCGGGCAGATGGCTGAAGTCGAGCCCGGCGGACGCGTACCGCTCCAGGATCATCCGGCCCTGCGCGTCGTCGCCGAGGAAGTCGATGAATTTGGTGGTCAGGCCGAGCGCGTGGAAGCCGAGGGCGACGCCGTTGCCGGTGTGCGCGACATAGTCGCGGATCGGCGGGACGCCGACCGAGTCGCTGTCGGGGATGGCGAAGTCGTCGACCCGCACGATGGTGTCCACGCCGGTGCCGCCGACCACGAGGACGTCGTAGTCGGGGCTCGCGGAACCGGGGCTCGCAGAACCGGCGCTTTCGGAACCTGGGCTTTCGAAACCGGCGCTTTCGAAACCGGGCGCGTCCGCGCCCCGTACCTCGGCGTCCGTCGCGTCGCGGCCCCGCGGTGCGGTGGTCATCGGCGGTCTCCCTCGTGGTCACCGCGGCGCGCGGCGTGGTCCTGGTGCGCGGTCAGTATCAGCAGCGAAAGCCGGGACAGCGGCGGCACCGGGTCGGTGCGGCCCGCCCGCTGCCAGGCGATGATGATCGTCAGTCTGATCATCTTCCGGGCGACGTACAACAGCAACGCGGCCATGGGCAGTTCGGCGAGGCCGGCGGTGAGCAGCGAGCCGACCCTGTCGTCGCTGTTCCAGTCGAGGACGACGTCGAACCAGGCGTCGCAGATCAGCAGGGTGCCGGTGACGATCGCCCACGGGATGAAGATCTGGAGCCGCCGCCAGGCGCACAGCGCGGTGACGCCGATCGCGAGGATCAGCGCGCAGTCGAAGCCGACCCACGCGAAGCGCCACTGGCTGACCACCCGGTGGCTCGGGAGGCTCGCCAGCAGGTAGCCGATCCAGGGGATGAGGAAGATGAAGCTTCCGGTGACGACCGCGAGGAACATCTGGCGCATGTGACGCACGTGAGGATCGTGCGGCGAGGGAACCCCGGTAAGCATGGCGTCCACTGTGCCGGATCGTCGCTCCGGAGGTCACCTCACGGTCGTCCCGTGGTCGTGTGTCGCGTTCTCGTCACTCTTTCCCTGCCCGGAGGAGTCGTCCGAGCCGGAATTCGACCCCGCGCCGGAGCCCTGCTCCGAGCCGGAATTCGACCCCGAGCCCGAGCCGGAGTCCTGGCCGGGGGCCGTGGCCCCCGGCGACGGCGGCGCGGACGCGCCCGGCCCGGTCGGCGCGCCCCCGGTGGGCCAGGTGTAGCCGTCGGTGCCGACGGGGTCGGTCGTGGCGGCCGGGGCGGACTGCCCGTGCGCGAGCACCCGGCGGCAGTAGTCGGCGATCCGCTCCTTGCGGCCCGCCTCCCCCTGGAGCCGGGCGACCAGCCACGGATCGGCGTGCCCGCCGTGCCGGGTGGCCTGCGTATAGCTGCGGCACAGCGCCTTGAGCACGGCCTGGTGGTTCCTGTCCGACGGCTTGTACGGGCCGGGGTGGTGCGGGGCGCGCGGGTCGCCGTGCCGGTGTCCCCCGTCGTCCCCGGTGGGGGACGGCGAGGCGCCGCGGGGCGCGTCGGTGCCGGGCGCGGGCGGGGAGGTCGTGCGCGGTACGGCGGCGCCCGGTCCGTCGGCGGTCCCGCCGGTGCCACCGGCGGCGAGGGGACCCGCGTGGAAGGCGCCGCCGCGGAAGGGTCCGGGCAGCACGCCGGTCCCGGCGGCCACGGCGACCCCGCTCACCGCGAAGACCGCGACGAGTCCCCCGGCCAGCGCCTTCGCGGACCGCCCCGACACCACCAGCCGCCGTCCCTCGTCGGCGCCGCCGGTACGGCGCGCGGCCCGGAAGGCGGCCAGCGCGGCCTGTTCGCGCTCGGGGTCGACCTCGGTGTCCCCGGATGCGGCCGTCAGCAGCCGCAGCAGTGTGAAGAACCGGGCGTCGGCGACCTCGTGGAGGGTGCCGGGTTCGGCGGGGCACTCGCCCTTGGTGACGACGCTCAGCAGCCGTTCGGCGGTCACCGGGTCAGGCCAGGTGCCCACGTCACGTCCGTCGTCCATCTCACGCCTCCCCGGCATCGTCACCCACCACCTCGTCGGCGCCGCCGCGCCCCGGCCCGTCCGCGCCCGCGACCCGTCGGCGTCCGACGACCGCCGGCCCGCCCGAGTCCGTACACGCGATGTCCGTGCGCGCGGTTTCACCACGCGCGATGTCCTTACCTCCGGCGCCCGTACCGGCCGGGTCCGTGACGTCCGCGTCCCTAGTGCCGACCTCCCCGCCGGATTCCGCGGGCGCCACCGCGCGTCCGCGCGGCTCGCGGGCTCCGGCGCCCAGCTGTTGGGCGAGGCGGCGCAGGCCGCGGTAGGCGGCGGTGCGTACGGCGCCGGGGCGTTTGCCGAGGACGTCGGCCGCCGCGGGTGCGCTCAGGCCGATCACGACGCGGAGCAGGACGGCCTCGGCCTGGTCGCGCGGGAGCGCGGCGATCAGGGCGAGCGCGCGGGCGGTGGACAGATTGTCGAGGGCGGTGCCCGCGGAGTCGGGCACGGGGACCGGCTCGGCCGCGGCGGGGTCGAGGACGGTGGTGCGGGGGCGGGACTTGAGCCGGCGTACGTGGTCGAGGGCGCGGTGCCTGGCGATGGTGGCCGCCCAGCCGCGGAAGGCGGCGCCGTCACCGCGGAAGGCGTGCAGGTCGCGGACGATGTCGTGCCAGGTGTCGGAGGCGATGTCGTCGGCGTCGTCGCCGACCAGGCCGCGCAGGTAGCCGAGCAGCATCGGCTGCACCTCGCGGTAGACGACGGTGAACGCGGCCTCGTCCCCGGCTCTCGCGCGGGTCACCGCGCGGCCGAGTTCCCCGCCGTCCGTCCCCGCGCGCCGTCGCGTACCGGCCCTGACCACCGCGTCCTCTTCGTACGTCGCGGCACCGCGCACCGTGCCCATGCCCCCGGAGCGGCCGGACCCCCGGGGTTGCCGTCCCGTCTGGTACAGCGTCGCGGCCCCGGCAGGTGTCACCGCGGACCCCGTCCGGCGCGGGACGGCTCGGCGGTACGTCGTTCCGGGTGCGGGCGTACCGGGCCCGGGCCCGTGGGACCCGCGAACCGGCGGGCGCGGCCGGGAGGCGGACCGTACTGTGTGCGCGCCGGACCGTGCATACCGCCTCCGCTCAGCGAGCCGACCGCTCCCGGTGGGCGGTGCGTGGCTCTACTCCCCACAGCGCCCACGGCGGCGAAAGCGTCACTCGCGCCCCACACGCCACGACCGGCGGACGGTCGCCTTCCGGTCCACGGGAGCGGGCGGCGGCGGTGCGCGGGCTCGGATGGGCGCGAGTGGGCCGGGGTCGGACGGTCGGGGGTCGGACCGGCGGGGGCGGGAAAGCGCACGGCCGCCTTCCCCGCCCTGCCGCGAGCGGGGAGAGCGCGGTGGCGGGGAAGGCGGCCGGCGGCATCAGTGCGGCAGCAGCGGCGGGTTGGCCCGGCGGACCAGTTCCAGCGCCTGCTGGGTGAACCACGCGCCCGCCGCCGGGTCCGCGTAGCCGCGTTCCGGGTCGTTCGGGCCCGCGGTGCCGCGGGTGCACTGGCCGTCGGACTCGCCCGGGATCTTCACCCAGAGCTTCGCGTCGGCCAGCGGGTCGCCGGTGTTCAGGGTCGGCCTGGCCCCGAGGCCGCGGCCGGGGGGATTGCACCAGTCCTGCGCGTCGGTGTAGACGCCGGACGGCGGGGTCCAGGGGCCCTGGCCGTTGCGGCTGGTGTCGGTGACGAAGTGCTTCATGGCGGACGGCGCGGTGTGCACGTTCGCGGTCAGCCAGGTCTGCGCGTCGTTGACCGGCCAGTACTGGTTGGGGCAGGCGGCGGTGTCGCCGCCGCCCGCCGCGTAGGCGAGGCAGGACGAGATGAGCTTGCCGTACCAGGCGAGTTCGCTGTCCGAGCGGTAGTTGGAGATGTTCAGGTAGAAGCCGGTGGCGTCGCCGACGCCCGCCTCCACCAGCCGGGGGACGATGTCGTTGACGTTGTGCCAGCCGCTGTGGCCCGCGTCCAGGTAGACCTTGGTGCCCGCCTGCGGCTCCAACGCCTCGACGGCGTAGTGGATTTCGTCGTAGCGCGCGGCCGTGAGGGTGCCCTGCGCGTCGTCGGCGCCGCAGTCGGACGGGAGCAGCGCCAGCGAGTCGGGTTCGAGGATCACCGTGGCGGGCTGCGCCCCGATGCCGCGCTTGACGGCGTCGATCCACGCCTCGTACTCGGCGGTGTTGGCGGCGCCGCCCGCCGAGTACTGGGCGCAGTCGCGGCCGGGGATGTTGTAGAGCGCGAGCACCGGCAGCGCGTGGCGGCGGGCGGCGTCGGTGACGGTCTTGTGGACCGAGCTCTCCACCTGGGCGGGTGTCCCGTCGCCGTACCAGACGGCCTGCGGGGTCAGGGTCATCGCCAACACCCCTGCCGCGTCCTGGAATTGCCCGTGCCGCAGCAGGTCCAGGATCTGCCGGTTCCCGTCCGCGTTGGCGGGCGGGGTGTAGAGCGCGGCGGGCGGGCGCGGGGCGGGGTTCGTGCCGTGACCGGTCGTCGCGTGCGCCGGGGCGACGGCGACGGCGGCCAGCGCGGCGGTGGCCGTGGCGGCGGTGACGAGCGTACGGGCGGTACGTGCGCGGACGCGTGCGGGCATGCGGGTGGACTCCTCGGTACGGCGGGACGGAGTGCGGGCGCTGTCCGGGCGACGCTGAGTGGGAGCGCTCCCATAAACGGCTAGGGGAATTAACTCCTCATAGCGCGGCGCCGTCAATCCCCTGTGCGGGCTTCAAGAAATGAAGCCCGCACAGGAGCGGGGACCCGGCACAGGCGCGAGCCAGGAACCCTACTTGAGCGCCCCCGTCACCAGATCGATTCGCCAGAACCGCTGGAGCGACAGGAAGAGCGCGATCACGGGAACGACCGACAGCAGCGTGCCGGTCACCACCAGCGAGTACAGCGACGCCTCGTCGGCGCCGTGCCGCAGCAGGCTGTACAGACCCACGGTGAGCGGGAATTTGTCGTCGCTGGTGAGCATCACGTACGGCAGCAGGAAGTTGTTCCAGATCGCGATGAACTGGAGCAGGAACACCGTGACCAGGCCGGGGCCCATCAGCCGCAGCCCCACGGAGAAGAACAGCCGGGCCTCGCCCGCGCCGTCGATCCGCCCGGCCTCAAGCAGCGAGTCGGGCACCGCGGCGGCGGCGTAGATCCGGCACAGGTAGATGCCGTACGGGTTGAACAACTGCGGGAGCAGCACGCCGATCAGACTGTCCGTCATACCGGCCTTGGACAGCAGCAGATACTGCGGCACGGCGAGCACGATCTGCGGCAGCAGCACTCCGGCGAGGATCGTGTTGAACAGCGCGGTACGGCCGCGGAAGGCGTATTTGGCCAGCGCGTATCCGGTGGCGGCGGAGACGAAGGAGGCGAGCAGGCCGCCGACCGCCGCGTAGAAGAAGCTGTTGAGCATCCAGCGCCAGAAGATGCCGTGCTGATAGTCCGTCAAGTCCCTGATGTTGCGCAGCAGCCCGAGGTCGGGCGAGGGGACGTAGGTGGCGGTGGAGAAGAGTTTGGTGCGGGATTTGGTGGCCGCGATCAGGATCCAGAGCGTGGGCACGACGCAGTAGAGCGCGCCGAGGACGAGCGCGGCGGTGGGGAGGAACGCGATGCGGGGGCGGGGGGCCGGCGCTCCGCGCTCCTGGCTCTCGCGCGGCGGGGCGCCCGCGGGCGCGGTGGTCACGGTGGTCACTTGGCCTCCCGCTGGACCCGGGACTGGATGACGCGCGCGGTCACGAAGGAGACGGCGAGCGCGGCGACGGTCAGGACGACGGAGGTGGCCGCCGCCGCGTGGATGTCGGAGTTGCCGAAGGCGTCGTCGTAGATCTTCATCAGCGGCACCCAGGTGGAGGAGACGGCGTTGGACAGCGGTTTGAGGGTGTTGGGCTCATTGAAGACCTGGAGCGCGGCGAGCACCGTGAACAGGCAGCACATCACCACCGCGGGCATGACCAGCGGCACCTTGATCCGCAGCACGATCTGCCACTCGGTCGCGCCGTCCAGCCGCGCCGACTCGTGGAGTTCGGCGGGCAGCGCTCGCAGCGCCGTGTAGATCACGATCATGTTGAAGCCGACCGCGCCCCACACCGCCACGTTGGCGACCGAGAAGAAGACCGCGGTCCGTCCGAAGAAGTCGACGTGGTCGCCGCCGATCGGGCTGGTGGCGGGCAGGTAGAGGAAGCCCCACATCAGCGAGGCGATCACGCCGGGGACCGCGTACGGCAGGAAGATCGTCAGCCGGGTGATCCGCTTGAGCCGGGTGCGTTCCATGTCGAGCAGCACCGCGAACAGCAGCGCGAGGAACACCGTCCCCGGCACGGTGATCGCGCCGAGCGCCAGCATCCGCGTGACACCCGACCAGAGGTCGGAATCCCCCAGCACGTCACGGTAGTTGGCCAGGCCCGCCCATACGGTGTGGGTGCCGCCGCCGAGGAGCCCGCCGTTGACCTTGCGGCGCTGGAAGCTGAGCAGCAGCGCGTAGACCCCGGGGGCCACGACGAAGGCGGCGAAGAGCAGGACGGCGGGCATGACCAGCAGATACGGGAACCGGCCGGTCCTGCGCGCGGTGGTCGTCTGACGCTCCATCAGCCGACCGTGAATCCGAGCTTCTTCATGTCCGCGACGGTGGCGCTCTGCATGGCGTCGAGCGCGCCCTTGAACGAACCGCCGCCCTGGAGCGCCTTGCTGAAGTTGTCGGTGTAGCCGGTGAAGGTCACGGTGACGTCGGGTCCCCACATCGGGAAGCTGCGGGCGGCCGGCGCGACCTTCTTGACCTGGGCGTAGAAGTCCGGCTGGTTCGGGAAGAACGCGGGCGCGGCCTGGAGCACGGGCAGCGAGCGGCCCGCGGTGGCGGCGGGATAGACGTTGATCTGCTTGACCTGCTCGGTGACCGCCGCGTCGTCGGTGTTCAGCCAGGACGCGAACGCGGCGGCCTCGGCCGGGTGCCGGGAGTCGCTGGTGACGGTGGTGGCGGAGCCGCCCCAGATGCCGGTGGCGGGGTCTCCGGCCGTCCACGCGGGCAGCGGCGCGACCGCCCACTTGCCCTTGGTGGCGGGCGCGATGCCGCCGATCTGCGCGGGCGCCCAGGCGCCGGAGATCCAGGTGAGCAGCGTCCCGTCGTTCATCTGCTTGTTCCACTGCGGGCTGAACGACGGATTCTTGGCGATCACGCCGTCGTCGACCAGGCCCTGCCAGTAGTCCGCGACCTTCACCGTGGGCGCGCCCGCGATGTCGACCTTCCAGGTGGTTCCGCTGGTGGTCCACCAGTCGGCGCCCGCCTGCTGCGCGAGGCCGGTGAACCAACCGGGGTCCGCCGCGTCGAAGTTGGTCAGATACGCCTTGGGCGCCTTGGCCCGCAGCGTCCTGGCCGCCGCCGCGTACGCGTCCCACGTCGTCGGTACGGCCAGGCCGTACTTCGTGAACAGGTCGGCGCGGTAGAAGAGCATCAGCGGGGCGACGTCCTGCGGGACGCCGTACACCTTGCCCTCGAACACCGTGCTCTTCAGGGTCGGTTGGTCGAATTTCCCGACGGTGTCCTTGGTGTACTCGGTGATGTCCCGCACGACGCCCTTGGAGACCAGCGCGGGCAACGACTGGTACTCGACCTTGGCGATGTCCGGACCGTTCTTCGCCTCGTGCGCGGTGATCATCTTGGCGACCAACTGGTCACCGCCCGCCGGGTTGGAGAGCTTCACGTGGATCTCGGGGTGCGCCGTGTTCCACTTGACGACGACCTTGTCCATGTTCGGGTCCCAGTCCCAGAAGGACAGTTCGACCTTGCCCTTCCCGCTCGGCTCCTGGCCGGACTTCTTGTCCGATCCGCCGCCACAGGCCGCCGTCGTCACCAGCAGCCCTGCCGCCACCAGCACAACGGCGGCTCTTGTCCGTGTCACGCCCATGGGGTGGTTCCTCAGCTCTCGTCGGTGGCGGGCGCGGTGGCCCAGTCGGGAAGGTTCAACGGCGTGCGCTGGATGCCGATCCACTGCCGCCGCGTGAAGCCGGGCATCTGGTTCTCCGCGCCGTGCCTGGCGTGCGCGTCGTTGACGTGCACCTCGCCCGCCGCGAGCCGCTCCGCGACGGACAGACCGCGGATCAGATCCCGCGTGAAGACCGAATTCATCAGCATGGGAAGGCCGTTGGTCAGCGCCACGGCCTCCTCCTCGGTGTCGACCACCGTCACCGGGATCACCGGCCCGAAGACCTCCTCCCGGAACGCGGGCATCCGCGGCGTCACCCCGGTCAGCACCGTCGGCCGGTAGAACAGCCCCTCGTACGTGCCGCCGGTCACCAGCCGCGCGCCCATCGCCAGCGACGGCTCCACGATCGTGCGGTGCAGCCGGTCGAGCTGCGCCCGGCTGATCAGCGGCCCCAACGCGTTCCCCGCGTCGAACGGGTCCCCCACCTTCAGCGCCGCCGCCCGCCGCACCACGGCCTCCACGTACGCGTCCGCGACGGCCCGCTGCACGATGTGCCGACTGGCGCTGATGCACGTCTGCCCCTGGAACTCCAGCGACGCCACCATCGCGCAGTCCGCGGCCAGTTCCACATCCGCGTCGTCCAGCACCACGAACGCGTTACTGCCGCCCAACTCCAGCCGGATGTCCCGCAACTCCCCCGCCGCCGCCCGGCTGATCGCCAGCCCCACCTCCCGCGACCCGGTGAAGTCCAGCATGTCCACCCCCTGATGCCGCGCCAACGCCCACCCGGCCTCCGGGCCCTCCCCCGTCACCACGTTCAACACCCCGCGCGGCAGCCCCACATGCTCGGCCGCCTCCGCCAGCACCTGCCCCCCGATCACCGGCGTCAGCTCCGCCGGTTTCAGCACCACCGTGTTCCCGAACGCCAACCCCGGCGCCACCGCCCGCATCGCCAGATTCATCGGGTAGTTCCACGGCGTGATCAGCCCCAGCACCCCGAGCGGCACCACCCGCGACAGCGACAGCTTCCCCGCCTTGTAGGGCGGCAGGATCTCCCCCGCGTTCTCGCTCACCTGCACCGCCGACAAGGCGAGCTGCCGCACGCTCGTCCCCACCTCGTCCTCGGCCTTCGCCCTCACCCCGCCCGTCTCCCGCATGCTCTGCTCGACCAGCTCCCCGAACCGGTCCTCCAAATACCGCCCCAACTCCCGCACATACCGGCCCCGTTCCGGCGCCGCCAGCCCCGCCCACCCCGGCTGCGCCGCCCGCGCCGCCGCCACCGCCCGGTCCACGTCCTCCGCCGCCCCCAGCGCGTACCGCCCGATCTCCCGCCCCGTCGCCTTCTCCTCCACCACCCCGCTCCTCTGCGACGCCGCCGCCACGAACTCGCCGTCGATGTACAGCCGACCGTCTCCGGGATGCGAGGGCATACGTTCTCCAAGGAAGGGGGTAACGAAATGAGCCGCCTTTTTCTTGGACTTAAACTAAGTAGCGACCGATCACCGGTCAATCCGTCGCACACAACTTTTTCCCGGGCCCCACATCCCCCAGCCGATTCCCCACCAGCCCACCGCCCCGCCCCGCGGTTCGCCGCACGGGTGCCCCTGCACGAGGGGCTGCGCCCCTACGGCACCGCTACGCAGGTGGGTTCGCCGCACGGGTGCCCCTGCACGAGGGGCTGCGCCCCTACGGGACCGCTGCGCAGGTGGGGTTCGCCGGTAGCCAGCGAGCCAAAGGCGGCGCCGGTGTCGAAAGCGACGATGAGCAGGGAGCGAGGAACGAGCGACCGTCGAAGAGGAGCGTCGACACCGGATCTAAGCCGCCGGAGGCGAGAGGGCGGCAAAAAAGGGGAAGGACGGTGAGCCAACGCAAGACGGCTCCCACCCACGGTTCGCCGCCACGCTGAGCTCACCCAAAACGCCCTACCCCCCCGTCAACACCCCGTGCACCGGCAGCGTCGCCGCCCCCAGCGCCACCGCCTCCGGGCCCAGGCGGCCCAGTTCCACCGCCGTGCCCGCCGCCAGGTAGTCGAGCGTATGGCGGCGCATCGCGTCGCGTACGGCGGGGAGCATCGTCGGGCCCATGGCGCCGCTGACCCAGCCGGAGAGGATGACGCGGTCGGGGCTGAGCAGATTGATCAGGTTGGCGATGCCGATGCCGAGGTACTCCGCGGTCCAGCGGACCGTGTCGGCCGCCGGGCCCGGCCGGGAGGCGGCGGCGACGAGCGCGGCGACGCGCGCCTCGGTGCCGACGCCGGGGAGTTCGGGGGCGCCGGGGATGCGCCCGTAGTGGCCGAGGATGGCGTCGGCGCCGACGTACGCCTCGAGGCAGCCGTGGGAGCCGCAGCGGCACGCGGCGCCGCCGGCCTCGACGACGGTGTGGCCCCACTCGCTGGTGGTGCTGGTCACGCCGCCGGGCGAGCCGGTGGCGACGGCGGCGCCGACGCCGACCGCGAGCAGCGCGACGATGGCGCGTTCGGCGCCCCGGCCCGCGCCGCGCCACATCTCGGCCTGGCCGAGCGTGCGGGCGCAGTTGTCGAGGTGCAGGGGCGCGGCGATGTGCGGCCTGAGCAGCGCGTCGAAGGGGACGTCCGACCAGCCGAGGGTCGGCGCGTGGACCGAGCCGTCGGGCAGGACGGCGCCGGGCACGCCGACGCCCACGCCGAGCAGGGTGCCGGTGTCGACGCCCGCCTTGGCGGTGACCTCCTCGATGCCCGCCGTCACGAGCCCGGCCAGCACCGCGGGGTCGGGCCGTCCGGTGTCCATCGGGTAGGTGGCGGTGGCGAGGGTGTCGAGCGTCCAGTCGAAGAGCCCGACCTGGACGTGGGTCTCGCCGATGTCGACCCCGGCCACCTGCCCGTATCCGGGCCGCACTTCGAGGAGCGTGCGGGGACGGCCGCCGTCGGAGTCGAGCAGTCCCGCCTCGGCGACGAGGCCGTCCGCGACCAGGTCGGTGACGACGTTGCTGACGGTGGCGGAGCTGAGCCCGGTGGCGCGCATCAGGTCGTAGCGGCTGGCGGGGCCGTGCAGATAGAGCCGGGTCAGCACCGATGTGCGGTTGTGCCGACGCAGGTCCCTCGTCGTCCGGCCCACGTCGCGCGTCACCGGGCTCCCTCCACGATGTCGGTCGGACACGGCACCCCCGGGAGAGCGCAGTACAGGGCACATAGTGCCAGATCACCCACTCTCCGCTTTGGGGAGCACTCCCCAGGAACCAAGACATCGGATGCTTACGGGTTAACTCACCCCTTCCCACCGACCCGCGGCCGTCCTTGCACCACTCCTCACACCCGTCCCGTCCCCCGGTAGAGGTCGAGTTCGCCGTCCAGTTCCACGGCCAGCACGGTGGCGTGCTCGTCCACGTCGGCCGCCGAGGGCGCGTCGATCCACAGCACTCCCGGTACGTCGTGCAGGCCGCCGGTGACCTCGTGGCCGAGTTCGGCACCGGTGCCCACCACGGTCACGCGGCGTACGGCGTTGCGCAGGCCGCGCAGTGAGACCGTCTCACGCGGGGCGTCGAAGCAGGTCAGGTAGAGGGTGCGCCGGTCGGCGGAGAGGGTGCTCGGACCGTAGTGGTGGCCGGCCGGGAGTCCGGCGACGGTGCCGTAGACGGCGGCGGAGTGCCGGGCGATCCAGTCGCCGAGCCCTTCGAGGCGGGCCGCCTGCTCCGCGGTGATCGTGCCGTCCTCGCGCGGGCCGACGTCCAGCAGCAGGTTGCCGCCCGCGCCGATCGTCTCGGTGAAGTAGCGCACGAGCTGGCCGACCGACTTCTGGTGGTCGTCGTGGCCCTGGTAGCCCCAGGAGTCGTTGACGGTCAGGCACAGCTCCCAGGGGCCGTCGGGGGCCTGGAGCGGGACGCCCTGCTCGGGGGTCGCGTAGTCGCCGCGGCTGAACATCCGGGCGTTGAAGACCGTCTCGGGGTTGACCGCGAGGACGGCGTCGGCCAGCGTGTCGATGCCCCACTGCTCCTCGGCGCGCTCCCACTCGCCGTCGAACCACAGCAGGTCGGGGCGGTACCGCTCGGCCAGTTCCACGACCTGGGCGTCGCGGTAGCCGAGGTAGCGCCGCCAGGCGGCGGGGTCCTCCGCGCCCGGCGCGGGGGCGCTGAGCGGGTTGTCGTTGACGGCGGCCTGGAGCGGGTCGGGGTCGGGGTGCCGTACGGACGGGTAGTCGGGGTGCGACCAGTCGGAGTGGGAGTAGTAGAAGCCGACCTTGAGCCCTTCGGCGCGCAGCGCGTCGGCGTAGCCGCCGAGCAGGTCGCGGCCCGCGGGGGTGTCGCGGGTGACGGACAGGCCGTCCTCGCGGGCGGTGTCCCACAGGGCCACGCCGTCGTGGTGACGGGCCGTCAGCACGGCGTAGCGGGCGCCGGCGCGGGCGAACAGCCGCGCCCAGTCGTCCGGTTCGTACGCGGCGGCGGTGAACCCCGCGAGCTGTTTCATGTACCGCTCCCGGGTGACCTGCCCGGTGTAGAAGGACCACGACTCGGGGACGCCGTCGACGGCGTAGATCCCGTAGTGGATGAAGATGCCGAGCTTGGCGTCGGCGAACCAGGGCTGCATGGGCATGGGGCGCGTCCTCGCGAGACGATACATCGGATGTGTTGCCGGGACGCGTTGACCTTACGGTTCGCCGGTCCGGGCAATCAATCCCCCTCAGGATCCCTCAGGAACCCCCAGGCTCCACCGGATCAGGACCGGGCCGGAGTGTGCCCGGGGGACGCCCCCGACTGTCAGGTGAGGGGGGCGCCCCGGTCTCGGTGCGTTCTCTCAGAACGCCAGTGGCGCGGAGAGCGGCAGCCGGGCGGCCGTGGGCCCGGCGTACAGCGTGTACGGGGCCGGGCGGCTCCGCCAGCGTCCTTCCGCGGGTGACCACCGCTGGAACGACCGTGCTGCCACGTGAACTTCCGCCACGACATCCTCACCGGGCTCGGCCCGGACCGCGGCAAATCCGGCCAGTCGCGGTCCACCGTTGTCATAGTCGCCGTCGGGCCCGGTGCCGAGGTAGACCTGGACGACCTCGCGGCCGGCACGCGCCCCGGTGTTGCGCAGCGCGACCCGTACCACGATGTCCCGTTCCCCCTCCTCACCTGCGGCTTCACCATGGCCCGAGGTCTCCTCCACCGCCTCGGGCACGTCCAGCAGCCGGTAGTCCCAGGTGGTGTAGCCGAGCCCGTGACCGAACCAGTACGCGGGTTCCGCGCCCGCCCTGCGCCACGCACGATGGCCGATATACGGCCCTTCCTCGTACGGCAGCACACCGTCTGCGGGAGTGGTGGACGGCAGGGGCGCGCCCTCGGCGAGTCCGGCCCAGGTGGTGGGCAGCCGCCCGCCGGGCTCGGCGTGGCCGAACAGCACGTCGGCCAGGCCGTGTCCGGCCTCCTGGCCGGGGAACCAGCTCAGCAGCACCGCGGGGACGCTCTCCCGCCAGGGCAGTTCGACCGGTCCGCCGGAGTTGACGATCACCACGGTACGGGGGTTGGCGGCGGCGACCGCGGCGACGAGTTCGTCCTGGCGGCCGGGGAGCGCGAGCGACGTACGGTCGAAGCCCTCGCTCTCGATCTCGTCGGTGGTGCCGACGACCACGACGGCCACGTCCGCGTCGCGGGCCAGCGCCACGGCCTCGGCGATCGACTCGTCCTCGTCGCGGCGCGGCGGGTCGGCGGCCAGCGCGACCGCGAAGCCGTCGTCCGCCTCCCAGTGCCGGGTGGCGACCAGCAGCAGTTCACCGCCCGCCGTCACCTGCCGGGACGCCACCCGGAAGGACGGTGTGACATGGACATATGTGGGGTCCCGCGATTCGGGCCGCACATAGGTGTCGATCAGCGTCTCGCCGTCCGCCCGCAGGGTGACCGCGCCGAGGCCGACGACGGCGAACCGCCACTCCCCCGTGACATCCGGTGTGACCAGGGCGCTGACCTCGACGGCCGCCGCGGTGGCGGCGAGTTCCGGCGCGTCGCCCGACTCCAGGATCCGGCCGCTGAGCCGGTGCTCGGCGTGGATCTCGGCGCCGTCGGCGGCGAGGTAGCGGACCAGGACGCCGGGTGCGCCGCTGCGCGGGTCGCGGGAGTTGCCGCTGTGCAGCGGGGTCGGGCGGGTGGTGAGGACGACGCCCTCGGCGTGCACGACCTCGGCGCCGTCGCCGACCGCGTCCCTGATGCCGTCGAGCGGCGAGACGACCTCGATCGGGAAGACGCCCGCGCTGCCGCCGCCCTGGACGCGCGCGGCGGCGGCGTTCGGGCCGAGTACGGCGATCCGCAGCGGCCCGCCGTCCGGACCGTCCGGGCCGGTCCCTCGTCCGGGGGCCGGGTCGAGCGGCAGCAGCCCGCCCTCGTTGCGCAGCAGGACGCTCGCGGCGGCGACCGCGCGGCGCAGCAGGACGCGGGCGTCGTCGGACACGACCGGCGCGGCGGTCGCCGGAGGGGTCGCTCGTGTTTCGCCGTGGGCTTCCAGGGGTGACAAGGTCCCCTGGAAGCCCTCCAGCGCACCGACCCGTGCGGCGAGCCGCAGGAATCGGCGGACCTTGTCGTCGATCACCGTCTCGGGCACCCGGCCCTCGCGGACCGCCGCCACCAGCGGCTCGCCCCACAGCGGATGCGGCCCCGGCATCGCGAGGTCCTGCGGGGCGAGCGCCGACTCCTCGGTGGACCGGACCGCGCCCCAGTCGGAGACCACGACCCCGTCGAAGCCCCAGGTGCCCTTGAGCGGTTCGGCCAGCAGCGGGCTCTCGGACATGGTGACGCCGTTGACCGCGTTGTACGCGGACATCACCACCCACACGCCCGCGCGCACCGCGGCCTCGAAGGGCGCCATGTACACCTCGCGCAGGGTGCGTTCGTCGACGCGGGCGTCCAGCGTCAGGCGTTCGGTCTCCGAGTCGTTGGCCACGTAGTGCTTGGCGGTGGCCGCGACGCCGCCGGCCTGGACGCCGCGGATGTACGCGGCGGCCGTGCGTCCGGTGAGCAGCGGGTCCTCGGAGTAGCACTCGAAGTGCCGTCCGGCCGCCGGGGTCCTGTGCAGGTTGAGGGTGGGGGCGAGCATGATGTCGATCCGCTTGCGGCGGGCCTCCGCGGCGAGCAGACCGCCCAGTTCGGCGACGAGTTCCTCGTCCCAGCTCGCCGCGAGCGCGGTCGGCGACGGCAGGACGAGCGCGGTGTCGCGTTCGTCCCAGCGCTCGCCGCGTACGCCCGCGGGCCCGTCGGACACGCCCATCTCCCGCAGGCCGACGGCCGGTTCGCCCTGCGTCCTGAAGGAACTGGCGCCGGAGAGCAGCCGGACCTTGGCGGGGAGGTCGAGCTTGGCGACGAGCGCGTCCAACTCCGCGTCGGACGGGGCGGGTTCCGCCTCCGACGCGGGCTGTGACGCGGACCCCGGCGCGGGCCCCGACCCGTTCCCCGACGCGGGATCGGACAGCGTCGCGGGCCCGGGAAGGGGCAGGGACTCGGACTCGGGAGTGATCATGGTCATCCCTTCATGGCCCCCTGCATGATGCCGTCCAGGATTTGACGGCCCATCAGCAGGAAGACCGCGATGATCGGCAGGCTGGAGACGAGCGCCCCGGTGAGCACCAGGGAGTAGTCCTGGATGTAGCCGCTGGCCAGTTCGGACAGCGAGAGCTGCACCGTGGGGTTCTGCTGGGTCATGACCACCTTGGGCCAGTAGAAGTCGTTCCAACTGGCCATGAAGGTGAGCATGCCGAGCACCGCCATCGCCGGGCGGGCGGCGGGCAGTGCGATGTGCCAGTACAGGCCCCGGGTCGTGCAGCCGTCCATCCGGCCCGCGTCGAGCAGTTCGTCGGGGATGGCCGTGACCAGGTACTGCCGCATGAAGAACACGCCGAAGGCGTTGGCGGCGGCGGGCACGATGAGCGCCTGGAGGTGGTTCGCCCAGTGCAGCCAGTTCGCCATCATGATGTAGAGCGGGATGATGCCGAGCTGGGTGGGGACCATCATCGTCGCCACCACGGAGCCCAGCAGCGGACTCCGGCCGGGGAACCGCAGCTTGGCGAAGGCGAATCCGGCGAGCGTGGAGGTCAGCACCACCGAGACGGTGACCGTGCCGGCCACGATCAGCGAGTTGACCAGGGCCAGTTGCATGTCGGCCTGGTCGAACGCCCGGCGCAGGTTGGACAGGAGGTGGCTGCCGGGCAGCAGCGCGGGCGGCACCTGGCTGAGCGCGGCGTTGTCCCGCGAGGCGGCGACCAGCGTCCAGTACAGCGGGAAGACCGAGAGTCCGACGACGACGGCGAGCGCGACGTAGACGCCCTTGCCGGCCGAGAGCTGACGGTCCCGGCCGGATCGGCGGCGGGGGCGCTTGGTGAGCGGCAGGGTGGTCATGCGGCCTCGACTCCCTTCATGCGGCGGGCCAGAAGGAAGTTGACGGCGACGATCACGACGATGACCAGGAACATCGCCCAGGAGATCGCGGCGCCGTAGCCGTATTTGAACTTCCCCCAGAACTGGTCGTACGAGTACAGCGCCATCGTCTGGAACTGGTGCTGCGAGCCGCCCGCCATCGGGGTCTGGCTCGCGCTGAACAGCAGTGGCTCGCCGAACATCTGGAGCGCGCCGATGGTCGAGGTGATGACGGTGAACAAGATGGTGGGGCGCAGCACCGGGATGGTGATGGACCTGAACTGCCGCCACCGGCTGGCCCCGTCGATCGCGGCGGCCTCGTACAGCTCGAAGGGGACGGCCTGCATCGCGGCGAGGTAGATCAGCGCGTTGTAGCCGGTCCAGCGCCAGGTGACGATGGTGGAGATGCCGATCCAGGAGGACCAGGTGCCCGCCTGCCAGTCGGTGTGCGGGACGCCGAAGAGGCCGAGGAACCAGTTGACCAGGCCGAAGTCGCGGCCGAAGAGCTGGACGAAGATGATCGTGACGGCCGCGACCGAGGTGACGTTGGGCAGCAGCACGCCCATCCGGATGAAAGTGCGGCCCCGCAGGCGGTAGTTGAGCAGGTGGGCCAGGCCCAGCGCGAGCAGCAGTTGCGGGACGGTGGAGAGCACGCCGATGCCGAGGGTGTTGCGCAGCGCGTTCCAGAAGAACTGGTCGTGCAGCAGGGTGCGGTAGTTGTCGAGGCCGACGAAGGTGTGCCTGCTGCCGTCGGTGTCGGCCCGCCAGGCGGTGAGCGACACATACGCCGTGTAGAGCAGCGGGAACAGGCCGAAGACGCCGAAGACGAGGAAGAACGGCGAGATGTAGAAGTACGGCGACAGGCGCCGCTCGGCCCGGTGCCAGCGGGCCCCCTTGGCGGGGGCGACGTCGGGCGCCGCCTTTCCGGGCGAGGGATTGTCCTGCGAGGCGGCGGGCGGGGTGCCGGTCGAGACGGCCATGCATCTGCTCCTGGTTGGTGGCCGGCGGGGGGTACGCGGTGGGCGGGGAGTGGGAAGGGTGCGCAACCCCCGCCGGCCCGTCGAGTGGCGCGAGCGGCCCGGAACGGGAACCTCGGGGCGGTCAGGAACCCGGAGGATCTGAGGACCTCACGTTCGGGGCCGGCTCCCGTCGTGCCCCACCGTCCGCGCGGCCCGCTCGGGACAGCGGTCCGCGCGGACGGCGGGATCCGGTGGCCGCCCGCCGCGATCCGGCGGCCACTTCGGTCCGGGAGTCCGGGCTCGGGGCCCGGCTCCGGGACGCCGGAAGGGTGGTGCCGGGACCGGCGGGTCATGGGCGGCGCGAGCGGCGCCCGGCACCCGTGCCCGCCGGCCGGGCACTACTCGCCGATGTTCTTGATCTCGGCGTTGGCGTTGCTCCACGCCTTGTCCACGCTCGCCTTGCCCTGTTCGACCGAGACCAGGGCGTTGCCGTAGATGTTGCCGATGTCGGCGCCGTGCGGGCCGAGCGGCTGCGGCTTCAAGTTCTTCGCGGAGTCGGAGAAGATCTTGCCGGTGGGCGCGCCGTTGAACATCGGGTCGGTGAGGTTCGCGATGTCGGGCGAGGTCCACAGCGCCTGGTCGGAGGGGAAGAAGCCCTTGTTCTTGAAGAGCCAGGCTTCCTGGGTGGGCGCGGTGAGCCACTTGGCCAGCTCGACGGCGGCCTTGGTGTGCTTGCCCTGCTTGGGCACCGTCAGATAGGAGCCGCCCCAGTTGCCGCCGCCGCCGGGTATGGTGGCGATGTCCCACTTGCCGCCGTCGGCGGGCGGGTTGGCCTTGAACTCGTAGCTCATCCAGGCCGGGCAGGTCACGGTGGCGAACTGGCTCTTGCGGAAGCCGGTGTCCCAGGCGGGGGTGAAGGCGGCGATACCGGCCGACTCACCGTCCTTGATGGCGCCCGCGACCGTGTCGAACGCCTGCTTGACCGCCGGGTTGGACGCGGCGACGACCTTGCCGTCCGCGTCGTAGAACGCCTGCGGCGCTTGGGCGGTCATCGCGGAGAAGACATTGCTGCCCGCGTCGAACCACTTGACCTTCTTGTCCGGGCTCTTGGCGAGGAACTGCTTGCCGGTGGAGAAGTAGGAGTCCCAGCTCGACACCAGCGAGGAGACGGCCTGCCGGTCGGTGGGCAGCCCGGCCTTCTGGAAGAGGTCGGCGCGGTAGCAGAGCGCCATGCCGCCCATGTCGGTGCCGAGGCCGAAGAGCGAGGAGCCGTCCCGGCTGGAGGCGGGGGCGGTCTTGGACGGCACCCACTGGTTCTTGTCGACGCCCTCGTCCAGGAAGTTGACGAATTTGCTCGCCTCGGACTGGAAGCCCGCGACCTGGCCGATCTCGATCGCCTCGATGTCGGCGGTGCCGCTGCCCGCGACCAGGTGCGCGTGCAGGTTCTGGTGGTGGGCGCCCAGGTCGGCGCGGTTCTCCTTGATCGTGATGTTCGGGTGGAGCTTGTGGTACTGGGCGTAGAGGTCCTTGTAGCCGAAGTCCGAGAACAGGTTCACGGTGAGCGTGGTCTTGGCGTTGGCGTCGTCGCCGGAACCGGACTTGGACGTCGAGTCGCTTCCGCAGCCGGTGGCCAGGAGCGCGGCGGCCAGTACGGCGCCCCCTCCCGCGAGCCACGTCCTGCGTCTGTTTCCTGTGTCGCTCATGGGGACTTCCTCGGATTTCTCGGTCTCTGGGCGGACGGGCGGGGCGGCCGGAGGGACCCCGGGGCAGGCAGGAAAAGAACACTTGGAGAGCGCTCTCCCAATGCCGGTACATTCACGCCCCGCACGGGCGTGTGTCAAGACCCGGTACTCCGATCCGCACCGGATACGCACGTTCCGACGGTGAACAGACCTGCCGATTCAGGATGTTAGAGGGCATAACGAGCATGACATGTCGTCATCTCGTGTCCGATGCCTTGACACCCCGGAAACCGGGACGCAACCATCTGCCCACTGAGAGAGCGCTCTCCCGAATGCTCCATGCCCCGGAACCCGCCGTCCCGGAGAGCCGCACCCTCCCTCCCTCACCTCCCCCCGCAGGAGAATCGGCATGAGAGCCTCACACTCACCGACCGCCCGGTTCAGATCCCTTCCACCGTCGCTGCGCGCGGCCCTTCTGGTGCTCCTCGCCATGGGCCTCGCGCTGTACGCGCTCGCCGTCCCCACCACGGCCGCGCACGCCGCCGACACCCTGCTCTCGCAGGGCAAGCCCGCCACCGCGTCCAGCACCGAGGGCGCCGGTTACCCGGCCTCCGCCGCGGTCGACGGCGACGCCGGCACCCGCTGGGCCAGTGCCTGGAGCGACCCGCAGTGGCTCCAGGTCGACCTCGGCGCCACCTCCACCGTCAGCAAGGTCGTGCTGAACTGGGAGAACTACGCGACGGCGTACCAGATCCAGGTCTCCGACACCGGCACCGGCGGCTGGACGACGATCTACTCCACGACCACCGGCACCGGCGGCACCCAGACCCTCACGGTCAGCGGCACCGGCCGGTACGTCCGGATCAACGGCACCGTGCGCAACAACGGCTACGGCTACTCGCTGTGGGAGTTCCAGGTGTACGGCACCGCGGGCTCCGGCGGCACGGGCGGTACGACCGGCGGTGACAACGGCGGTACGGGCACGCCGCCGCCCGGCAACTGGACCACGGTGTGGAGCGACGACTTCACCGGCGCGGCGGGCACCTCGCCCAGCGCCGCCAACTGGATCACGGACACCGGCACCGCCTACCCCGGCGGCCCCGCCAACTGGGGCACCGGCGAGGTCGACACCGCCACCAACTCCCCCGCGAACGTGGGCCTCGACGGCAACGGCCACCTCAACCTGACGGCCCTGAAGTCGGGTACGGCCTGGACGTCCGGCCGGATCGAGTCCAAGCGGACCGACTTCGCGGCGCCCGCGGGCGGCCAGCTCCAGATCTCCGCCACGCTCAAGCAGCCGAATCCGGCCAAGGCGCTGGGCTACTGGCCGTCCTTCCGCGCGATGGGCGCCGCCTTCCGGGGCAACCCCGGCGCGTGGCCGGCCGTCGGCGAGAGCGACATCATGGAGAACGTCAACGGCCGCTCGCAGCTCTCGGCGACACTGCACTGCGGCACCGCGCCCGGCGGCAACTGCGACGAGTACAACGGCAAGACCAGCGGCCTGGCCACCTGCTCCGGCTGCCAGACCGGCTACCACACGTACTCCGAGATCATCGACCGCACGAAGTCCGACGAGCAGATCCGCTACTACCTCGACGGCAAGCAGATCTGGCAGGTCAGCGAGTCGCAGGTCGGCGTCGCGACCTGGGAGGCGGCCGTGCACCACGGCGTCTTCGTGGACTTCAGCCTCCGGATCGGCGGCTCCTACCCCAACTCCGTCTGCGGCTGCACCTCTCCGGCCGCCGACACCTCCTCCGGCGGCGCGCTGAGCATCGACAACGTGACGGTCTCCCAGATCGCCGCGGGCACCGTGCCGACCCCGCTCACCGACCCCCCGGTGCCGACCGGCGCCAGCGACGTGCACGTCACGGGCGGCCAGGGCAACTGGAAGCTGACCGTCAACGGAGCGCCGTACACCGTCAAGGGCATGACCTGGGGTCCGTCCAACGACACGGCGAACGCGCACATGCGTGACCTGAAGGCGATGGGCGTCAACACCGTGCGCACCTGGGGCACCGACGCGGGCACCAAGCCGCTGCTGGACGCCGCCGCGCAGTTCGGTCTGAAGGTGGTCAACGGCTTCTGGCTCAACCAGGGCGCGGACTACGTCAACGACACGGCCTACAAGACCAACACGCTCAACGACATCAAGAACTGGGTGACGACGTACAAGAACCACCCGGGCGTGCTGATGTGGGACGTCGGCAACGAGGTCATCCTCACCACGCAGGACCACTACTCGGGCGCCGCGATCGAGCAACAGCGCATCGCCTACGCGAAGTTCGTCGAGCAGGTGACGCAGGCGATCCACGCGATCGACCCGAACCACCCGGTGACGTCGACGGACGCGTGGACCGGCGCGTGGCCGTACTACAAGCAGTACACGCCGTCGCTCGACCTCTACGCGGTCAACTCCTACGGCGCGGTCTGCAATGTGAAGCAGGACTGGATCAACGGCGGTTACACCAAGCCGTACATCGTCACCGAGACCGGCGAGGCCGGTGAGTGGGAGGTGCCGAACGACGCGAACGGGGTGCCCACCGAGCCGACGGACATCCAGAAGCGGGACGCGTACCTGTCCGCGTGGAACTGCATCTCGGGCCACACCGGGGTGGCGCTCGGCGCCACGATCTTCCACTACGGCAACGAGAACGACTTCGGCGGCGTGTGGTTCAACGTCCGCCCGGCGAGCTGGAACCGGATGATGTACTACTCGGTGGCGAAGGACTACGGCGGCACGCCGCAGGCCAACACCCCGCCGGTGATCAGCTCGATGACGGTCGGCAACAGCGGTTCCGTCCCGGCCGGCGGCACCTTCGACGTCTCGGCGTCGGCGACCGATCCGGACGGCGATCTGATCCGGTATCAGCTCATGTACTCCACCAAGTACGTGGACAGCGGGACCGGTCTGCAACAGGTCACGTTCACGCAGACCGGCGACGGCAGGTTCACGGTGACCGCGCCCAAGACGCTCGGGGTGTGGAAGGTGTACGTGTACGCCTTCGACGGGCACGGGAACGTCGGTATCGAGACCAAGTCGTTCCGCGTGGTGGCGCCGACGGTCGGCGGTACGAACGTGGCGCTCGGCAAGCCGACGACCGCGTCCTCGTACCAGCAGGCCGGCAACGGGGCGCCGTTCCCGCCGTCGAACACCACGGACGGGCGCTGGGACACCCGGTGGGCGACCGACTGGACCGACGCGCAGTGGCTGCGGGTCGACCTCGGGCAGACCACCGCGATCAAGCACATCCAGCTCGGCTGGGAGTCCGCCTACGGGAAGTCGTACCAGGTGCAGGTGTCCAATGACGGCAACACGTGGACGGACATCTACAGCACGACCACCGCGACCGGCGGCGTGGAGACGTTCGACGTCAACGGGTCCGGCCGCTATGTGCGGCTGAATCTGACGCAGCGCGGCACGGCCTACGGGTACTCGCTGTACGAGTTCGGGGTGTACGCGTGACCCGGGTGACCGGGGCGCGCGGTTGAGACCGGGGCGGGGCGCGGCGGGCCTGTGGGGGGCTGCCGTACCCCGCCCCATCTGCGTGTTGTCCGACCAGGACTTAGGGAGAGCGCTCTCCGTGCGTGGTATAACTGGACCATGACGAGCAGCCGTCCTGCCGGGCCCCGCCTGCCCACACTGGAAGACGTCGCGCGGTCCGCCGGGGTGTCGCGGGCGACGGTGTCCCGGGTGGTCAACGGGACGCGCAATGTCGATCCGGAGATCCAGAAGGTCGTCCAGGAGGCGGTCGAGGCGACCGGGTACATCCCCAATCGCGCGGCCAGGTCGCTGGTCACCCGGCGTACGGACTCGGTCGCGCTGGTCTTCTCCGTGCCCGACCACCACGCGGCCGACGACCCCTTCCTCGGGCAGGTCTTCAGCGACCCGTTCTTCGGCCGGATAGTGGGCGGCCTGCTCACGGTGCTGCGCCCGCGCGGCGTGCACCCCTTGCTGATGCTCGCCGACTCCGAGAAGGCGCGGCGCTCGCTGGTGCCGAATCTGCGGCAGGAGCACATCGACGGCGTGGTGCTGGTGTCGATCGCGCCGGGCGACCCGCTGCCGTCCCTGCTCACCGAGGCCGGGCTGCCGACCGTGCTGTTCGCCCGGCCGGCCACGCCGATCCCGATCAGCTTCGTGGACGTCGCGCAGCAGGCGGGCGCGAAGCTCGCCGCCGAGCACCTGCTGGCCCGCGGCTGCCGCCGGATCACCACGATCGCGGGCCCGGCCGACTCCCCCGCGGGCCAGGACCGCCTCGCGGGCTTCCGCGAGGCGATGGCCGAGCACGGCTACGCGTACGTCCCCAGCGTCGAGGGCAGCTTCACACAGGAGGGCGGCGAGCGGGCGATGAAGCAGTTGCTGTCCGAACAGCCCGACACCGACGGCGTGTTCGTCGCCAACGACCTCATGGCCCAGGGCGCCCTTCTCGTCCTGCGCGACCACGGCCGCCGCGTGCCCGACGACGTGGCCGTCATCGGCTTCGACGACAGCAGCGCCGCCCTGTCCTCCCGCCCCCTGCTCACCACCATCCGCCAGCCGGTGGAGGACATGGCCGCGGAAATGGCGAAGCTCCTGATGGCCCTCATCGACGACCCCGCCCAGCAGACCCGCTCAGCGATCTTCAAAACAACCCTGATCCCCCGCGAATCCGCCTGACGGCGGAGGTCATCAACCGCCCCCGCCCCCACCCCCCGCAGCGGCCGGCGCCCGCGCCCGCCACGATTCCGCCCGACGGCGGAAGCCCGTTGGGCACCCACCAGCGCTCGGTACCGACACTCCGCCGCAGGCCACGTCACGGCACAGGTCGGTGGGCCGAGCCAGCCCGCCCGGCGGCTCTCGCACGGACACTCCGCCGAAGGCCGCATGACGGCACCGGTCGGTGGGCCAGTCCGGCCCGCCGCAGCGGCCGGCGCCCGCGCCCGCCACGAATCCGCCCGACGGCGCAGCCCGTTGGGCGCGCACCAGCGCTCGGTACCGGCACTCCGCCGCGGGCCACATCACGGCGCAGGTCGGCGGGCCAAATCCGGCCCGCCCCGGCACCGGACGGCGCTCGCGTCCACCACGAATCCGCCGGACGGCGCAGCCCGTTGAGCGTCTGCTGGGACTCGGCCGCCCGGCGGCTGTCGTACGGAACTCAGCGGCGGAGGCCGGTGGGCGGATCGGGACGGGGTTCGGCGGGGTTTGCGGCGCTGGCTCGGCGGACGGGGCGCCTTGGCGGAATTCCGGGCTGGGCCGCCAGGCCGCGCACGGGTCCGGTGCGCGAGGTGCTGGGGCCGGGGTGTCGCGGGGGTCAAGCGGCAGGCGCAGCGGTTGGGTTGGGGACGACGATCGCCGTGGTGACGAGGCCGTTGCGGGTGGTCCAGCGGCCGGTGAAGATGTCGGGGCCGATGTCCTCGGCGAGGAGGGGGCCGGGGATCAGGAGGCGGGCGGTGTAGCCGCCGCGGTCGGGGGCGTCGGGGTCGCGGGTGAAGAGGAGTTCGGCCTCCTCGAAGCCGAGCATCTTGCGGTGGAAGGGATACCACGCCTTGTAGACGGTCTCCTTGGCGCTGAACAGCAGCCGGTCCCAGTGGATTTCGGGTGCTTCCTCGCCCAGCCGCTCCAGCGCGGCGGCCTCCGCGTCGGTGGCGGTGACGACCTTGAGCACCCCCTCGGGCAGCGGTCCGTGCGGCTCCGCGTCGATGCCGAGGGTGTGGACGTCGGAGGTACGGGCGACGGCCGCGGCACGGTAGCCGTCGCAGTGGGTGATGCTGCCGACGACGCCGGCCGGCCAGACCGGCGCGCCCCGGTCGGGGTCGCGCGGGATCGGCCCCGGCGCGATCCCGAGCCCGGCCAGCGCGGCGCGGGCGCAGGCGCGGCCCGCCGCGTACTCGGCGCGGCGCTTGGCGACCGCCTTGGCGACGGCCGCGGCCTCCTCGGGGAAGAGCGGCGCATCGTCGAGTTCCGCGCCGTACACGGCCCGTGAGCGGACGGCGGCGGGCAGCAGGTGCTCGATCACCGGCGGACGCCCTGACGTCCGGCCAGTATCCGCCGCGGCCCCGCGGGCCCGGTGTCGCGGCGCCCCCACTCGCGCGGGTAGCCGAGCGAGACCTCGGTGAAGCGGACGCCGTCGCGCCACATCACGCGCGGGATGTGCAGATGCCCGTAGACGACCTCGGCGGCCCGGAAGCGGGTGTGCCACTGCTCGGTGCGCTCGGTGCCGCACCACAGCGCGAACGACGGGTAGCGCAGGATGCGCGTCGGGTCGCGGTGCAGCGGGAAGTGGTTGGCCAGCACCGTCGGCAGCGCCGGGTCCAGCGCCTCCAGGCGCGCTTCGGTCTCGGCCACCCGGACCCGGCACCAGTCGTCGAGGCCCGGCAGCGGGTCGGGGTGCAGGAACCGCTCGTCGTTGCAGATCACGCCGAGGTCCCGCGAGTGCGCCAGCGCCTCTTCCTTGGTGGTGGCACCGGGCGTGCCGTCGCGCCACGTGTAGTCGTACAGCAGGAACATCGGCACGACCGCGACCGGCCCCCGCTCGCCCTCCCACAGGGGGTACGGGTCCTCGGGCGTGATGACGCCGAGGCGGCGGATCTCCTCGACCAGGTGGCGGTAGCGGGCCTCGCCGCGCAGTTGCACCGGGTCGTCCGGCGGGGTCCACAGCTCGTGGTTGCCCGGCAGCCAGATGACGGTGGAGAAGTGCTCCTTGAGCGTGCGCAGCGCCCAGATGATGTCCTCGGAGTTCTCGGCGACGTCTCCGGCGACGATCAGCCAGTCCTCGTCCGTCCCCGGCCGCAACTGCTCCACGATGAGGCGGTTGGCCGCGTAACCGACGTGCAGGTCACTGATCGCGAGTAGCTGCGCCCCGCTGTCGGGGCCGGTCAACGTGCGTCAACTCGTCCGCTAAGTGGTGTAGGCACGCGATCGATTGTCCCAGACGGCGGCGGACGGCACCGGGCTTTCGGGTCCGCGGGCGGGTGTCACGGAGGTGGTTCCCGTCACCCTCGCCGCCGTTTCGCCCGGCCGGCGGCACCGTCGCACCGACACGGATCGAGCGCGCGCGTCCGTCGCGCGTCCGTCCCGCGTCCGTCACCGCTCAGTCGCGGCTCAGTCGCGGTCGACCAGCACCGCCGTGCCCTGGCCGACCCCGACGCACATGGTGGCCAGGCCCCGGTGGGCGCCGGTGCGGTTCATCCGGTGCAGCAAGGTGGTGAGGATACGGGCGCCCGAGCAGCCGAGCGGGTGGCCGAGGGCGATGGCGCCGCCGTCGGGGTTGACCAGTTCGGGGTCGACGCCGAGTTCGCGCACGGAGGCCAGCGCCTGGGCGGCGAACGCCTCGTTGAACTCGGCCTCCTCGACGCTGTCGACGGTCCTGCCGAGCCGGGCGAGCACGCGCCGGGTCGCCGGGACCGGCCCGACGCCCATGACGTCCGGGTGCACTCCGGCGCTGGCCCCGGCCGCGTACCGGCCGAGGGATTCGAGTCCGAGGTCGCGCAGCGCCTCCTCGCTGACCAGCAGCAGCCCGGCGGCGCCGTCGTTCATCGGCGAGGCGTTGCCCGCGGTGACCGTCCCGGTGCCGTCCTTGCGGAAGACCGGCTTGAGCGCGGCCAGCCGCTCGGCCGTGGTGTCCTCGCGGATGCACTCGTCCCGCGTGACGACCACGCCGTCGGGCCGGGTGACGGGCAGGATCTCGGCGTCGAAGAGGCCCTTCCCACGGGCCGCGGCGGCATTGCGGTGGCTGCGCAGCGCGAAGGCGTCCTGGTCGGCGCGGCTGACGCCGTACCGCGTGGCGACCTCCTCCGCCGTCTCCCCCATCGCCAGCACGCCGTGCAGTTCGCGCATCCGGTCGTTGGTGAGCCGCCAGCCGAGCCGGGTGTCGTACGTCGGCATCGTGTGCGGCAGCGCGTCGTCGGGGCGGGGCAGGACGAAGGGGGCGCGGCTCATCGACTCGGAGCCGCCCGCGACCACGATGTCGGCCTCGCCCGCCGCGATCATGCGGGCGGCGGCGGTGACGGCTTCGAGCCCGGACGCGCAGAGCCGGTTGACGGTGGCGCCGGGCACGCTGTCCGGCAGGCCCGCGAGCAGCACGGCCATCCGCGCCACATTGCGGTTGTCCTCGCCCGACTGATTCGCCGCGCCCCAGTAGACGTCGTCGATCCTGGCGGGGTCGAGCGCGGGCACGCCGTCCAGCAGACCGCGCAGCACGGTCGCCGCCAAGTCGTCGGGGCGGACCGTGGAGAGCGCTCCCCGCAGCTTCCCGATGGGGGTGCGGCGGGCGGCGGCGAAGTGGACAGGTCGCATCGCGTGCTCCTCCTGGCGGGACCCGGTGGTGCGGGTCGGGCGGCCCCGGGTGTGGGTACGTACCGCCCCCGTAAACTAGCACCGCAAGTTTACGGGGGCGAGGGCCGCTCCCGGCACTCCCCAGCCCCGCCGTTGCCGTGGTCTCACCGTCCCCCGGCGGCCAGCCCGTCGTGCACCCGCAGCAACAGGGCGTGCAATTGGGCCCGTTCGCGCGCGTCGAGCGGGGCGAGCACGTCGTCCTGTACGGCCTCGGCGCGGGCGGTGAGCGCGGCGAGGCGGTCGCGGCCCGCCGGGGTGAGGGCGACGCGGACCCGGCGGCGGTCGGCCGTGTCGCGGGCGCGCTCGACGCAGCCGGACGCGGCCAGTCCGTCGACGACCTTCACCATGTCACTGGGGTCGACGCCCAGCCGCCCTGCCAGCTCCCGCTGCACCTGCGGGCCGAAGTCGGCGAGCGCGGCGAGCACCGCCATGTGCCACAGCCGCAGACCCTCGTCGGACAGTTCGGCGGCCAGCCTGCCGCGCGCGGCCTTGCCGGTCTTCGACAGCAGATACGTCGTGAGGGCGGCGAGGGTGGGCGGTGTTCCGTGCATGGACCTCATTGTAGGCTGACACCAATGATGGGTAAGCCCCTATGATCCCGTCACTCATCATCCCGTACGCACCGAGTGAGGTCTCCCGATGGACGCGCTCCACCCGCGCCTGCTCGTCGGCCGGTTCGCCGACACCTTCCGCTTCTACGACGCCGTGCTCCCCGGTCTCGTCGGCGCCGCGCTGACCCGCGGCGGCGAGAGCGGCCCCTACGCGAGCTGGGACGTCGGCGCCGAGGGCGTCCTCTCCCTCTTCGACCGGGCCGCGATGGCCGAGGTGACGGGCGGCACCGACCTGTCCGTCGACCCGCCGCCCGCCCGGGACCGGGCCGTGCTGGTCAGCCGGGTGCCGGACGTCACCGCCGGGTACGAGCTGTGCCTGCGGCACGGTGGACGGCCGGTCGCTCCCCCGGCCGACCGCCCCGAGTGGGGCCCGTCGATGCGGACCGCGCATCTGCGCGACCCGGACGGCAACCTCCTGGAACTCCAGTCGTACTGATCCGGCGTACGGCCGGACCCGCCGGGGTCCTCAGCCGCCCAGCACCGCTCAGTGCGCTCAGACGCTCTGGGCCATCAGCCAGGGTCCGACGCAGGACTCGCGGGTCACACGGGCGCCGCTCAGCCGTCCGCGGGACGCCGGGAACCCCTCACCCGTCCGCGGGACCCCCGCCCACTCCTCAGCCGTCCGCGGGACGCCGGGCGCCGCCGCGCGGACGCGGGGTCCCGCCGGGCCGGCCGCCGTCGCCGGGCCGCGCGCTGCCGTGCAGCAGCCGTTCCAGCTCGCGCCGGTCGCGCTTGGTCGGCCGTCCGGTGCCGCGGTCGCGCAGGCCCAGCGCCAGGACGTCCTCGCGCGGGGGCGGCGGCGGGCTGTTGTCCACGAAGCACTCGGCCGCCGCGGGCGCGCCGACCCGCTTGCTCAGCACCTTGGAGACGACCACGATCCGCTCGCGGCCCGCGTGGTGCAGCCGTACCTCGTCGCCGACGCGTACGGCCTGGGCGGGCTTCACGCGCTCGCCGTTCACCCGGACGTGTCCGGCCCTGCACGCCGCGGCGGCGATCGAGCGTGTCTTGGTCAGCCGGACGCACCAGATCCAACTGTCCACCCGTACGCTCCCGCCGCCCGCGGGCTTCCCCTCGTCACCAGCCATGCCTCCGAGCCTACGACGTGGTCCGCTCCCGTCACCCCTGGTTTCCCGCTCACCTGGGCGGACGGCTGCGCGTGCGGGGTGCGCGGCGCAGTGTGAGGGTGCTGGTGCTGGTGCGAGTACCGTCGGTGAGACCGGTCCCGTGACCGAGGAGGCGGCGCCGCCCGCTCCGAGTGTGCGTCAGCGGCAACATCGTGTTCGGCACGATCATGCCGGGGATGCTGCCGGCGGCGCTCGACCAGACCGTCGTGGGTACGCGGACACCGCCCGCCGCATCCTGGACGGCGCGGACACCCGGCTCGACGCGGCGGGGGCGTCCGCTCGGCCGCGTGACCGCCCGGGCGCGTTCGAGCGGTCAACGGCCTAGCATCGCGCCGCCGTTGACGTGCAGGATCTGTCCCGTGGTGTACGCGGCCTCGGGCGCGGCCAGGTGCTTGATCGCGGCGGCGATCTCGCTGGGCCTGCCGGGGTTGCCGGTCAGCGTCTGGGCGACGCGGGAGGCGATGAACCCCGGGGTGCCGCGGTCGCCGAAGAACTCGGTGTCGCCGACGAAGCCGGGCGCCACCGCGTTGACGGTGATGCCGTCCTTGCCGAGCCGCTGGGCGAGTTCGAAGGTGTAGGCGTGCACGGCCGCCTTCGCGCCGCCGTACGAGCCGGGGCCGCGTACCGCCGCGATCGAGGACAGGTGGACGATCCGCCCGCCGGGCCGCCGTACGGACGGCAGCAGCGCCTCGGTGAGCAGGACGGCCGTCAGGACGTTGGCGGCGAAGTTGCGCCGGTAGCCGTCGGCGATGCCCTCCAGGGTGCCGTCGTCGTCGAAAGCGGCGTTGCCGCCCGCGTTGGTGACGATGACGTCCACGGGGCCCTCGGCGGTGATGAACGCGGCTGCCGCGCGCACCTGTTCCGGCTCGGTGAGGTCGGCGGCGAAGAGGTCGACGCGCCCCTTGCCGTACTCCTCGTTCAGCTCCTCGGCGGCGGCGCGCAGGACGCCCTCGCGGCGGCCGAGGACGGTCACCCGGTCGCCGTCGGCGGCGAAGGCCGCCGCGGTGGCCCGTCCGATTCCGGTCCCGCCGCCCGACACCACCACGCGACGCTGCTGCTGCTCTGCCACGGTCCCCGCTCTCCGCCTCACTCCGAGGCGTTCTTTCATCTGAATAGCAGTCACATACGGGCACGACGCTAGGCAGCGCGGGCGGGCGGTGTCAACCGACTTCCCTGACGCGGGCGGGAGGATCAACTCCACTTCATGGAATGATCGTTAAGTACGAATTAACAGCGCGCTCACACATGCCTCGACGGCACCAGGAAGGGGGCCTGCATGGAGCGGTACGAGATGGAGACGTTCCTGACCCTCGCCGAGGAGCTGCACTTCGGGCGGACCGCCATGCGGCTGCGGGTGACCACAGCCCGGGTCAGCCAGGTGATCAGCAAGCTCGAACGCCGTGTCGGGGCACCGCTGTTCGAGCGCACCAGCCGCAGTGTGGTGCTGACCCCGATCGGCCGGCGCCTCCACGACGACCTGCGGCCCGCGTTCGAGCGGCTGGAGGCGGCGCTGGCGACGGCCGTGGCCGAGGGGCGCGGGGTGACCGGGCTGCTGCGGGTGGGCTTCGTGGGCGCGGCGGCGAGTCAGCTGCTGGTCAGGGCGACCGAGCGGTTCCGTACCCGGCATCCGGGCTGCGAGGTGGAGATCCGCGAGGTCCAGATGACCGAGGCGCTGGAACGGCTGCGCGCCGACGCGCTGGAGGTGCTGATCGCCTGCCTGCCGCTGTCGGGCCCGGATCTGGCCAACGGTCCCGTGCTGCTGTCGGAGCCGCGCATGCTGGCGGTCCCCGCCACGCATCCGTTCGCCCAGCGCGGCACGGTCTCGGTGGAGGATCTGGCGCGCACCGAGGTGCTGCAAGCGCCCTGCTCGCTGCCCGACTACTGGCGCGAGCCGGGGACGCCGCAGCAGACCCCGGCGGGCCTGGCGATCCCGGTCGGCCGCTCGGCGGCGACCTTCCAGGAGGTGCTGACCCTGGTCGGGGCGGGCCAGGGGGTCTTCCCGGTGGGCGCGCACGCCACCCGGTTCCCCGCCCGCCCCGACGTCGTCTACGTCCCCTTCCACGACACACCGCCGCTGGACTGGGGTCCGGTGTGGCGGGCGTCCCGCGCCACTGCCAGGATCCGCGCCTTCACCGAGGCGGCGGCGGCCGACCAGATGGCGTAGCGCCGTACCCGGCCGCGCGGGCCGTGCCGTCGGGCCGCCGCCGCGCGTACGGTCAGCGGGCGTAGACGGCCACGAAGTCGCGGGTGGCCTGGGTGTAGTAGCGGTCCGGCGGGTCCTCGAAGTCGAGGATGTTGGTGGGTTTCGGGTCCGCCGGATTCTTGCCGCTGTCGTAGGACATGAAGGACGGCCACGCGCGGTTCATGTCCAGCGGCATGGCGCGGACCGCCCCGGCGTGCTGCATCAGTTCGGCGAGGGTCCGCGCGGACAGGGCCTGGCCGACCACCATGATGATGTCGCCCTGCGCGGTGATGCCGACGCCCGAGCGCTCGACGAACATCTTGCTCTGGTCGGTGACACCCCACTTGGAGTCGTCGCCGATGTCGGACACCACCCGGCCGTCGTCGACCATCAGCTCCAGGCACTGGCGTACGCCGACGACGTCCTTGGTCATGTGCACATCGCGGCCCCAGACCCCGATGCGGATCGAGCCGTCCTTGTAGAAGACCTCGGACGCGGTGCCGTCGCGCAGGTCGCCCGCCGTCTGTCCGTTGAGGTAGAAGCCGCCGCGCGAGCCGCCGTCGGTGACCCGGAAGCCGCCGTTCCAGGTGGCGACCAGACCGGTGCGCTGTCCTTTGGGGATGTTGGGCGGTACGGAGAAGGTGCCGCCGGGCTCACGGAATCCGGGGTGGAGCTGGAAGCGCGCGTGCTTGCCGCTGATCCAGGCGACGGCCGCCTCGTACGAGGTGTGGTCGCCGTCCGGCCTGACGTACGTCCCCTGGACGATCGGCTGGCCGTGGGCGCTGGACAGGGTACGGAAGACGCCCTCGCCCGGCAGGCCGGGGGTGACCAGCGGGCGCATCGGGGCGCGCAGCGGGATGACCGGCGCCGCGGGGGCCGCGGGCGCTCCCTCCGGCGCGGTGCCCGCGGCGGCGGTGGCGGGCGCGGTGGCCTTCATCCGGGCCAGCGCGTCGGCCGACAGCGAGCCGCCGACCTTCGGCGGGTCCATCTTGTACTGGACGTCCTCCAGCTTGTTGACCACGAAGCCCAGCTCGTGGTCGCGGGCCCACTCGGCGAGCCTGGCCACGTTGCTGTCCTTGCCGGGGTAGGTCAGCGCCTGGCCGACCGACCAGCCCACGGTGCCGACGCACACCACGCAGACGCCGAGCGCGCCGCGGGTGACCAGCCGGCGGCGGCGGAGCTGCGTCGGGGTCAGATCCCGTTTGTGCTTCCACGGCAGCAGTCGTCTGCGGCGCGTGCGTCCGCCGCCGTCCGCCGCTTCCGCGGAGTCGGCGCCGTCGCGCGGTTCCGCGATCCGGCCGCCCGTCTGCTGGGTCATGACACTCCTCGCCCTCGCTCCTACCGCCCCTGTCGCCTGCGCGACCCGGGGAGACCTTTAAGCATATTTTCAGATGCTATGACCGTTCTGCGACCAGCCCAATCACGGCACGCCCGGAACCACCCGACCGCCGGACCCTTCTGACGGCCGATCAGCGGTGCGGGGGTCCTGAAGGCGGGCGCGTACTCCACCGGGAGCAGCGCGACCGCCTCCCGCGCGACGACGCGGCGCGCCCCGCCCGCCGCCTACCGTGAGCGCGTCCCGGCCGCGCCGCGTCCGGGACTCCCCGGCCGGGAGCACCGCCGGGGCCCCCTCGGTCAGGAGTCCCGCGCCATGTCCGCCACGGCAGCAGCAGTCGTCCCGCCGCCCGGCCGCCTCCCCGTGCGCGGCGCCGAGCGGGCGGCGTACGCGGTCGGCGCCGCGCTCATCGTGTCGGGCCTGTTCCACCTGGGAGTCTTCGCGGTGGACGGCGGACCGTGGGACGGCCCGGTCTCCTGGCGCAAGCCCTTCACCTTCGGGGTGTCCTTCGGCCTGACCCTGATCGCGCTCGCCCGGGTGACCTCGTACGTGCGGATCGGCGAGCGGACCCGCTCCACGCTGCTCGCCCTCTTCGCGGCCGACTGCGTCCTGGAGGTCGCGGGGATCACCGTGCAGGCGTGGCGGCACGTGCCCTCGCACTTCAACGTGGAGACGCCGGTGAACGCCGCCGTCGCCATGTCGCTGGCCGTCGGCGGCGCGCTGCTCGTCGTGGTCCTCACCGCCTTCGCGGTCGCCGCCTTCCGCACCCGGCCCGCCGGACCCGCCGGAATGCCGCTCGCGCTGCGCGCCGGATTCGCGCTGCTGCTGGTCGGCCTGCTCTCGGGCGCCGCGATGATCGCCCGCGGGGTCGTCGACACCAGGACCGGCGACCAGCAGGCCGCGTACCACTCGACCGGCGCCCTCAAGCCGCTGCACGCAGTGAGCCTGCACGCGGTCCTCGTACTCCCCGCGCTGGCCTGGCTGGCCCGTACGCCCTGGTCGGAGTCCGTCCGGCGGCGGATCGTGCTCGCCGCCGTGTGGGCCTACGCGGCCGCCGCCGTGGGCGCGCTCGGCTGGGGACTGGCGACCGCGTAGGGTTCGGCCCCACGGAAGGCGACCACGGGGAGGGGCGGATGGCACCGCTGACGCGGGACGACACGGTGACCGGAGCGCTGGAGCGCGCCGGAATCCCGGCGGCCGGGATCGCCGGACACGCGCCGCTCCAGGGCGGCACGTACAACGCGATGCACCGCGTCGAACTCACCGACGGCGCCGTCCTCGTACTCAAGGTCCCGCCGCCGTCGCGGGTCCCGAAGCTCGGCTACGAACGCGAACTGCTGCGCGGCGAGGCCCGGTTCTACGAGGGCGCCGCCACGGCGGGGGTGCCCGCGCCGCGCGTGGTGCACGCCGAGTACGACGACGGGAGCGAACAGGCTGCTCCCTTCCTGCTGATGACGCACTGCCCCGGTGTCACCTGGTCGGCGGCGGGAGAGGCCGCGGAGGGCGTCGGCGAGGCCGAGAGCGCGCGGCTGTGGCGGGAGACCGGCGGCCTGCTGGCCCGGCTGCACTCGGTGCGCGGACCGGCCTTCGGCTACCCGGCGCAGACCCTCGCCCCGCTCGACTCCCGCTGGCGGCCCGCCTTCACGGCCATGACCGACGCCGTCCTGGCCGACGCGGAGCGGTACGGACCCTGGCTGCCGCTCCCGGTCGCCGAGATCCGCGCCGCGCTGGCGACGGCGGCGCCCGTGCTCGACGAGGTCACCGAGCCCGCGCTGGTCCACTTCGACCTGTGGCCGGGCAACATCCTGCTCCACGGTCCCGCGGGCGCCCGTACGGTCAGCGGTCTCATCGACGGCGAGCGGATGTTCTGGGGCGACCCGCTGGCGGACTTCGCGTCGCTGTCGATCGGGCGCGACGACATCGAGCGCGACTCCGCCTTCCTCGCCGGATACGGCGCGGGCGGCGGGCGTACGGACTTCGACGCGGCGGCCCGGCGGCGGATCTCGCTGTACCGCTGCTACCTCTTCCTGATCATGCTCGTCGAGGTGGTGCCGCGAGGGACCGGGGGCGAGCATCTGGCGTGGGTGAGGCAGTACACGGGACCGCGGCTGGAGGCGGCGCTGCGGACCGCGGCGGGGTGACGTGCCGGGCCCCGCGACGAGGGGCCGCGGCCGAGCCCGGCCTCCTTATCGCGGGGTTCGCCCCGATCGGCGCGGAAGTCGCCGCCGCCGCGGGCCTCGGGGTTCCTGAGGAGGAAGCACCGTGACAGGCGTCGGTGCCACCATCTGACCACGTACCCGCGCACGCACTCATCAGGAGGCACGCATGAGTACCTACACCCCGTCGGATGCGCAGTCCCGGCTCGACTTCACCATGATGTACGCGGTGCACGACGCCTTCCGGCGCGACCTCGGCAGGCTGGTCACGGCCGCCGACCACAAGGCCGGGAGTCCGCGGGCCTTCAAAGAGGGCTGGAAGAACTTCACTTACTACTTGGACATCCACCACACCGCCGAGGACACCACCTTGTGGCCCGCCATGCGCGGGCGGATCGGAAGCGACCCCGAGCGGGTCGCGCTGCTGGACGCGATGGAGGCCGAGCACGCGGTGCTCGATCCGCTGATCGCGGCGGTCGATGCGCGGCTCGCGGCGGGTGACACGGCCGGGTTGAGCCAGGACGTGGAGCGGCTGCGGGACGCGCTGACGTCGCACTTCGACCACGAGGAGGACGCGGGGCTGCCGCTGGTGGGGGCCGTGGTGACCGCCAAGCAGTGGGACGCCTTCGGGGCGGAACAGCGCAGGCAGGTGGGGACGAAGGGGGCGGCGACGTTCTTCCCCTGGCTCCTGGACTCGGCGCCGGCCGCGACCGAGCAGAAGGTGCTGGCGCTCGTTCCGCCGCCGGTCCGCTTCCTCTTCCGCAAGACCTGGCGGCCCCGCTACGAGAAGCAGTCCCCCTGGGCCAAGTAGCCCCTGGCGCTGACGCGTTCACCGCGCGGAGGTCGCACGATCCCTCCGCGCGGTGAACATCCGGGAGCTGCCCGGGTCAAAGGGCCAGCACCACCTTGCCGTTGACCTGACGGCGGTCCAGACACCGCAGCGCGGGCGTCGGATCGGTCCATGAGCCGACCAGGGCGACCTGGGGGTCCAGCCGGTCCTCGGTGACGAGTTGGAGCAGGAAGGCCAGGTCGTGGCCGACGTCGTGGCGGGTGATCTCGTCGAAGAGGAAGACGTAGTGGAGGCTGACACCGGGCCGGGCGCGCCCCCAGTCGCGGGGAAGGCGTAACTCGGCCCGCGCGGTGTTGCCGTAGACGACCACGCTGCCGCCGGGGGCGACGGACTCGAAGGCCCAGGTCAGGACGGAGCCGCCGCAACTGTCGAGCAGGATGTCGACGGGCACGCCGGGGTCGGTGCCGTAGGTCGCGACGACATCGGCGCCGAGGGCGGCGAGACCGGTCGCGCGGTCCGGGGAGCCGACCCAGGCGATCACGTGGGCGCCCGCGGCGGCGGCGAGCTGGACGGCGGCCCGGCCGACTCCCCCGCCCGCGCCGGTGATCAGTACGGTGCGGCCGATCAGACGGCCGGCCCGCTGGAGGGCGTAGAGAGCGGTGAGGCCCGCGACGGGAAGGGCCGCCGCGGCGGCCCAGTCGACGGCGTCGGGCAGCCGGGCGAGCCTGCGGGTGTCGAGGGCGACGCGCTCCGCCCAGCCGTCGCGGTCGGCGAGGCCGACGACGCGGGTGCCCGCGGCCGGGCCCGATCCGTCGGCCGCCGGGCGCAGTACGGTGCCCGCGACGTCCCAGCCGATCCGGGAGCCGGGGGGCAGCTCGTCGAGCACGGACAGCTCGCCGCGGTTGACGGCCACCGCGCTGACCGCGATCAGGGCCTGTCCGGGTAGCGGTTCCGGCTCGTCGACCGGGTCGAGCCGGAGTCGGCCGTCCGCGTTGTCCGTTGTGACCAGGGCTTTCATCAGCTACCCGCCTTCTTCGTCACACGCCACCAGTGGGGAGAGGGAGAGCGGTGCGCGCCCGGTCGCGCGAGATTCCGGGCGGGTCCCGTTCTCCTCCTGGTACGTAGAGTCATTAACTCCGGCAGCTGTGACGGCCGATGATCGTTCATTTCGGAACGGCGGGTGTCGCGGGCGGAAAAGGCGCCGGCCGCCGCCCCTGTGTGCCGGGGCGGCGGCCGGTGCCAAGTGGTCGCGCTGCGCGCTGTGCTGGAGTGCGGTGGGTCAGGGCAGGGTGGCGACCACCGCGGCGTAGGACAGGCCGGAGCCGTACCCGAGCAGCAGTGCGGTGTCGCCGGAGTTGGCCTCGCCGGAGGCGAGCACCGCTTCCATGGCCTGCGGGATGGACGCACCGGAGGTGTTGCCGTTGGTCACGATGTCCTTGGCGACGGTGACTTCGGGCGGCAGGCCGATGGACTTGGCCATGCTGTCGATGATGCGCTCGTTCGCCTGGTGCGGGATGAACGTGTCGAGGTCGGCCGGGCCGACGCCCGCCACGTCCAGCGCCTGCTTGGCCACCTTGGCCATCTCGTAGACCGCCCAGCGGAAGACCCGCTGCCCGTCCTGGCGCAGTGCGGGGAACGCGTGGCCGGGGTCGTCCTTGAGCACGTCCCAGGGTGCCGTCTGCTCGATCGCGTCGGCCTGCGAGCCGTCCGCGCCCCAGACCACCGGGCCGATGCCCGGTGTGTCCGACGGGCCGATTACGACGGCCCCCGCGCCGTCGCCGAAGATGAATGCCGTCGAACGGTCGCTGAGGTCGAGCAGATCGGTCATCCGCTCCACGCCGACGACCAGGACGTGGCCGCCTCTGGCGCGCACGGCGTCGGAGGCGAGCACCACGCCGTGGACAAATCCGGCGCAGCCCGCGGTGATGTCGAAGGCCGCGGCCTCGGTGGCGCCGATCCGGTGGGCGATCTCCGTGGCGACCGCGGGTGTCTGCATGAGGTGGGTGAAGGTGGCGGCGATCACGCAGGTGATGCGGTCCGGGGTGAGCCCGGCTGCCGCGATGGCCTTGCTGGCGGCCTGCTCCGCCATCACGCCCAGGGTTTCGTCGGGACCGGCCCAGCGGCGGGTCACGATGCCGGTTCTGGAGCGGATCCATTCGTCCGAGGAGTCGATGTATCGACATACTTCGGCGTTGTCGACGACCGACCGGGGGCGATACGCGCCGACACCGAGAATTCGGGTGTGCCGTGCGCCGTCGGGCACGGCGATCTCAGCTTTCATGGGAGCCTTTCAGGCCATCGGCCATGGATGGGGGTCAGACCTTGCATCAGGCAGTGACCCATCGTCCTCGACGTGGTGTACGTCGCTCAACGCAGGGTCGCCATACGAATGATCCCGCGATTCAGCAGGAAAGAAGACCAATCCTTCCTCCACGCCGAGAGGTGGCCTGGAATCGACGCAGGTATGGCACACCTGTCCGAGACCAACCGCCCCGACCTGCGGCTTCTCCGTCCGAGCCCGCTTCGGCACCGTCACTCGCACGGCCGGATCACCCCCCTTGCGGCGCGTCCTGCGGATCTAATCCCGTACGGTAAACGGCAAAAGGCGCACAGTGGTTCCGCCGAAAGGGCAATTGACATCAATGCGATAACGTGAAGCGCCGGAGTCGGCTCCGGGAACACACGATATTCGTTACCGATCAGTATCGGCCAACGCGCCGTCTCCACGGCGGCGACCCGTGTCACGCGTCACACCCGCCGGGTCACGGCGGTCAGCGTTGCGCCGGAGGCTCCTCGGCGAGAGCGGCGGCCAGCGCGGTGCGGCCGTACTCCGTGGCGCCGCGCCGGTACGCCCTGTCGTACGCGGCGTCGCCGACCAGAGCGCGGGCGGTCGCCTCGCACTGCTCGCGCACCCCGCGCAACTCCGGCGTGCCGCGCTGCGGGTGCCCGACGCTGCGCCAGTACGACTCGCCGACGCCGTAGACGGTGGCCGCCTGCTCGCCCCTGCCCTCGGCGGCCAGCGCGGCGGCCAGCAGGTCGAGGCCGAGCGCGATCCCGAAGGCGTCGCCGAGCAGCCGCTTGCTCTCCAGCATGGTGCGGGCGTGTCCCGCGGCCTCGTGCGGCGCCGACTGGAACAGCGCGATCAGCGCGAGTTGGTACTCCAGGTAGGACAGCGTCCAGACCTCGCCGAGCTGGGCGCAGTGCTGGCGCAGTTCGCGGGCCCGCGCCCGCGCCTCGGGGAGCCGGCCGAGGCCGGTGAGCGCGAAGACCGCGACGAGGTGGCAGCGCAGCCGGGAAGGCGAGTCGAAGGCCCAGCCCGGTACGGCGGCCAGCGCCGCGTCCACGGTGTCGCGGGCGTCCTCGGCGCGGCCGGTGAGCAGGGCCAGCAGCCCGGACAGGTACGCGGCGGCGAACTGCGCCTCCTTGTCCCCGTCGTACGCGGCGGCCCGCGTGGCCAGTTCGCTGACCTGGAGCGCCGAGGGGTAGTCGCCCTGGAGGGTGATGGTCACTCCCAGCGCGCACAGCGCGCGGGTGCGTTCGGGGCCCTGGGTGTCGTGCGCCATCAGCGCGCGCTCCAAGTAGCCGCGAGCTTCCTTGAGATGGCCGCAGCAGGTCCAGAAGAAGCAGAGCAGTCCGGCGAGTTCGGCGGCGCGGGCGGGCTCGGTGGCCAGCAGGTGGTCGAGCGCGGTGCGCAGGTCGGTGTGGACGTCGTCTATCTGCCGGTAGCAGCGGGCCTGTTCGCTGCTCGACCACAGGGCGTCGGCGCGCCGGGCCAGTTCCAGGAAGTGCCCGGCGTGCCGGTCGGCCAGGGCGTGTTCCTCGCCCAGCTCGCGCAGCCACTCCTGGCCGTACTCGCGGATGGTGTCGAGCATCCGGTAGCGGTGGCCGTCCCTGCGGACCACGGACTGGGCCACGAGGCGCTCCAGGGTGGCGGCGACGGCGTGTTCGGCCAGCGGGCCGCCGGAGGTCACCGCGCGCGCGGCGGTGAGGTCGAAGGAGCCGCGGAAGACGGTGAGCCGGGCCCACAGCAAGCGCTCGACCGGCGCGCACAGTTCGTGGCTCCAGCCGATGGTGGTGCGCAGGGTGCGGTGCCGCGGCGGCCAGACGAAGTCGGCGCGGGCCAGCACGTCGAAGCGGAAGCCGAGCCGGGAGGAGACGTCCTCGACGGTGGAGGGGCCGACCTGGGCCGCGGCCAACTCCAGTGCCAGCGGGATGCCTTCGAGGCGGCGGCAGATCTCTGCGGCGGCGCGGGCGGCGCCGGGGCCCGCGAGGGCGTCGGGGTCGGAGTCGGTCACGCGCCGGGTGAACAGCGCGAGCGCGTCGGCGCCGTCGCCGTCCAGCGGCCCCACTTCGGTCAGTTCCTCGCCCACCAGGTTCAACGGACGCCTGCTGGTGGTCAGTACGGTCAGCCCCGGCGCGGAGGTGAGCAGTTCGCCGACCAGGTGCGCGCACTCGTCGACCAGGTGCTCGCAGGAGTCCAGGACCAGTAACAGGCGCTTGTCCGCGAGCCATTCGCACAGCGCTTCCACCGGCATGCGCGGTGAGTGATCGGAGAGGTCGACCGCGTCCGAGACGGTGGCCAGCAGCAACTCGGCGTTCTCCAGGGCCGACAGGTCGGCCCACCACACCCCGTCGGGGAACCGCGGCGCGGCCCGCTGCGCGGTGCGGGCGGCGGAGCGCTGCGCGATACGGGTCTTGCCGACGCCGCCCGCACCGGTGAGTGTGACCAGCCGGTGGGTCGCGAGCGCGGTGTCCAACCGCGCCAACTCCTCCTGTCGCCCCTCGAAGCTGGTCGTTTCCTCGGGGATGTAGCCCATCATGGGGACAGCCTGGCATCGTCCGGCCACACAGGGCAGCCACACGACCGGAGCAAAACGGGCCGGTGGACTTCCGGAACGATCTCGTCCGGTGTTGGCGATCATTGCCGATCATCGCGTGATGCCCGAACTTTACCGCTATCTCCGGCAATTCGGGCGCGCGGATGTCGAGTTCACCGGGGGCGCGCCCCCGCGACTCGGCCATGACGTCGGAAGCACGCAATATCAAACATTAGAAGAGATGGATCTTCAGGGCCCGTTGCCCCTTTGGTGCATGTTGTTCCATCCGGTTCGATCGTGCTCGGACCGCCTCCGAGCTGCCACGATCCGACCGCTACCCTGAACCGTCCCTCTCATGCGGGGCGGCAACGGAATTGGGCGGCCAATCAGCACGCTACCTGCACATCACGGTCCGGCAACGCATCCGTAATGGGGCGTTGACGCTCCTGGGTATCTGGCGTAGAACTACCCCTGCGGTTGAGATGGCGTTTCATCTTGGTGACTTCTGTTGGAAATCGATAGGCTACAGGCCCTCCAGAAACGTCCACTCCGCCATCGCTCGCCTACCGCACCCGGAACGGCCACACACACATGGAGGCACCATGTCGGACGTCGAATCAACGGGAAGCAGCACAGCGGGAAGCGGCCTGGACAGCGGTACGTCGCCGTCGCGCAGAAACGTGCTCAGAGGCGTCGCGGGCGCGGCCGGTCTCGCCGTCGTCTCCGGCGGCCTGCTGACGGCCTGCGGCAGCGACTCCAAGGACTCCAAGGACAAGAGCAGCCCCAGCGCATCCGGCGGCAAGGTCGGCGGCACGGTGACCTTCGGGTCCAACTACTCCGACTCCGCGCCGAAGGCCGCCTTCGCGGCCCTCACCACCGCCGCCGCCGCGAGCACCAAGGCGCAGGTCAAGATCAACACGGTCGACCACAACACGTTCCAGGAGAACATCACCAGCTATCTCCAGGGCACCCCGGACGACCTGTTCACCTGGTTCGCGGGCTACCGCATGCAGTACTTCGCCGCGCAGGGCCTGGCCCAGCCGCTGGACGACGTGTGGGACAAGATCGGCGGCAACTTCGGCGACGCGGCCAAGAAGCTCTCCACCGGCCTCGACGGCCACCAGTACCTGGTGCCGCTGTACAACTACCCGTGGGTGGTCTTCTACAACAAGAGCCAGTTCGCGGCCAAGGGCTACTCCGTGCCCACCACCTGGGACGCCTACGTGGCGCTGGCCAAGAAGATGAAGGGCGACGGCATCATCCCGATCGCCTTCGGCGACAAGGACGGCTGGCCCGCCCTCGGCACCTTCGACATCCTGAACATGCGGATCAACGGGTACGACTACCACACCAAGTTGATGAAGCACGAGATCCCGTGGACCGACCAGGGCGTGCACACGGTCTTCCAGCACTGGGCCGAGATCCTGCCGTACACGCAGACCGGCGCCAACGGGCGGATCTGGCAGGACGCGGCCAAGACGCTGGAGACCAAGAAGGCCGGGATGATGTTCCAGGGCACCAACCAGGTGGCCGCGCAGTACGTCTCGGACAAGGCCGACCTCGCCGACCTGGACTTCTTCACCTTCCCCGCGATCAACCCGTCGTACGGCCAGGACTACATGGACGCGCCGACCGACGGCTTCATGCTCAGCAAGAAGGCCAAGAACCCCGACGCGGCCAAGGCGATCCTGGAGTACATCGGCACCGGGCAGGCCGAGTCGGACTTCCTCAAGACCGACCAGTGGGACGTCGGCCTGGCCACCGGCCTCCAGGTGCCGACGTACAACGCGATCCAGAAGAAGTCGGTCGCCGAGATCGCCAAGTGCAAGGCGGTGGCGCAGTTCATGGACCGCGACGCCGACCCGGCGATGGCCACCGCGATGATCTCGATCATCCAGAAGTTCATCGACGACCCGAGCACGGGCAACATCGCCGGCCTCCAGAAGAGCGCCGAGGCCCAGGCGAAGGCGATCTACTCCTGATGAGTTCCACCCAGACGCCCGCCCCGGCGGCGGCGGAAACCACGGCCACGCCGAAGGTCCGCCGCCGCCGGGGCATACGCAGGCTGAGTGCGCGCGACCGCGTGGTCGTCGCGCTCCTGCTGGGCATACCGCTCCTGCTCGACCTGGTCTTCGTCTGGTTCCCGGCGCTCGGCACGGTGCTGCTGTCGTTCACCAAGTGGAACGGCGTCGGCAGTCTGCACACCAAGACCTGCCAGCCGAATCTGCCGTCGATCCTCAACAACGGCTGTGTGTACGGCGTCCAGAACTACCACCAGGCCGCCACGATCTACCCGGAGTTCTGGCCCGCCGTCCGGCACAATCTGATCTGGCTGGCCGTCTTCGTCCTGATCGCCACACCGCTGGGCATGCTCTTCGCCGTCCTCATCGACCGCGGCATCCGGGGCAGCCGGATGTACCAGAGCATCCTCTTCCTGCCCGTGATGCTCTCCCTGGCGCTGGTCGGCATCATCTGGGAGTTCATGTACTCGCAGAACTTCGGGCTGATCAACACCGTCATCGGGCGCAACGGCAACGACAACGCCATCGACTGGCTCGGCAATCCACACCTGAACCTGTGGTCGGTCCTGGTCGAGGCCACCTGGCGGCAGGCCGGATACGTCATGGTGCTGTACCTGGCCGGGCTCAAGGCCGTGGACCCGACGCTGCGCGAAGCGGCCCTGGTCGACGGCGCCAACGCCTGGCAGACCTTCTGGCGGGTGATCTTCCCCGTGATGCGTCCGATCAACATCGTCATCATGGTGGTCACCGTCATCGAGTCGTTGCGCGCCTTCGACCTGGTGTACATCACCAACAAGGGCATCAACGGCCTGGAGCTGCTCTCGGTCCTGGTCACCTCCAACATCGTCGGGGAGACCCAACGGGTCGGCTTCGGCTCCGCGCTGGGCGTGGTGCTGCTGGTGATCTCGCTGGTGCCGATCAGCGTCTTCCTGTACCAGACGTTCAGCCGTGAGGAATCGCGATGACCACCGATACCCTGCCGCGGCTGCACACCGAACCCGCCGCGCGGCCCCCGGGCCCCGGGAAGCCGCGCCCCTGGGGCCAGATCGCCTCTCAGGTCTTCCTGATCTGCGCCTCGGTCCTCTGGCTGCTGCCGATCGCCTTCGCGCTGTACGTGGCCGTCCGCCCGTACTCCGACACCCGCAAGTACGGCTATGTCTCGCTGCCGCACCACCTGACGTTCAAGAACTTCACCGACGCGTGGACCCAGTCGGACATGAAGCACTTCTTCTGGAACTCGGTGCTCATCACCGTTCCGGCGGTGATCGTCGTGCTGGCGCTGGCGTCCGGTGTGGCCTTCGTGCTGACCCGGGTCAACGTCAAGCTCAACATCGCGCTGCTGATCCTCTTCACGGCGGGCAACCTGCTCCCCCAGCAGGTCATCATCACCCCGCTGTACCGGATCTACCTGAAGATCTCGCTGCCCGGCTTCCTCAGCGGCAGCGGCCTGATGTACAACTCGGTCTTCGGCCTCATCGTCATCAACGTGGCCTTCCAACTGGGCTTCTGCGTCTTCGTGCTGAGCAACTACATGAAGTCGATCCCCGACGAGATGTACGAGGCCGCGCTGGTCGACGGCGCGGGGCTGTGGACCCGGTACTGGAAGCTCACCCTGCCGCTGTGCCGTCCGGCGCTCGCGGCGCTGGCGACGCTGCTGACGACCTGGATCTACAACGACTTCTTCTGGGCCATCACCTTGATGTCGTCGGGCGACAAACGCCCGGTCACCTCGGCACTGGCCAATCTCCAGGGGCAGTTCGTCTCCAACCAGAATCTCATCGCCGCCGCCGCGATGATCGCGGCGGTGCCGACGCTGGTGGTCTACATCCTGCTCCAGAAGCAGTTCATCGCCGGTCTGTCGCTGGGCTCCAGCAAGGGCTGAGCACACGGGCAGGGGCCACGCTTCCGCTCCCGTCCCCCAACGGCCGCCGCCGGGAACCCCGTTCCCGGCGGCGGCCGTCCGTCGCGGCGGCGGTCACGCCCGCTTCGCGGCGCCGCCGGCCCTGACCCGCGACGGCAGCCGCAGCCACCAGGACGCCGCGGCGCGGGTCTTGGAGGGGATGCGCAGGTCGCCGGAGACGCGCCGCAGGAGATCGGTCTCGCCGCTGATGCCGAGCCCGTAGACGGCGGCGGAGGCCGCGCGCCCACCGGCCGGGCGGGAGGCGCCGCCGGCGGCGGGGGCCAGCGCCAGCGCGTTCTCCCAGAAGGACCGCGGGCTGACCCCGCCCATGTGCGCGAGCGCCGACGTGGCGGCCCTGACCACCGCCTCCGGCAGGGTGGGAGCGAGCGCCAGCCGCTGGACCAGCGGCCGTTCCGCCGTACCCCCGACGATCCGCAGGGCTTCGAGCAGCCGCCCGGCGAGCGTGACATCGCGGGCGACGGCCAGCCGGGACAGCTCGTACGACATCGCGGCGGCCACCGGCGCCCGGTAGGGGGTGGCCGCGACCATCATGGCCGCGTACAGGCGCATGTCGAAGACCGGGTGCAGCAGCATCTCGCGGACCAGCAGGGGCAGCAGCGGGTCCGTGAAGCGCGGGATCTCGCGGGAGACGGCCGACAGGGCGGAGGCGGTGACGCGGGCGGCGATGTCGGAGCCGTACCGCTCCCCGGCACCGGTACGGGTGCGGGCCGGGAGCGACGGCGGCGCGCCGTCCAGCATGCGCGACACGACCGCGGCGAGCGCGCGTTCCTCCGCCTGGCGCCCGTCGGCGTCGTACGCCACCTGCTTGACCAGCCGGGCGAGCACGGCCGACTGCGGCCGGTCGAAGTGCTGGAGCCGGACCTTGCGGACGCAGGCCAGCAGCGCGCCGAGGAAGGCGCTGTCGTTGGTGGGCCTGGCCAGTTGGGCGAGCACGCCCGAGGCCGCGTCCGGGTGCGCGCTGGAGTCCAGGAGGCAGACCGGTTCGAGGAAGACCTGGTTGTGGGCGTCCGCCGCCCAGGCGATGCACGCCGAGACCGCCGCCACCTGACCCGAGGGGTGGCCGAGTACCCGGTTCAGCGCCTCGTGCCGCTGCTGCCAGGCCAGGCCGTCGGAGACCAGCGACTCGGTGAGCAGACGTTCGGCCAGGGCCGTCCAGTCCCGTGAGCGCAGCCGCAGTTGGGGGTGGAGGACGAGCAGCACGGTCAACTCGTCCCAATCGGCCCCGGTGACCGGCGCGTCGTCCAGGGCGCGGTCCAGGAGGGTGTCGACCCGCCGTTCCGCCGCGCCGAGATCGCCCGGCGCGCGGGCCAGCAGCGGTACGGCTCCGGCGGACGGGGCCGCGTACCGGTGGAGGATGTCGATGGTGGCGGTCAACTGGCCCGGCGGCAGACCGAGTAACTGCTCGTAGCGGCGGACCGCGGAATGGCCGACCCTCGTCACGCCGGTCTCCCAGCGGGAGATGGAGCTGACGCTCACCTGCGCGGGCCAGGAGCCGCCGTGGAAGGAGCGGGCGAAGGAGTCGCCCTTCGCCCAGCGCGGTTCGCGGCCGTAGAGCCGGTTGACCCGCAGCAGCCACGCGGCGCGGTCCTGGGTCGTCGGCAGCGGGGCACGCGCGGGGACGGCCGACCGCCGCCGTCCGACCGATCCGTACGGCCGCCCACGCGTGCTGTTCGCCATCGCCACCCCGGTGATCCCTACGCGTCGCGTATTTATTGCAGTGCCCCCCGGCCCGCGCAACGCGCAGTCACATTAGACCCGGCCGACCGTACTGTCGCCATAATCCGGCCAGTCGCGGGAGGGCGAGCCGGATCGCCGGGGCGCACAAAGGGGGCGCGCGCCCGGAACACGCTGTGCGCACAGCGCCTCACCCGACAATTCGGCACGGAATTTCGCACAGGAACACGCAACAAGCGCCACGCACCACCCGAGACAGGGACGCCCATGGCTACCAGCCTGGCTCTTGCCGGAAAGACATTCGACATCTTCACCGCGGAACCCATTCTGCTGTCACGGATCAACGCGAGCCCTCGCCGGTGGCTCTGGCTCTGCGGAATTCCCGTCGTGACCATCGTCCTGCTCTTCGAGTTCTCCGGTCTGTACGGCGCGGTGACCATGCCGCACCTGGGCGGGCAGCTCTGTTCCGACCTGGCCCAATTCCTCAGGTTCGACCGGCCGGACTGCCGACGGCACGCGTCGGCGGGAAATCGGTTTCCGCTCCTGCGCGACCTGCTCTCGCTGAGCGCGATCGTCATCCTGCTGATCACCCCGGCCCTCGTTCAGCGGCAGTGGTCCGCCTTTGAGAACCTGCTGCCGGGAATGGAACGCGACGGATCGCTCACCGTCCCGGCGAACGCCGCCGCGCGGGCGCGGATCCACGCCGAGATCGACCGGACCAATCTGCGATTTCGCCGAATAAGGAATCTGGCGCCGATCATGATCGTCGGTTCGTTCGTCTGCGTCTTCGTCATCTCGCTCAGCGAGAAACGCCTGGGCATCTACTACGCGCTGGCGCCCGCCGGACAGGCGCACGCCTGGGGCAGGGCCGCGTACGCCAACTGGTGGGCGAGCTGGCAGACCTCGCCGGTCGGCGCCATCGTCTACCTCACGGTGGGCACCGCGGGCGTCTACTGGATCGCGGTCATGAACTGCGCGGGCAGCCGCGTACTGCTGTGCCTGTGGCGGCTCCGCGGCGACCTGCACTACGGCGTCGACCCGGCCAACGCCGACGGCAGTTTCGGCTGGGGCCGCGCCCGCGCCGTCCTGGTGCCGACCTACACCTCGATGGCCCTGCACGGCTTCGCCCTGATCGCGGTGGGCATCTCGCTGCCGTTCCCGTGCAGCGTCGTGGTGCTGATCCCGGTGGTCGGCCAGTGGCTGCTCGCGCTGCCCGTCTACACCGGGCTGCCGCTGCTGCTCACCCGGCGCTGGGTCCGGGGATTCAAGCGGCGGGAGGAGGCCCGGCTGCGGATCGCGCTGCGGCGGCTGGAGGCCGACCGCGCCGCTCTGCTGGCGGCGGGCCGCTACTTCACCGAGTGCGAGGCGCTGAGCGGGCGCCTGGCCCGCGTCCGCGACATCCGGTCCTTTCCCTTCAACCGGCCGCGCGACATCGTGCTGGCCGCCGCGAATCTCCTCGCCACCGCCGGTGGCGTCTACTCCCTCTTCCTCGTCTGGTACTGACCAGCCGTCACCTCTCCTCGGCCCGCCGTCACTTGGCACCGGCTCGACGTCACTTCGCACGGACTCGGTCGCACCGAACAGCCCGCTCCACATCCGTCTGGGGGATTCATGCGCAAAGACCAGGAAAACCAGCTCCAGGAAGTCTTCGACGCCTACGCGCTCACCTGGGGACCGGTGCAATGGCGCTCGCGAGTCGCGGCCGTCCGCCGTACCGGGAACGACACCTTCGCCTCGATGCTGTACGCGCTCGCGGCCGTCGAGACCGATTCCGCGCTGATGCGCAGAAAGGTGCACGCGATCCGGGGCGACCGGGCGAACGCGCTCGCGCAGTTCAACATCCTGTGGCTGGCGGAGGAGGCCGAGCACGGTTACGCGCTGCGCGCCGCGGCTTCGGCGCTCGGCACTCCGAGGAAACCGTCGGCGGTGCGTCGCAACACCCGTCACATCCGCGCACTGGTGACCTGGCCGACGCTGTACGCGGCCGGTCTGCTCATGCCGCACATCCAGGCGATGTACTGCGTTCTGGGCGCGATGCAGGAGTACATCGCGCTGACGACCTACCGGCGGATCGGCGAATTGGTGGGAGATCCGGCACTCGACGATCTGCTGAAGGCGATCGCGCGCCAGGAGTCGCACCACATGAAGTTCTACCGCAATTGCGCGCTGATCCTGCTGGAGGAGCCGGGCGCGCGCAGGACCGCGCGGCTAACGATGCCCACGCTGTGGCGTCCGCCGGGCATCGACCTGCTCGGCCTCGGCCAGTGGCTCGACGTGTTCGGCCCGCTGCTGCGCGACCCGGTGTACGCCGACCGGCTCGCGCGGGCCGACGCCGTGCTCGGCGACCTGATCGAGGACCACTCGGTGACGCCGATGACCTCCTTCCTCGCCAAGGCCGGACCCCGGCTGCACGCGGCGGCGGACACCGCCCCTGCGCCCGCCTGGAGCACCGCGGTCCGCCTGCCCCTCGTCGGGGCCGCCGACCGGTCCGTCGGCGGGCGGCGCCGATGAGGTCGTTCCGCTCCGGCGGCTGGGAGTTCCCGGTCGGCGACGCGGGGCCGCGCGACGGCGAGCCGGTGGTGCTGCTGCACGGCTTCCCCGCGGGCCCGGCGTGCTGGACGCGGGTCGCGCGGGCGCTGGGCGCGGCGGGTGTACGGACGCTCGCCCCGCTCCAGCGCGGGTACGCCCCCGGCGCCCGCCCGCGCCGGGCGCGCGACTACCGGCTGCCGCTGCTGGTCGAGGACGTCCTCGGCCTGCTGGACGCGGCGGGCCTGGAGCGCGCGCATGTCGTCGGGCACGACTGGGGAGGCAGTGTGGCCTGGGCGCTCGCCGAGCGGGCGCCGGACCGGGTCGCGTCACTGACCGCCGTGTCGATGCCGCACCCGGCCGCCCTGGGCCGGTCGCTGCTGACCAGCCGTCAGGCCCTGCTCTCCTGGTATCTGCTCTTCTTCCAACTCCCCTGGCTGCCCGAGGCGGTGATCACCCACGACCGCGGGCACACCGGAGCGCGCTGGCTGCGCCGGCTCGGCCTGGAGGAGGCGACGGCCCTCGGGTACGCGCGGCGGTTCGTGACCGACCGGGCCGCGCTGACCGGCGCGCTCGGCTGGTACCGGGCGCTCCCCCGCGAGGCGGCCCGCGGGCTGCGGGCCGCGCCGGTGTCGGTTCCCACGCTGTTCGTGTGGGGAACGGCGGACGCCGTGATCAGCGCGCGGTCGGCGTGGCTGACCGAACGCTGGGCGGCGGGACCTTACGCCTTCCACCCGCTCGTCGGCGGCACGCACTGGCTGCCGGAGCAACGTCCGGACCTGCTGGCCGAGTTGATCCTCGGACAGCTCGCGAACCACCCCGCCGTCCGCTGAACCGGACCCGCCGCGATCCGGAAAACAGGCCGACTCCGACCCCAAAAACCGTTATCCATACGGGCGTTGGCTCCGGCGCTGTCACGGGGATTGACACTGTTCAGGCGTTGCAAGAGACTCCCACGGAGAGCGCTCTCCGCCGTCATCTCCGGCCATTGTGCGACGAGTCCGGAGCAATTCGCAGCCGCCACCGTGGATGCCGCCGCCTGCCGCCCGTCGCCCGTCCGGCGACGGCCTCCACGGTGATCAGAGTCATCACACCCCCACGTGGAGATGCACATGAGCCTCCTGTCCACATTTCTGAGGTCCGTCAGACGGCGCAGACCGCTGGTGGCCGTCGCCCTCGCGGCGGCCCTGGCGACCGGCGGTGCCATCGGCACCACGACCGGTACCGCGCACGCGGCCGACACCCTGCTGTCCCAGGGCAAGACCGCCACCGCCTCCTCGACCGAGAACGCGGGCACCCCCGCCTCGGCCGCCGTCGACGGCGACGTCGGCACCCGCTGGTCCAGCGCGGCCGGTGACCCGCAGTGGCTCCAGGTCGACCTCGGCGCGTCGGCGACCATCAGCTCGGTCAGCCTCAACTGGGAGACCGCGTACGCCACGGCCTTCAAGATCCAGGTCTCCGACACCGGCACGACCTGGACCGACGCCTACTCGACCACGACGGGACCCGGCGGAAAGCAGACCCTTTCCGTAAACGCTTCCGGGCGCTATGTCCGGATGTACGGCACCGCGCGCGCCACCGGATACGGCTACTCCCTCTGGGAGTTCCAGGTCTACGGCTCGACCGGAGCCGCGGGCGGCACCTGCGGCACCGCCAACGCCGCGCTCAACCACCCGGCCACGGCGTCCTCCACGGAGAGCGCGGGCACCCCCGCCTCCGCGGCCGTCGACGGCAACGCGGGCACCCGCTGGTCCAGCGCGGCCGGTGACCCGCAGTGGCTCCAGGTCGACCTCGGCTCCTCGCAGGCGGTCTGCAAGGTCGGTCTCACCTGGGAGGCGGCCTACGCGACCGCCTTCAAGATCCAGGTCTCGGACAACGGCACCACCTGGACCGACGTCTACTCCACCACCACCGGCACCGGCGGCACCCAGAACCTCACGGTCAGCGGCACCGGGCGCTACGTCCGGATGAACGGCACCGCGCGCGCCACCGGATACGGCTACTCCCTCTGGGAGTTCCAGGTGTACACCACCGGGGGCGGCGGGACCGGCGGCGGCACCGGGGGCACCACCACCCCGCCCACCAACGGCGGCGGCGGTGACTTCTCCGGCACGGTGATCTCCGCCTACAAGCAGGTGTCGGCCTCGTCGTACGAGGGCGGCAACGCCCCGGCCGCCGCTCTCGACGGCCGTACCACCACCCGCTGGTCCAGCCTCTCCACGGACAACGAGTGGATCCAGGTCGACCTCGGCAACATCGGCAAGATCAGCGGCATCGTGCTCAACTGGGAGTCGGCGTACGGCAAGGGCTACCACATCGACGTCTCGGACAACGGCACGGCGTGGACGCCGATCTACACCACGGCCAACGGCCCCGGCGGCATCGAGCGGCTGCCCGTCACCGGCCAGGGCCGCTACGTCCGGCTGACCGGCACGGCCCGCGCCACCGGATACGGCTACTCGCTCTGGGAGTTCCAGGTCTACGGCACGGTGGACAACTCCACCGCGACCCCGCCGCTGCTCTCGGCGCCCACCAAGGCCCCGGCCACGCTCAACCAGTTCGCGCTGTCCGCACCGGCCGACAAGGCCATGGTCACCAACACCCGGCGTCCCGCGCTGAGCTGGGCGGCCGTCGGCGGCGCCGCGCACTACGAGGTGTGGCTCAACATCAGCCGCACCGACTACGACTTCACCGCGTCGGGCAATCTGCTCGACCTCTACACCAAGGTCGCCGAGCCCACCGGCACCACCTACACGCCGAGTTGGGACATCACCGACCGCTGGACGTACAAGTGGTTCGTCGTCTCGGTCAGCGGTTCGGGCGCGAAGACCACGTCCAACATCCGCACGTTCAGCGTCTATCTGCCCGACGTCAAGCAGGCGGCCGACGGCATCAGCATCATCAACGGCGCGCGGGACCTCAACAAGGACGGCTCCATCGAGCCGTACGAGGACTGGCGGCTGCCGGTCGACACGCGGGTCGGTGATCTCCTCGGGCGGATGACGCTGGAGGAGAAGGCGTTCCAGATGTTCTACAACGTCCAGTCGTACCCGATGTCCGGCTGGCACTTCGGACCGGCGCAACCCGCCGACCTGGACAACGTCCTGAAGTCCACCGCTGCCACCCGGCTGGGCATCCCGCCGGTCTCGGCCGGTGACACCACCGCCGGTTACCAGACCACGTATCCGTTGCAGAGCACCCTGGCGGCGGGCAAGGACTATCCACTCGACTACAAGCTCGGCGACATGCAGCGCAAGGAGGAGCTGGAGGTCGGCGCGCGCGGCACGCTGTCCCCGCTGGCCGAGGTCGGCACGAAGGTGCTGTACCCGCGGATCCAGGAGGGCGGCGGCGAGAACGCCGATGTGGCGGCGGCCCAACTGCGGGCGCTGGTGGCCGGTTTGCAGGGCGGCCCGGAGCTGAACCCCGGCTCGGTGCTCGCCACCGTCAAGCACTGGCCCGGTGAGGGCGCGGGCGGCGAGGCCGGCATCGTCTACGACGGGGTCACGATCAAGTACCACATGATCCCGTTCAAGGCCGCGATGGAGGCGGGCGCGGTCAACATCATGCCCGGCTACGCGGGCAGTTCGTATCTCGACCCGGGCGGTCCCGGCGCGGGCGACAGCGCGAAGATCCTCACCTACCTGCGGCAGAATCTCGGCTACACCGGTCTGATCACCACGGACTGGCTGCCGTCGACGGCCTGGATCAACGCGGCCAACGCGGGCTCCGACGTGATGGGCGGCGCCGACCCGGGCGCTGCCGACTTCACCATGGCGAGCTTCGAGAACAGCGTGCCGCTGGCCCGGATCAACGACGCGGTCACGCGCATCCTGAAGCTCAAGTTCGAGCTGGGCATCTTCGACCACCCGTACGGCGACCCGGTCAACGGCCCGTACCGCTTCCACCAGCCGAGCTACACGGCGCTGGCCAACCAGGCGTCGCGGGAGTCCAACACGCTGCTGAAGAACAACGGTGTGCTGCCGATCAGGCTCAACTCCGGTGACAACATCGTGGTCGCGGGTCCGCGGGCGACCGACGGCGCCGCGTGCTGCATCTGGTCCAGCTACTTCCACCCGGACTACGGCTCGCTGACCGTGCTCGACGCGATCAAGGCGAGAGCGGCGACGGCCGGTGTCAACGTCTACCAGGACACCGGACCGGCCCCGAAGCTCGCGGTCGTGGCGGTCGGCGAACCGTCGTACACCCACGCCACCTCGTGGCCCGACACCCAGCCGTATCTCCCGGCGGACCAGCTCGCCCTCATCCAGAATTTCAAGAACCAGGGAATTCCGGTGGTGGTCGTGCTGACCCTGCCCCGACCCATCGTCATGAGCGACTGGAACAACCTGGCCGACGCCATCGTGGTGACCTACCGCGGCGGTGAGGAGGTCGGACCGGCGACGGCCAGCCTGCTCTTCGGCGACTACACCCCGCGCGGCAAGCTGCCCTGGCAGCTGCCCAGAAGCCTCGACCAGGTGCTCAAGCCCGGTGGCGGCGACAATCAGGCGGACGCCAACGAGGCGTGGGACCTGCCCTACGACCTCGGTGCCACCGCGGCCGAGCGGGCCGACATCCGGGCGAAGATCGACGCCGGTCAGACGGTGCCGACGACGTACGGGAATCCGCTCTACCCCTACGGTGCCGGTCTGACGAGCTGGTAGACCGCACCGGTTCGTGAGATCGCAGCGCCCCCCGTCGGCTCCCGCCGACGGGGGGCGCTGCCCGTTCAGGCCCCGCTCAGGGCCGGGACGTGCTGCTCGACCCAGATCGTCTTGCCGTCCTCGCTGTAGCGCGTCCCCCAGCGGTCGGCGAGCTGCCCGATGAGGTAGAGGCCGCGGCCGCCCTCGTCCAGGAGTTGGGCGTGCCGCATGTGCGGCGAGGTGTCGCTGCCGTCGGAGACCTCGCAGATGAGCCCCGCGTCCCTGATCAGCCGGAGCGAGACCGGGCCGCGGGCGTGGGTGACGGCGTTGGTGAGCAGTTCGCTGACCACCAGTTCGGTGGCGAAGGCGTGGTCGGACAGGCCCCACTCCTCCAGCCGGGCCATGACCGCGGCGCGGGCGGCCGGGACGCTCTCCGGGAGCGCGGGGTACTCCCAGCTCGCGACGTTCGCGCCGTCCAGGGTCCTGGTGCGGGCCAGCAGCAGCGCCACGTCGTCGTCGTGTTCCGCGGGCAGCCCCGACCAGACGCGGTCGCACAGCGCGTCGAGGCTGTCGGTGGCGGGCAGCAGGGCCCGCGCGAGGGCGGCGACGGCCGCGTCGGTGCCCTGGTGGCGCAGGTCGAGCAGGCCGTCGGTGTAGAGCGCCACGACCGTGCCCTCGTCGAGGGTGAGGGTACTGCTCTCGAAGGGCGTGCCGCCGACGCCGAGCGGCGGATTCTCCGCTAGCCGCTGGAATTCCACCCGGCCGTCCGGGTGGACGAACGCGGGCGGGGTGTGGCCCGCGCTGGCCACCGTGCACTGCCGCGAGATGGGGTCGTAGACCATGTACAGGCAGGTGGCGCCCAGCTCGCGGTCCGCGTCGTCGTCGGCGAGGCGTACCGCCAGGTCGTCCATGCGGGAGAGCAGTTCGTCGGGCGCGAGGTCGAGGTCGGCGAGGGTGTGCACGGCGGTACGCAGCCGCCCCATCATCGCCGCGGCGTGGATGCCGTGGCCCACCACGTCCCCCATGACGAGCGCGACCCGGGTGCCGGACAGCGGGATCACGTCGAACCAGTCGCCGCCGACGCCCGCCGCGGTGTCGGCGGGCACGTAGCGGTAGCTGGCGTCCACGGCGCTGTTGCGCGGCACCTTGTGCGGCAGCAGGCCCTGCTGGAGCCCCAGGGCGATGTCGCGGCTGCGGGTGAGCTGCTGCGCCCTGACCCTGGCCTGGCTGATCAGGACGGCGACCACGGCGGAGGCGGCGAGGAACGCCAGCTTGACCAGCCACAGGTCGGTGCCCTCGGTCAGCCAGTGCCGCAGCGAGGCGTACATCGCGACGGTGAGGGCGCCGAGGACGGCGGTGACGGTGACCGAGTGCACCGCGGCGGCCAGAAAGGGCACGACCGCCAGGGCCAGCCCGAAGTGACCGTCGGGGGCGGTGCCGACGATGGCGGAGCCCGCTCCGACCAGCACGGCGGAGGGCACGACACGCGCGACGCGAGCGAGCAGGCGGCCGGATACGTTCGGCCCCCCTGCGTACACGACGTCCATTCCGGCCCACTTTCGGTTCGGCACGGCGCTGTCCCGCAGCCCGAGCCCATGACAAAAGCCTACGTCACAGACGTATCGGCTGATCCTGGACAGCGGTGGGGCGGGAAGATACGCGGGATACGGATGAGGCGCGCGCCGGTGCCAGGGGCGGGATCGCGCCGATCTCCCGGCGGGAAGCCCCGAACACGCGGTGCGACGGCCCGTGACGCCGTAGCGTCCCCTCGGCACGCTGCCCAGCCTCCGGCCGGACTCCCGGCCGCTGTCCCCCGGGGAGGACACGTATGACCACGGACGCCGTCGTCGATCTCGGCGCGCTCGGCGAGGAGTTCAGACGCGACCCGTATCCGGTCTACGCGGAGCTGCGCGCGCGGGGGCCGGTCCACCGGGTGGTGATCCCCGAGGGCCACGAGGCGTGGCTGGTCGTCGGGTACGAGGCGGGCCGCGCGCTCCTCAACGACGCCCGGCTGTCGAAGGTGTGGTCCAACGCGGCGCCGGAACTGGGCGTGCGGACGGTGGCGTCCGGCCTGTCCATGCTCAGTACCGATCCGCCGGTGCACAGCAGGCTGCGCAAGCTGGTGGCGCGGGAGTTCACCCCCCGCCGGGTGGACGCGATGGCGCCGCGGGTCCAGGCGCTCGCGGACGGCATGCTGGACGCGATGGCGAAGGAGCCCTCGCGCCGCGGCGACCTGGTGGAGTCGCTGGCCTTCCCGCTGCCGATCTCGGTCATCTGCGATCTGCTCGGCGTGCCCTTCATGGACCGCGAGCAGTTCAGGACCTGGTCGAACATCGCGCTGTCCACCTCGTCGGCGCGGGCCAGGGCGGACGCGGCGGACGCGATGAACGACTTCCTCGTCCGCCTGGTCGCCGACAAGCGCGAGCGGCCGGGCGACGATCTGATGAGCGCCCTGATCCACACCGCGGACGAGGACGGCGATCGGCTCAACGCCGAGGAGCTGCTGGGCATGGCCTGGGTGCTGCTGGTCGCGGGCCACGAGACCACGGTCAACCTGATCTCCAACGGGGTCCTGGCCCTGCTCACCCACCCCGAGCAGCTCGCCGCGCTGCGCGCCGACCCGGAAGGTCTGATGGAGGGCGCGGTCGAGGAGATCCTGCGCTACGACGGCCCGGTGGAGACGCCCACCTACCGCTTCTCGACCGCTCCGGTCGAGGTGGGCGGCACGGTGATCCCCGGTGACGGGCGCCTGGTGCTGGTCGCGCTCGCCGACGCCGACCGCGACCCCGCGCGCTTCCCCGACCCCGACCGCTTCGACATCCGCCGCGACGCCCGGGGCCACATCGCCTTCGGGCACGGCATCCACTACTGCCTGGGCGCGCCGCTGGCCCGCCTGGAGGCCAGGATCGCGCTGCGCGGCCTGCTGGACCGCTTCCCCGGCCTGGCGCTCGACGCGGACCCGGCCGGGCTCGAATGGCGCGGCGGCCTGCTCATCCGGGGTCCCGAGCGGCTGCCGGTGCGCTGGTGACACCGCCCCCGAGTCGCCCGCCGGTGACGGCGGGCTACTCGCCGTGCCAGGAGTGCCACAGCGCCGCGTAGCCGCCGCCGGCCGTGACCAGCTCGTCGTGGGTGCCCAGCTCGGTGACGACCCCGGCCTCCATGACGGCGACGCGGTCCGCGTCGTGGGCGGTCTGGAGCCGGTGGGCGATGGCGATGACGGTGCGGCCCTCCAGCACGGTCGCCAGCGCGCGTTCCGTGCTGCGGGCGGTGGCCGGGTCCAGCAGGGCGGTGGCCTCGTCCAGGATCACCGTGTGCGGGTCGGCGAGGATCACCCGCGCCAGCGAGAGCTGCTGCGCCCTGGCGCCGTCCAGGTGGCGGCCGTCGCCGCCCAGGCGGGTGTCGAGGCCGTCGGGCAGGTCGTCGGCCCAGCCGGTGTCGACCGCGTCCAGCGCGGCGCGCAGCTCCTGGTCGGTGGCGGCGGGCCGGGCGATCAGCAGATTGTCGCGCAGCGTGTCGCGGAAGACGTGGTGGTCCTGGGTGACCAGCACGATCTGGCGGCGCAGGCGGTCCGGCGGCAGGTCGGCGACCGGCACCCCGCCCACGGTGACCGAGCCCGCCCGCGGCCGGTCGATCCCGGCCAGCAGCCTGCCGAGCGTCGACTTCCCCGCGCCCGAGGGACCGACGACGGCCAGCCGCTCCCCCGGCCGCACGTCGAGGTCCACGCCGTGCAGGATGTCGCCGACGTGGTCGTAGGAGTAGCGGACGCCGCTGACCTCGATCCGGTCGTCGGCCGGCACCGCGTCGGGGTCGGTGCGCGTACGCGGCAGCATGTCCAGGCCCTCGACCCGCGCGTACGAGGCGCCGCTGCTCTGCAACAGCTCGACCCGCATCAAGATCGTGTCCAGCGGCCCGACGAGCTGCCGCAGGTAGACCGCGGAGGCGACGACCGTGCCGAGCGAGACACCGCCGTGGTCGTACAGCGCGCCGCCGACGAGCAGCACGCCGAGGACGGGCAGCGCGTACGAGATGTCGACGCTCGGGAAGTACACCGAGCGCAGCCACAGGGTGCCGAGGCGGGCGCGTCCGGCGCCGGCGATGGCCGCCTCCGCCGTGGCGATCCGCCGCTCCTGGAGGCCGAGGGCCTCGACGGTACGGGCGCCGCCCGCGGTCGCCGCGAGGACTTCGGCGAGTACGGAGTTGGCCGCGCCCTCGGCGAGGTACGCGGTCCGCGCGCGGCGCAGGTACCAGCGGGTGGCGACCGCGATCACCAGCAGGCAGGACAGCCCGCACAGGCCGAGCAGCGGGTCGAGCACGAGCACGGCGACGATGATGAACAGCGCCTGCATGGTGGCGATCAGCACGGTCGGCACGTCGCTGCGCAGCGTGGTCGCCACGACGTCGATGTCCGTGGTGCCGCGCGCCGCGAGGTCGCCGGTCGGCGCGTGTTCCACGACGGCGGCGGGCAGCGCGAGCGTACGGTCCACGAAGCGCTCGCGGATCCGCGCGGCGGCGCGCTCGCCGAACTGGGCCGCGAGGTTGAGCGCGTACCGCGACAGCACGGTCTGGACGACCGTGGCGACCACGATGGCCACCGCCAGCCGGTCCACGGTGGACACCGCGGCGTGGCCGGTCGAGCCCCTGACCGTGTCCACGATCCGGCCCAGCAGCCACGGGCTGACGAGGCCGGCCGCGGCGGCCAGCGCGTTGAGGCCGAGGACCGCGGAGAACGCGCGCTTGTCGGCGGCGAGCTCGCCGACGGCGGCGCGCCGCACCCGCTCCCGGTCGGCGACGGGGAGCGCGGCGGACAGGGCGGCGGGCGCCTGCCCGGCGGGCGGCTCCCCCGGCGCGGTCAGGACTTTGGTACCGGCGGCCGGGCGCGGGACGGGGACGCCGTCCCGCCGGGACGGCTCGGTGTCCGCCGCGGGCGGGTCGCTCGGCGCGGTCATCGGATCGCCTCTTCCTGTGCGCCGCGCGAGACCAGCGCGCGGTAGCCGGGCTCGGTGTGCAGGAGTTCGTGGTGCGGGCCGACCGCGACCGCGCGCCCTTCGACGAGGTAGACGACCTCGTCGGCCCGGTCGAGCACCAGCGGCGAGGTGGTGGTGACCACCGTCGTCCGGCCGGTGCGCGCGGCGCGCAGCCCGGTGGCCATCGCGGCCTCGGTGTGGGTGTCCACCGCGGAGGTGGGTTCGACGGCCAGCAGCACTTCGGGGTCGGCGCAGACCGCGCGGGCCAGCCGGAGCCGCTGGCGCTGGCCGCCGGAGAGATTGCGGCCGCCCGCGCTGAGGGAGGAGTCGAGGCCCGCGGGCAGCGCGTCCACGATGTCGGTGGCCGCGGCCGTGCGGATCGCGGCGCGCACGGTGGCGTCGTCCGGGTCGGCGCGGCCCGAGACGGCCTCGCGGACGGTGCCGCTGAAGAGCGCGGCATCGTTGTCGGCGACCAGGACGCGCTCGCGTGTCTCGCGCAGCGCGACGGTGTCGAGCCGCAGGGCTCCCCACTCGGCGTCGGAGGCGGCGAAGCGGCCGAGCCGTTCCACGACGGCGGCGGTGTCGGCGGGGCGGGCGGAGGCGAGTGCGGTGAGGACGCCGGGGCGGACGACGACGCCGGAGAGCGGGTCGCGCAGCGCGGCGGGCGACGGCGGGGCGGCCACCGGGTGCGCGCCGTCGGACTGTTCCGGCGTCAGGGCGAGGAAGCCGGTCACGCGGCGGGCGGCGACCAGCGCGCGGGCCACGTCGTTGCCGCCCTCGATGAAGAAGAAGACCGGGACGACGAGCATGGCCGCGTAGCCGTACACCGCGACCAGTTCGCCGATGGCGAGCGAGCCGTCGGCCGCCATGCGCGCGGCGAGCCAGGTGACCAGGGCGAGGAAGAGGGCGGGCAGCCCGACGGCGAGCGCGCCGACCCAACTGGTGACGGAGCCGACCCGGTAGCCCTGGTCGCGCAGCGCCTGCGAGCGGCGGCGGTAGCGGGCCGCGTAGACGTCCTTGCCGCCGAGGCCGTTGAGCACGGGCAGCCCGGTCGCCACGTCGACCAGCAGCGCGGTCAGTTCGCCCTGCTCGTCGCGGTAGCCGGTGCCGACCCGCTGGAGGCGGCGTTGCAGCGGGCCGACGGTGACGGCGACCATCGGCACACCGGCCAGCACCACGAGGGCGAGCAGCGGCGAGATGGACAGCAGCACGGCGGCGACCGCCAGATACGAGACGGCCGCGCCGATTCCGGGCCCGGTGACGGTCAACGACTGGGCGATCACCATGACATCGGCCATCCCGATCGCCACCACCTCGCCCGCGCTCATCCGGTGCGGCAGCGTGGCGCCCAGTTCGGTGGCCCGCCGGACGGTGGCGCGTACGACGCGGAAGGAGGCGTCCATCCGCACCTTGGTCATGGTGCGGTGCCGGGCGATGCCGATGAACGCGTTGAGCACCCCGACGCCGAACATCGCCGCGGCCCAGCCGAACAGCGCGGTGTGGTCGCGCGGTCGGAGACCGTCGTCGACGGCACGGGAGAGCAGATAGGGCGGTACGGCCAGGCCGAGCATCCACACGGTGCCGAGGGTCGCCCCGGCCGCGACCCGGCCGGGCTGGTTTCTGACCAGCCACAGCAGGAAGCGGACAGGGCTTCGGATGTCCCCCGGGGTGGGTGGGGAGAAAGTGTCGGCCATTCCCGCACCCTATGCGGGGGTGCGGGACGGGTCCGAGCGGTTATTCGCCGGGCGCGGGCAGCGTGGCGGAGGTCTCCAGGAAGAAGGCGTCGATGCGCTGCACGGCCTCAAGGAAATCGTCCAGATTGACCGGCTTCGTCACATACGCGTTGGCGTGCTTCTGGTAGGCGTCGGCGATGTCGTCCGGCGCCGCCGAGGTGGTCAGCACGACCAGCGGAATGGAGCCCAATTCGTCGTCGTCCCGCAGGACGGCGAGGAATTCGCGGCCGTTCATGCGCGGCATGTTGAGGTCGAGCACGATCAGGTCGGGGCGCTCGTGCTCCGGGTCGCGCAGGTACTCCAGCGCCTCGATGCCGTCGCCGACGTGCGAGAGCTGCCGGGTCATGCCGCCCTCGGACAGCGCGTCCTCGATGAGCAGGGCGTCCGCGGGGTCGTCCTCGACCAGCAGGACGCTGTATGTGCGGCGCGGGGTGAGGGCGTTCATCGGGTCGCTCCTGATCATGAGGGGCCTCGAGGGGGGATTCGAGGTGAAGACGAGTCCTGGCCAGCGCCGCCGGGCGCCCTGCCGGGTGATGCCCCACGCCTGGCCGAGCCGCGGGTAGTTCGCGCCGAGCCGGACCGCGGCCGCGGCCTCCTGCGCCGCGCACCGGTCGACGGCACGCATGAGATGGGCCAGCACGCGCAGCCGGTTCAGCGGCGCGGCGGCGGGCTCGGGGTCCTGCCCCCACGACGTGTCGCCCGGCGCCAACTCGTCGAATCGCGCGGCCAGTTCACCGACGAGGTCGCGTACGGCGGCGTCGGTCAGGCCGGTCATGGCCCGCTCGACGGAAGCGGTGGGCTCAGCGGCTCGACCGGGTCCCGCGGCCTCGGCGGGAGGGGCGGGGACGGCCGCGGACTGCTCCCGGCCGCCTGGTTCGGTGGCCGTCACGGGGATCGGCATGCTCCGCATCCTAGGGAGGAGATCGACATCATGACAACATTGGTTGTCGAGGGGCGCGGGCGCGGAGGGCGTGCGGACGCGACGAATCCGTCACTGTATGCGCGACTTTGTCCGCCGGGGCGGTGCGCGGTCAGATGTGCGCGAGCAGCCCGTCCAGCGGGCGCGGGACCTGGTGCGGCTCCAGCGCGTCGACCAGCGCGTGCGCGTACTGCGACTTGCGTCCGCTGTGGGTGCCGATGAAGCGCCGGAGCTGGCGGTCGACCGGGCGCTCGCGCTGCGCGGGCTGCTTCTGGAAGATCCGGAAGGAGCGCGCCTCGCCCAGTTCGGCCGCGACCTCCCGTACCGCGTCGGTGCCCAGGGACCGGATCAGCTCCTCCTCCAGGTCCGCGACGCAGACGTGGAAGCCGAGCGCCTCCATCTGCGGACGGTCGCGGGGCGAGCCGACGCCCGCGCGGTCCAGGGCGCGCAGGAAGTAACCCTCCTCCGCCTCGTCGCACAGGCCCGCCAGCGCCAGGTCGAGCCCTTCGGGGCCGACCAGGCTCAGGAAGCGTCCGATGCTCATGGCGCCGCCGAGCGGCACGACGACCGTTCCCTCGGCGGCCAGGTCCCGGCCGCGCCGGACCGCGAGTGCCTCCACCGCCGCCTGGTCGCTGGTCCCCTCGACCAGCACCGCGGTCCTCACGTGCGTGGCCGCGGCCAGCTCGCGCGCCGCCGCCTCGGCCGCCGCGGCTCCCGTACCGCCCGCGGCCCACTCCACCACCGCCAGGCCGAAGCGCGTCATCGTGTCCACGCGGCCCAGTCTCCCCCCGGTGCGCGGCGGGCCCCGCATGGTTTTTCACGGCGGACGGCGGCCCCGGAGGGGTCCCGGCGCGGTCCTGGTCGGAGCGCGGGCGGAGCGCGGGCGGAGCGCGGGCGGAGCGGTCCCGGTCGGAGCGCGGTCGGAGCGCGGGCGGAGCGTGGGACCGGGGTCCGCCCAAGGTCCCTTCACCGGTCCCGGCGAGGCCGGGTACCGCGGCGCGGGCGGCTGGTGCCAGACTGCGCAGACGTCCGGCGCTGCGTAGACGCGGGCGCGTATACGCAGGTCGGACGGGCGAAGCGGCGGGAACCCCCATACGACGGGGGCTCCGGCCGGTCAGGCACCGGACAGGAGGAACATGCCCGAAGCGGTGATCATCGGCAGTGAGCGCAGCGAGGTCGGACTGCCGACCGGGATGGACGTGCTGCGGCGCGGCGGCTCGGCGCTGGACGCGGTCGAGGCCGCGATGCGCCGCTGCGAGGACAATCCGGCGGACCATTACGTGGGCACCGCGGGACTGCCCAACGCGCAGGGCGTGGTGGAGCTGGACGCCTCCCTGATGCTGGGCTCCGGGCGGCAGTTCGGCGCGGTGGGCGCGCTCAAGGGGTACCCGAACCCGATCTCGGTGGCCCGCGCGGTGCTGGAGAGACTGCCGCAGCACAGCCTGCTGGTCGGCGAGGGCGCCGCGCTGTTCGCGCGGGAGTGCGGCTTCGACACCGCGGACCTGCTGACCGACGCCTCGCGCGAGCAGTGGCGCAAGCAGGTCGCCGACTCCCAGGAGTCGGTGGAGGGCGAGAACACCGCGGCGACCGACGGCGACGCCCGCTACCGGGAGAGCGCGCTCGCCCTGATCCGCCGGCTGGCCCCGCACGACGGCCCCTGGGGCACGATCAACATCATCGCGCTGGACGCGTCGGGCGAGATGTGCGTCGGGGTCTCGACCTCCGGCTATCCGTACAAGTACCCCGGCAGGGTCGGCGACTCCGCGCTGCCCGGCGCGGGCAACTGGTGCGATCTGCGCTCCGGTGGCGCCGCCTGCACCGGCCGCGGCGAGCTGAGCATGCGCGGCGGCACCGCCCGTACGATCGTCGACCTGCTGGCGGCGGGGCTCGATCCGTCCGACGCGTGCCGGGACGCGCTCGCCGACGCGGCCACCCTGCCCGACGAGTTCCGCTCCGAGCTGCGCGCGCTGGCCCTGACCCCTGACGGCAGGCACGGCGGCGCGGCCGGACAGGAGGGCAGCGTCTACGCGTTGATGACCGACGCGTCGACCGAGCCCGAATTCCGCCCCCGGACCGTGCTGTGAAGATCTTCGTCTCCTCCGACATGGAGGGCACGGCGGGCGTCGTCGACTGGTCGCAGTGCCGTCCTGGGCAGCCCGAGTACGCGTACTACCGCACGCTGCTCCAGGCGGAGGTCAACGCCTCGATCGAGGGCGCGGAAGCGGGCGGCGCGAACGCGTTCCTGGTCAACGACTCGCACTCCACGATGGCCAATCTGCGCCCGGACGAACTGGCCGGGCGGGCCCGCTATCTGTCCGGCCGCCACAAGCCGCTGTACATGATGCAGGGCCTGGACTCCTCGTACGACGGGGTCTTCTTCGTCTCGTACCACGGCTCGATGTCGGGCGAGCGGGCCACGCTGTCGCACACGTACAACCCGGCGGCGATCAGCGAGGTGCGGCTCAACGGGGTCGTCGCGGGCGAGAGCGGGATCAACGCGCTGGTCGCGCTCGGGCACGGGGTGCCGGTGCTGCTGGTCACCGGGGACGCGACGACGGCCGCCGAGCTGGAGCCGTTCTGTCCCGGCGCGGTGGGCGCGGTCGTCAAGTCGTCGGTGTCGCGGTTCGCGGCCGACAGCCTGCACCCGGAGGAGGCGCGCGAGGTGATCCGGGACGCCGCCCGCAGGGCGGTCGAGGGGCTGCCGTCGGCGGCCCTGCCGGACATCGCGCTGCCCGCGACGCTGACGGTGCGGATGCGCAATCCGGACCTGGCGGAGATGGCGACCTGGATCACGGGCGTCGAGCGGGACCCGGCGGACGCGGTGACGGTACGGATGACCGACGAGGATCCGGTGCGGCTCTACCGCACCTTCGTGACCGTCGTGCTGCTGACGCGCGGCATCGCGGAGTGACGACGGCGGGGCCCGGTCGTCCGGGCCCCGCCGTGTCCGCGCGGGTCGCGGGCCGTCAACCGCCCACGGCCTACTGGTTCGGAAACCCGCGCCTCGGAAGCTCAGGTCTCGGAAGCTCGCGCCTCGGAAACCCGCGCCTCGGAAGCCCGCGCCTCGGAAACCGGGCGCCTCAGAAACTCAGCGCCGAATCGCGCACCACATAGGCGCACTCCGTGTAGATGTAGCCGCTGCGGAGCTTGACCGTGTCGCTGCCGGGCGTCGCGGAGTCGCCGGAACTGGTCGACTTGTGCAGGAAGTACGTGGTGCCGACCGGCAGATTCAGCGTCTTCTTCGGGTAGTTCCTGCCGCTGTTGTTGCACGCCGAGGTCTGCGCCGACGCCTGGCTGGAGTACGTCTTGCAGGCGCCGCAGCCCTTGAGCGTGAAGCTGCCGGTCACCGGTCCGGTGAACAGCACCTCGACCTGGTCGGGGCTGTCGTTGCTGACCGTCACGGAGATGCTGCCGCCGGAGTCCTCGGTCGGCATGCGCTTGCCCGCGGCGGGCACCGTCACGGCGACCTCGGCGGCGATGGCGAGCTTCTTGGCGTACGCGGTGTTCTTGTCGCGCGGGTACTTCTTCACGAAGTCGCGGATCTTGTCCAGCGCGCTGCTGAAGTCGCCGCCCTTGTACTCGTGGACGGCGCAGGTGTAACTGCCCGACTGCACATAGGTGTCGGCCCGGCGGGCGTCCTTGTCGAAGGCCGCGGCCACGCCCGCGTCCCCGCCCTTGAGGTTGCCCGCGCGCACGCCGAGGGCGCGCACCTTGTCGGTGGCCGCGCACGGGTCGCCGCCGTTCAGGTCCCTGGCCGCCGCGTCGATGGTCGACTTGAAGGCGGGCTCGACCTTCGCGGCCTGCGGCGACTTGGGATACGTGGAGAGCAGGTCGCTCAGGTACCCGTCCTTCGCCTCCGCGCCGCTCGCGTCGGCCAGGTCGGCCGTACCGCACGCGTACAGCGAGGTCGCGAGCCGGTCGTCCGGCCATCCGGTCAGCGTGCCGAGGGCCTTCCTGTCGAAGTGCTCGGGCACGGTCCGCAGGTACTTCAGCGGCTCGATGGCGTCGCAGTACCTCTTCTGCTCGTAGGGCGTGCCGACCGCCGTGTAGTACGTGGTCAGCCGGTCGGGTACGCGCTTGGCGGCGCGGGAGCCGCCGTGGTGGTCGCTGAGGTCGCGGTACGCGGCCAGCGCCGTGGTGTAGTCGGTGCGCGCCTCGTCGAACGGCTTGCTCTTGGCCGCCTGGACGAGCTGGTCGGCGGTGTCGAGCCGGTCGAGCAGCATCTTCTGGGTGGCCTCGTCGCGCGCGCCGTCGTAGTAGACGACGCCGCCGACGGGCGCGGCGAGCAGCACGAGGCCGAGCACGATCGCGACGGGCGTCCGCGGCGGCCAGGACAGCGGGGTGCGCAGGCCGCGATAGGCGCCGTGCGCGGCCGCGAGGACGAGGAAGACGGCGTAGGCGACGACGACGCCGCCGGACACGCCGTCCGCCGTCGCGGGCAGCGCGACGAAGAGCAGGACGCCGGTCGCGACCAGGCAGGCCGCCGTGGCCAACCAGCGGCGGGTCAGCGCGTAACCGATGCCGAGGCCGCTGAGATTGAGCAGGCCGACGGCGACGGCCCGCAGCGCGTTCGCCGGGGCGGGCGGCGGCGCCGGTGGTGCGGGCGGGCCGGCCGGGAACCCGGGCGCGTAGCCGGACGGATATCCGGACGGGATGCCGGGCGGCGCGGCGGGCTGCCGCGGCAACCAGGCCGGTGGCGCGGGCGGCGGCGGGGGCCCGAAGCCCTCCGGCGCGCCGCCGCTCCCCGGTGTGCCGCTGCCGCTCGGCGTGTCGCCGGCGCTCGACGTACTGCCCGCGCCTGGTGTGCCGTCAACGCCCGGCGCGTCGGCGCCGTCCGGTCTCCCGACGCCGCCCGGCGTACCGCTGGCGTCCGCTCCGTCCCGCTGGTCCCAGGTCATGGCGAATTCCCCCCTGCTCCTGCGCGGACGGGATCACCGCCCGTCGCGCTTCCCCACCCCACCGCGGGCGCGCCCGCGCGTCCGGCCGCTGGAGGACAAGACGCGGGTGCCGACGCGGCAGTTCCCGCTCGGCGCCGGACATGCGCGTACCCGCCCGTGCGGTATGCGTGCTCTTCTGCGCGTGCGCGCACAGCTCCGCGTGCTGCTGTACGTGCCGCTCCGTGTACGGCCAGTATCGGGGGCCGGGGGCATACGCCACAAGCGAGTTGGATCACACCCCGTGCGGGGTCCCGAGGCCGACGCGGCGCAGCGTCGTGAAGGCGAGGGCGACGGACGCGGCCAGAAGACAGACGGCGGCGAAGGCCGCGAAGAGAACCCCGGAGCCCCAGGCGGCGACGGTGAGGCCGACCGCCGGGAAGAGGACGGGGGCGAGCCCGAGGGCGGCGGTGCGGACCGCGCGCCGCCCTCTCCCGTCAGACCGTCGCCGCTCTCCCCCGTCAGACCGTCGGCACCCAACTCCCGTGCAGGCCGAGCGGAATGGTGGCCGGGAGGTGGATCCTGGCCAGCGGGGCGGCCGTGAAGTCCTGGGCGGACAGGATGACGAGGTCGGCCGCGCCTCGGTCGGGATTGTGGACGTAGGACAGGACGTAACCGTCGTCCTCGGCCTTGGCGTGCTCGTGCGCGGGGACGAAGACCGGCTCGCTGACGGCCGCGTCCTTCGGGAAGCGGTGCGTCTGGGTGGTGCCGCCCAGCAGGTCGTGCTTGATGAGCGCGTTGCCGAAGTGGGTGTCGGGCGGCACGCCGTCCAGCGTCTCGTACGCCGTCCACATCGCGGCGGCCGTGGCGGCGTAACCGTAGCGGTGGCGGCGCGAGACCAGGCTCTCGCGGATGCGGGGGAACTCCTGCGGGCGGTCGTCGATCCGCCGCGGGCGGGCCCGGCCGCGCTCCAGGTCGATCGTCAGCCGGTCGAGCCGGGGGGTGCCCAGCGCCGAGGGGCCGTCTCCGAGGGTGCCGCGGCCCGCCGCGAAGAACGGCGCGGGGAAGGTGATGAAGTCGACGACCACCGAGTGCCCGTCGTCGTAGGCGTTGAGCGTGTGCGAGTAGTACGAGCCGGGGTCGGCCTCGAACCAGCGGACCCGGCCGCCCCGGCGCGGCATCACCCCGACCCGCGCCGGGTGCTTGTCGTTCCAGACGTACGGCACGATCGCGCCCGCCTCGGCCGCCGCCGCGTCGAAGGTCACCGGGGTGTCGAAGATGATCACATACCGCTCGGTGAGCGCGAAGTCGTGCATCATCGGGCTGTCCGCGACCGGAATCCTCGTGGTCCGTACGACCTTCCCCGTGTGGTCGATCACCAGATGCCGCACATGGTCCCAGGTCGGGTAGTACGTGATCGCGTGCAGTTCGTCCGCCCGCTCGTCGTACTTGGTGTGCGCGGTGAACGCCCCGCTGAGCGTGCCGCCGAAGTCGTACGGGCGGACGGTGTTCAGCTCCTCGTCGAGTTCGTACGGCGTCGGGCCGCTCTCCTGGACCGCGAGGACCTTGCCCTTGTACGGGATCACGTGCGTGTTGTTGGCGAAGTCGTCGTCGGGCACGGGGCCGTGGTAGGGCTCCCCCAGTTGCGCGGCGACGCCCGCCGACCTCACCCACCGGTTGCGGTACCACTCGGCGCGGCCGTCCCTGAGGCGTACGCCGTGCACCATGCCCTGGCCGAGCATCCAATGGTGGGTCCGCGGGTCCTCCAGGCCCAGCACATTGGGGCCGTTGCGCAGATAGCGGCCGTCGAGTGCGGCCGGGACGCGGCCGATCACCGGCAGGTCGAAGGCGGTGACCTCCTCGGTGGCAGGTGCGAACGCGCCCTTGAGGAAGGGGTAGGGCACGGTGCCGCGGCGCGCGGCGCCTTCAACGAACCTCCCGCGCCGCGGGGTTCCGGGTCACTGCGGCCCGCGCCCGTACGGGGGTGGGGGCAGCCCCACCGGGACATCCCTGATGCGGGCGCCGAAGAACCGGGGCCGGGGACGCGGCCGGGGGCCGCGACATGGTGTCGCGGCCCCCGGTCTCACACGGGTCGTACGGACCTGCCGGTCAGTGCCCGTGGCCTCCCTGCCCCTGCTGTGCCAGCAGTTCCACCTCGGTCAGCGTCGTGGACGCGGCACCGTTGTTGGCGGTCACCACCAGGCGGTACGTGGAGTACGCGCCGGGGTGGGCTATCTGGAACGGCCGGGTCTGGAGGCGGCTGTCGAAGCTCTCGCCGCTCCTGGAGTCCAGCGTGCTCCAGTGCTTGCCGTCGATGGTGCCCTGGAGCTGCCAGCTCTTCGGGTCCTGTGCCGCGGTGCTGCCGGAGGTCAGGGTGTAGAAACCGGCCTGCTTCTTCGCCGCGCTCCCGGTGAAGGCGTACTGCACCGTCGGGTCGGCGGCGGGGAAGGTCACCCCGGTCTTCGAGGTGTTGTCGAAGAGCGCGGCGACATCAGTGCCGTCAGCGGACGTCGCGGTGCCGAGGTCGGGCCCTGTCAGGTCCGCCAGCGGCTGCGGCGCCTTGCCCGCCGGGGTCAGCGACGCGGGCAGCGCGTTCTTGCCCGTGCCCCACTTGGACGGCTTGGAGCCCATGGTGAAGTCCAGGCGCGCACCGGACGAGAGCTGGCTCTGCGTCAGGTACACCTTGTTCCACGCCTTGCCGTTGACCTTCAGCGACTGCACGTAGATGTTGCTGCTGCTGTTGTTCGGCGCGTTGACGACGATGCTCTTGCCGTTGTCCAGGTGGACCGTCGCCTTGGTGAACAGCGGGGAGCCGATCACGTAGTTGTCGCTGCCGACCTGGAGCGGGTAGAAGCCCAGCGCGCTGAAGATCTGCCAGGTGGCGGTGGCGCCGTTGTCCTCGTCACCGGGGAAGCCCTGGCCGATCGAGCTGCCCGTGAACAGCCGCCGGGTGGCCTCGCGCACGACGGCCTGGGTCTTGGCCGGGTCGCCCGCGTAGTCGTACATGTAGGGGATGGCGAACGACGGCTGGTTGCTCAGGCCGAGTTCACCCATCCGGACGTCGCGGGCCTCCAGCATCTCGTGGATGGTGCCGCCGTAGCCGCCCGCGTCACCGTCGGCGGTCTCCTGGGTGTTGAAGAAAGCGTCGAGCTTCTTCTCCAGGCCCTTCTGGCCGCCGTAGAGCGCGGCGAGGCCGTTCGGGTCCTGCGGCACCGTGAAGGCGTAGTTCCAGGCGTTGGTCTCGGTGTACTCGTTGCCCCACTGCTGCGGGTCGTACTGGGCGTCCGGGACGCGCCACGAGCCGTCGGCCTTGCGGCCCTCGAAGAAGCCGACACCGGTGTTGAACAGGTTGGTGTAGTTCTGCGCGCGGCCCAGGAAGTACGCGGACTCCTCCTGGTAGCGCTGCCGGTCGGCCTTGGAGGTGTGCGGGTCCTTGGCGAGCTTGGCGGCCATGGTGGCGATGCCGTAGTCGTTGATGTAGCCGTCCAGCGACCACGAGACGCTGCCGTCGACCAAGGTGTTGGTGTATCCGGTGAACACCGAGGTGTCCAGGCCCTTGCGGCCGACACCGCCCGCGGTCGGGAACACGGTGGCGTTCTTGACCGCGGCCTCGTAGGCGGCCTTGGCGTCGAAGTTCTCCACGCCCTTGGCGAAGGCGTCCGCGAAGGCGACGTCGGAGCTGGTGCCGGTCATCAGGTCGGCGTAGCCCGGCGAGGACCAGCGCGAGATCCAGCCGCCGTCCTTGTACTGCTGCACGAAGCCGTCGGCGAGTTCACCCGCGGTCTTCGACTCCAGCAGCGAGTAGGCGGGCCACTCGGTGCGGTAGGTGTCCCAGAAGCCGTTGTTGACGTAGACCTTGCCGTCCACGATCTTCGCGCCGGTCTCGGTGGGCGTGTTGCTGCCGGTGGCCTTGGAGAACGGGCTGGCGTACTTGTACACCGGCTTCTTGACCGTACCGGTGTTCTCGGAACCGGAGTTGGGGTACAGGTTCATCCGGTACAGGTTCGAGTAGAGCGTGGTGAGCTGGTCGTCGCTGGCGCCCTGGACCTCGACCTTGCCCAGCTTGGCGTTCCACAGCCGCTCGGCGCTCTTCTTGACGCTGTCGAAGGACGTGCCCTGCGGGATCTCCAGGTCCAGGTTCTTCTTCGCCTGGTCGGCGCTGATGAACGAGGTGGCCAGGCGCATCGTCACGGTCTTGCTCTTGGACGTGTCGAACTGCGCGTAGCCGGTGACGTTGTCGCGGCCCTGTCCGGTGACCTTGGTGGCCGTGCCGGGGGTCCGGTCGAACTCGGCGTGCACGAACATCCGCGTCGCGGCCTCGCCGCCGCCGATGTTGACGTCCGAGAAGCCGTCCAGGGTGCCCTTGGCGGCGTCGAAGGTCAGGCCGCCGTTGTTGTTCACGTTGTCGAAGAGCAGGTCGCCGTTGTCACCGGGGAAGGTGAAGCGGTAGACGGCGGAGTGGTCGGTCGGTGCTATCTCGGCCTTCACGCCGTTCTTGAACGTGACGCCGTAGTAGTGCGGCTGCGCGACCTCGTCCTTGTGGTCGAAGGCCAGCGCCCGCTTGCTCCGGTTCAGGTCCGGGGTGCCGGACACCGCGGACGGCATCACCTGGAAGGTGTCGCGGTCGCCCATCCACGGGCTGGGCTCGTGGCTGATGCCGAGCGCCTGGAGCGTCGGCAGGTTGTCGGCGTTGTTCTGGGCCGCGTAGCTGTACTCCCAGCTCGTCGAACCCGCGTCGGTGACCGGCGTGAAGAAGTTGAAGCCGTTCGGGACCGCGGTCAGCGGCAGGTTGTTGCCGCGCGAGAAGGAGCCGGAGGCGTTGGTGCCGCGCCGGGTGTCGACGTGCTCGGCGTAGCTCTTGGCGGTGGGCGCCGGGGCGGCGCCGATCGTCAGGTCGTCGATCCAGCCCTTGAACTGGGTGGACGCGCCCGCCTCGGAGCTGCCGGCCGGGTCGTCGTAGCCGAGCAGGACCCGGTCGATCGTCTTGCCCGCGGCGACCTTGCCGATCGCGGAGACCACGGCGTTCCACTGCGAGGCGTAGAGGATCTTGCCCGCGCCCTGGCCCTGCGGGCTGAGCGGGGTGCCGTACTCGTCGAGCGCCGGGGTCCGCAGCTTGCTCAGGTACGTGCCGTCGGTGAAGTGCAGGTCTATGGAGGCGTACGTGCTCGGGTACTTCAGGTCGCCGCCGGTCAGCTCGGGGAATATGTCGTACGAGAGCTGGGTGTTGCGGCTGACCGGGATGCGCACGTCGTAGAGCTTGTTATAGGCGTGCACGGCGCCGGACTTCGTGTGGGTGCCCGAGTACTGGAGCGCCTTCAGGCCGCTGAAACCGACGCTCGGCTTCACGTTGGGCCCGGAGGCGGGGCCCTTGCCGATCTCGGTGGTCATGCCCGCGACGGGCGTCGGCGCCGGGGAGCCGTCGGACAGGATGAGGTCCGCGAGCTGCACGATGTCGCCGCTGTTGTTGGCCGAGACGTTCAGCCGGTAGTAGCGGTGCGGCGCGGGGTCGGCGACGTCGTAGATGTTGGACTTGTACCGGCCGCTGAACTTCACGCCGCTACGGGTGTCCACCGTCGTCCAGGTGCTGCCGTCGTCGGAGCCCTGGAGGGTGAAGTCCTTCGGGTCGCGCTCGGGCGAGTCGTTCGCGGACGTCAGCGCGTACTTCTTGACCGTCACGTCCTCGGACAGCTTGTACTGGAGCCAGCCGGTGTTCGCGAAGGTGAGCCACTTGGTGTTGGCGTCCTCGTCGGCCGCGTTCTTCGCGACCTCGTTCGGCGGATTGTCCGAACTGGCCGTGACCTCGGCGATCTTGTCCTTGACGCTGCCGGCCAGCACCGGGAGGGTGCCCGCGGTCACGCCGGAGACCAGGGGGTTGCCCTTGGCGTCGGTCTCGGCGGTGCTGCTCCACGTGGGCTGCGTGTCGCCGGACTCGAAGGAGGTGGTGAAGGCGGGGGCGCCGCCCGACTTGGCCGCGTCCGCGTCCGCGTGCGCCACGGCGGACGCGGGCACGGTCAGGGTCATCGATACCGCGCCTGCCAGCAATGTTCTGGTGAGGGTGCGGCGAAGTGGGCCACGTCTCATGGGTGTTGCCTTTCTGCTTGCGGCTCCGGGTCGTGCTCCGGGACGTTCTGTTACGGGTGCGGGTGCCGCTGTGGGTGCGGGTTCGGATACGGGTTCGGGGGCGTCGCTCGTCACGCGTCACGTCCGCTGATCGCGTACAGCGCCAGCCGGGCGTCGTCGGGCAGGGTGAGGGAGACGGCGGTCTTCGCGCTGTCCAGCGGGACCGCGATGTGCCAGATGTCGACCCCGACACCGTCGGGCGCGCCCTGCTTGTCGTAGCGGGAGTCGGCGTGGATCGCGGCGTCCTCGCCGAGCCGGGGAGCGCTGGCCGCCCAGTCGGTCGCGGTCAGGGTGACGGGCGCGGACGTGCCGTCCGAGTAGTGCACGGTGGCGGCGCCGGTGACGTCGCCGTGGTGCGCGGTGAGCAGCACGTCGAGCGCGGAGTAGGAGCGCCGCACGAGAGCGACGCTCTGGCCGTGCGCGGTGGCGAAGTTGGCCGCGGCGCCGGTGGTGTCGGGGAAGGTGTAGGCCCGCCCGCCGAGCACGCCGGGGCCCGGCGCCGGGAGCTGTTCCGCGGGGAAGCTGGTCCCGGTGCCGTCGAAGTCGGCGCCGGTCGCGCCCGCCGTGCCGACGCCGTCCACGTCGTACTGCGCGGACAGGTCCTGCGGGCAGTACCCGCTGCCGCCCTGGCAGGTCGAGGTGGCGACCGAGACCGGGACGGTCCTGGTCACCGAGGGGCCGCCGGACTGCGTGACCTTGACGGTGACCTGGTAGGCGCCGTCGGGGGTGCCCGCCGGGGCGGAGATCCGTACCGGCACCACCTTGGTGGTGGGCAGCGTCCCCGAGTCCACGCGGAAGCCGCTCGTGCGCGGGCTCGCGGTGAGCCCGTGCGGCGCGCTGACCGTGACGGTGCCCGAGACCTTGCCGGGCGCGGTGAGGACGGCGGAGACGTCCACGTCCGTCCCGGGGCCGCCCGCGAGCACGCCGGGCGCGGCCGGGGAGAGCGACGCGGCGGTGTGCCGTACGGGCGCCGCCACGTGGGCGGGCGCGGGCGGCCCGTCGTTCTTGCCGGTGCCCCAGCTCGACGGCTTGGCGCCGACGGTGAGCGAGAGGTCCTTGCCCGCCTTGATGTCCCGGGTGCTGATGTACGTGGTCCGCAGGCTCTTGCCGCCGAGCCGCGCGGACTGGATGTACCGGTTGGTGTCGGTGCTGCCCGGCGCGGTGATCGTCATCTTGCCGCTCGGGTAGTAGTGCCGGTCGAGGGTCAGGTCGACCCGGTCGAAGACCGGCGTGGACAGGCCCCACAGGTCGGTGCCCGGCGTCATCGGGTAGATGCCGATCGCCGAGAGCACCTGCCACGACGACATGGTGCCGAGGTCGTCGTTGCCGGTGACGCCGTTCGGCGCGTCCGTGAAGAGGGTCAGCCCGGCGTGCACCACGTCGGTGGTCTTCCACGGCTGCCCGGTGGACAGATACGTGTACGGGGAGCTGAGGTCGGGCTCGTTCTGCGGGTTGTACTTGTCCTGGTTGTAGTACGAGTACGGGCCGTTGACCCAGACATCGCGCGCGGTGCCCGCCGGGTCCTTCACCAACTGGTCGTAGGCGAAGAAGGAGTCGAGCCGCGCGTTGGCGGTCGCGTTGCCGCCGATCAGATCCACTATCCCCGGCACGTCCTGCGGGACGAGCCACATGTACTGCCAGGACGTGCCCTCGTGGAAGCCGACGCTGGAGGCGGGGTCCGCCGGGCCGACGAAGGCGCCGTCGGTGTTCCTGGCCCGGAAGAAGCCGGTGCTCGGGTCGAGGATGTTCCGGTAGTTCTGACCTCGCGTCAGATAGCGCCGGGCGTCCGCGGTGTGGCCGAGCGACCGCGCCATCCCGCCCAGGGCGGCGTCGGCGAGCGCGTATTCGAGCGTCGCGGACGGGCCGTGCTGGAAGTCGTTGTCACCGGGCTTGCCGGGCCGCGCCGGGTCGTACGGCACATAGCCGTTCGCCAGGTACTCGACGTCGGCCTGACGGCCCGCGGACGGCGAAGAGGCGGGCGGCACGGTGTCCGCGTGCTTCTTCAGCGCCCGGTACGCCTCCTCCTCATGGCCCTTGAGCAGGCCCTGCCGGTAGGCGTCCACCAGGAACGGGGTCACCGGGTCGCCGGTCATGATGTTCGTCTCGGCGGTGGCGTACGCCCAGCGCGGGAGCTGTCCGCCCTCGTCCGCGACGCGCAGCAGCGACAGCGCCATGTCGCGGGACTCGCTCGGCGCGAGCAGCGACAGCAGTTGCTGCTGGGTGCGGTAGGTGTCCCACAGCGACCAGTTCTGGTAGTACGTGATGCCGCCCGCCGGGTGCACCTTGTCGTCCCAGCCGGTGTAGCGGCCGTCGACGTCGCTGCCGACGTTCGGCGCGAGGAAGGAGCGGTAGAGCGAGGAGTAGAAGGTCCGCTGCTGCTCCTGGCTGCCGCCCCGCACTCGGATCTGGCCGAGCCGGTCCTGCCAGGACTGCCGCGCGGCGGCGGCCGTCGTGTCGAAGGTGCCGCGCCCCTCGGCCGCGAGGTTCTTCGCGGCGCCGTCCTGGCTCACCCACGACAGCGAGGTGACCGCGGTGACCTGCTGGTCCTTCGTGGTGTCGAAGCGCGCGTAGGCGCCGCCGAGCCCGGTGGAGGTCGAGGTACGGCTGCCCGCCGTCACGGTCTTGCCGCTCCACGTCCCGTACGACTGGAAGGGCCGGTCGAAGCGGGTCTCGGTGTAGACCGTGTACGGCTGGGTGTCCTGGCAGAAGCCGCGGCCGGTGATGGCGGTCAGCACCGTCCGGTCGTCGAGCACGGTCACCGTGCTGCTGGTCACCTTGTGCAGCGCCTGGCCGCTGTTGAGCAGCACATTGGCCTGGTCGGTCGCCGGGAAGGTGTAGCGCTGCCATCCGGTGCGGGTGGTGGCGCTCAGTTCGGCGGTGATGCCGGTGTCGAGCTCGACCTTGTAGTAGCCGGGGGAAGCGGTCTCGTCGGCGTGGCTGAACTTCGCGGCGTAGACGGCGTCGTCGGTGGCGGTGATCGCACCGGTCGTCGGCAGTACGGGCAGGTCGCCGCCGAGCCCGCAGCCCACGCCTGACAGGTGCACGGAGCTGAAGCCGCGGATGTGGTCCTGGTTGTAGTCGTAACCCGTGTTGTGGCCGGTGTCGGGCGAGAGCTGCACCATTCCGAACGGCACGGCGGCGCCGGGGTAGGTGTTCCCGTCGTCCTGCGAGCCGATGAAAGGGTTGACCAGGTGCGTGAGATCGCCGCCGGCGGCGGAACCGCCGTCGGCCGACGCGGTCTGCGCGGGCAGCGTCGCCGCTCCGGCGGCGAGCAGCGCGGTGAGCGCGGCCAGCGCCGCGGAGCGCAGACGCGGCATCCGTGGAGTCATTTTGTCCTCTACTCGTTTGACAACGTTGTCAGAGCACACCTGGGATACAGGTGGTGGGAGGCACGGGGACATGCCAATGAGACGTCAGGAATCTTTGCCCGAAGAGCCCCTGGCGTCAATGGCGCAGCGCAGGATGATCAAAGGACGGGGTGCATACCCCCACAATGGCGGGTATTTGTCTGTCAAATCCCTTGAATCGGCACCGACTCGGCAGAGGACGCGGTCGCCTTGCGGGCATTTTGTACCGAGTTGGGCGAATTCGCGGTGTGGCTGGATGCCTCGGGAGCCGGGCCGCGAAAACCCGTGGAACCGTGCCGCCACGCACGGTTATCGTGCTGCCGCACCTGTCGCCGTGGCAAAGGAACCCCGTTGTACACCTGTTGAGACACCCCTGGCGCTGATCTGTCGCACGTCGCCCCCGGGCGCCGTGCCCCTTTTCGCTGCGGTTTTTCTCACCGAACAGGTGTTCATTCGTGTCACAAACCTGGGTGGTCGCTCCCACCTGCCCGCCTCTTGTCGTGCGCCGTTGCCACTCGTGCCCGTCCGATCGCTTCCGGGCGAGCGGCAGATTCCGGGTCAACGCGCACCACAAGTCCCTCGACGTCTGGCTCCTCGTCCTGTGCGCAGGATGCGGGGAGACCGCGAAGCTCACGGTCTTCGAGCGGGTCAACGTGCGTTCCCTGCGCCCCGACCTGCTGGACAGGCTCCACACCAACGACCCCGGACTGACGGCCGAACTGCTCCGGCACCCGGCCGTCCGGCACCGCAACGGCGTCGCCCTCGACTGGACCGACGCCTGGCGCCTCGACATCACCGGCCCCGGTCACGCGGACGACGAGGCCCTGGAGGTGTCCGTGCGCTTCGCGGCGCAGATCCCGCTCCGGCCCGTCCGGCTGATCGCCGACGGGCTCGGCGTCTCACGCGCCGAGGTCAAGCGGCTGATCGACGAGGGGAAGATCGTCTCGGCGCACCGCCTGAGCGGAAAGGCGGGTGGCGACTTCACCTTCCTGCTCAAGCTCTGAGCCCTGCCGGGGGCCTGTTCGGCGCGGTCCGCCGGGCAGGCCCTACGGGGCGCCAGGGGCCGCCGGACAAGCCTTACCAGTCCGCCGGGCAGGCCCTACGGGGCGTCCGTGACGTCGAGGCGGGCACCGCGCGCGGCGCCCGCCGAGGCCGCCACCACGCACAGCACCGCGATCCACTGCGTCCAGCGCAGCGCCTCCTGGAGCACGATCAGGCCGATGAGGGCGGCCATCGCCGGTTCGAGGCTCATGAGGATGCCGAAGACCCGCGGCGGGATTCTGCGCAGCGCCTCCAGTTCCAGCGAGAACGGGACCACCGACGACAGCAGCGCGACGCCGAATCCGGCGGCCAGCACCCACGGGTGGACCAGCGCCGTACTGCCGCCGGCCACACCGAACGGGACGGCCACCAGGGCCGCGACGACCATGCCCAGCGCGAGACCGTTGCCGTGGTCGGTGTGCCGGCCCAGCGCCGCGCCGACCGGGATGTACGCGGCCCAGCACGCGGCGGCGGCGAGCGCGAACAGGAAACCGACGAGGTCGATGTCGCCGCGTCCCCCGACCAGCAGGAGCACACCGGCCGCCGCGAGCAGCGCCCAGAAAGCGTCCAGCCACCGCCGCGACCCGGCCAGGGCCACCGTCAGCGGTCCGAGGAATTCGGTGGTCACCGCGATCCCGAGCGGGAGCCGGGTCAGCGCCTGGTAGAAGCAGAGGTTCATCACGCCGATCGTGACGCCGTAGCCGATCACCACGGTCCACGCCCGGCGGTCCATCCGCAGCGACGGCCGCCACAGCGCCGTCAGCACGACCGCGGCGAAGAACAGCCGCAGCGCGACCGTACCGAGGCTGCCCACCGCGCTGAACAGGTGCGTGGCCACCGCCGAGCCCAGTTGGACGCTGAGGGTGCCGAGCAGCACCAGCGCCGTCGGCGGGATCGCGCCGAAGCCGCGTCGGGCCCGCGCGGCCGGCGAGAAGCGGAGGTACGGGGCGCGTTCGGTCCTGCCGATGTTCATGGTGGCCACGCGCGGAGTATCGACGATCGGGCGCCGCGCGTCGCGTGGTTTTTCCCGGAAGCTTGACCTAGGGAACTAGATTGCTAGCATGGGCGATGTGGGCGACGACGACGTCAAGCAGTTCAACGTGTATCTGCCGATAGGGCTGATCAAGCAGGTCAAGCACCACGCCATCGAGTCGGAGAAGTCGCTGTCGGCGCTGGTCGCCGAGGCGCTGCGCGCGTATCTCGACGAGGCGGCGGAGCCCCGCGACCAGCGGCGGCGAGCGAGTGACAAGGAGAGTTGAGATGACGACGCGGGGCATCGAGGCCGTGTTCCTGGAAACGCACAATTGGGGCAAGGCGGCCAAGTTCTTCCAAGGGCTCGGCTACGAGCTGGAGTTCTCGACCGATCACAATTCGGGGCAGTTGCGCAACGACGAAGGACCGTATCTCTTCATCGCCGAGATCCCGGAGAGCCAGGAGCCGCGGGCGCCGCGGATGGTGCTGACCGTGGCCGACGCGGACGCCTTCGAGGCCGCGCCGGGCGTCGAGGTCGTCACGCCGTTCGAGGAGACCCACTTCGGGACGCGGGAGATGACCGTACGGGACCCGGACGGCCGGCTGTGGAGCCTCCAGGCCCCGGCGAAGAGCTGACCGTCCGCACGGCGGGCCGTGCACCACACCAGGCGACAGGCAGCACCGACAGGGAGCGCGTCATGAGCGAGCGGCACGAGCGATCGACGGCGGGCCGAGCCGTCCCGGAGGCCGACGGCGCGGCGGCCGAGCCCGACAGCACCGCCGTACGGGTCGCGCTGTGGCGGGCGGTCCATGTGCTGCACGACCCGCCGCCGCATGTGCTGGCGGACGAGATCGGATTGCGGCTGGCCGACCCCGAGGCGGGCTGGCGGGAGCGCGGGGACATGCATCCCGAAGGCACCAGCCGTTTCCGGGCGGGTGTCGTGGCCCGCGCGCGCTTCGTGGAGGACCTGGTCGTCGAGCGGCTGGACGAGGGCGTCGGGCAGTACGTGCTGCTGGGCGCGGGGCTCGACACCTTCGCGCAGCGCAGGCCGGATCTCGCCGACCGGCTGCGGATCTTCGAGGTCGACCGGCCGGAGCCGCAGGAGTGGAAGCGGCGGCGGCTGACCGAACTCGGCTACGGCGTCGGCGACGGGCTGCGCCTGGTGCCGGTCGACTTCGAGACGGCCGGTTCCTGGTGGGATCACCTGAGGACGGCCGGATTCGACGCCGGACGGCCCGCGGTGGTGGCCTCCGCCGGGGTCAGCATGTACCTCACGAAGGAGGCCAACGCCGCCACCCTGCGTACCCTCACCTCGCTCGCGCCCGGCTCCACCGTCGCCATGACGTTCATGCCGCCGCTGGACCTGATGGAACCCGACGAGCGCGCCGTCCGCCAGGCCGCGGAGAACGGCGCCCGCGGCTCCGGCACCCCGTTCATCAGCTTCTACGCCCCCGCCGAGATCCTGGCCCTGGCCCGCGCCGCCGGATTCACCGACGCCCACCACGTCTCGGCCGCCGCCCTCAACGAGCGCTACTTCGCAGGCCGCCCGGACGGCCTGCGCACCTCCAGCGGCGAGGAGCTGCTGGTAGCGACGGTCTGACCGGCTCCCTCAGATCCCCCGCGAGTCCCGCCGGGCCGCGCCGATGACGCGAAGGGCGTCGGCGCCGTACACGGCGGATTCCCGCAGGGTGCGCCAGGTGCGCGGGTACGTCTCTACGCTCACCGCGTCGTCGATCCGCAGCTCCGCGTGCCAGGGTCCGGCTGGACGAGCCACGGCACTCGGTCCGCCTGATCCGCTGAGAGGGCGCGCTTCTCCCCCGGGCGGGACGCCTCCCCCGCCCCCACCGCCTCCCTGGTCACAGCCCCCATGGCCGCTCCGCGGCCCGGATCCGCCGCGATCGGCCGGGGCAACAACTCCCCGCACGGGTATGGACGGGCCGCGAAACACCGACGTAGTGTGCTCGGCGGCCCAGGAAGATCAGTGAGGGTTTCCGCGTCCGCGATCTTGAAACGATTCATCCGGGAGAGACATGCCGCACAGTGAAGTGCAGGGACCGACACGGCGCGTACTCGTCACGACGGGGCTGGCCGCCGCGTTCGTCGCGGCGACGGAGGCGGGCGGGGGCCGGGCCGTCGCCGCGGAACCGGCCGCGGGAGCCGGGCCGCAGGGCGCGTCGGCGGTGCCCGCGGGCGCCTCGGTCCCCGCCTCGCGGCCCGGCGGCAAGGCACCCTCGGGCAAGTGGGACGCCTTCAACCTCTCCCCCGCCGACCGTACGGTGCGCCCGGTCGCCGTCTACACGCTCACCGGTGTCGTGCGGCGGCCCGAGGCGCTGGTGACCAAGGGGCGCGGCGCCAAGGCCGTCACCCGGATCACCGGCAAGGGCTCCTCCGTGACCTTCGACTTCGGCAAGGAGGTCGGCGGATTCGTCACTCTCAGCTTCGGGCCGGGCGGTGAAACGAATCAGACGGTCGGGCTGACGTACTCCGAGCTGTCCAACTTCGTCAGCACGTCGTCCAGCGACGGGTCCAACGGCGGCAGCAACAACGAGCCCGCCGTGCGCTACGCGGTGACGCCCGGCGGGCGGATCAGCACCGACAAGGACACCCCGGTCGCGGGCGCGGGTCCCGCCGCGACCGCGCACCCGGCGTCCCAACTGCGCGGCGGTTTCCGCTACTTGACGGTGGTCAACGAGACCTCGGGCTCCGTGGACCTGACCGATGTCTCGGTACGGATCACCTTCGCGCCGAACGGCGCCGACCTGTCGGCGTACCCCAACTACTTCTACTGCGACGACGACATGCTCAACCGGGTCTGGTACGCGGGCGCCTACACCGTGCAGACCAACATCATCGCCGCCGACCAGGGCCGGGTCTGGGGCCCGCCGGACCTCGGCTGGGACAACAGCGCGAAGGTCGGCGAGGCGGGCGGCACGGTGCTGGTCGACGGCGCCAAGCGCGACCGCACGGTGTGGCCGGGCGACCTCGGCATCTCCGTCCTGACCGACTATGTGTCGCTGGGCGACCTGGTGACCGTGCGCGACTCGCTCCAGACGCTCTACAACCACCAGGACGCCGACGGCGCGCTCCCGTACGCGGGGCCGGCCGTGAACTTCATCGGCAACTCCGACGCCTACCACCTGTGGACGCTCATCGGCACGGCGAGTTACGTCCAGCTCAGCGGCGACACCGCGTGGGCGCGTACGGCGTACGACGCGTACAAGAAGGCCGTGACGTACATCGTCGCGAAGATCGACGGTGACGGGCTGCTGAACGTCACCAGCGCGGCGGACTGGGCGCGTTCGGACGCCGACGGCAAGAACCTCGAAGCCAACGCCATCATGTACCGGGCGCTGGTGACCGCGAGCGCGCTCGCCACGACGCTCGGCGACCCGGCCTCGGCGGGCGCGTGGAAGGCGAAGGCCGCCGCGCTCAAGTCGGCGGTGGAGAGCGGCGGTTACTGGGACGAGGCCGTGGGCCTGTACCGCGACAAGCCGACCGGCGGCGGCGCCTCGCTGTATCCGCAGGACGGCAACGCGCTGGCCGTGTGGTTCGGCCTGGTGGACTCCGCGGACCGCGCGCGGACCATCAGCGCCTCGCTGGCGTGGCGTTGGACGGCGGTCGGCGCGCTGTCGCCGGAAAAGAGCGGTTCCTCCGTGCACCCGTTCCCCGGCGGCATGGAGGTGCACGCGCACTTCGCCGCGGGGCAGGACGCGACCGCGCTCGACCTGATCCGCCGCGAGTGGGGCTTCATGCTCGACAGCCCCACGGGGACGGCCAGTACGTTCTGGGAGGGCTACCGCACCGACGGCACGTCGGACTACTCCGGTTCGTACATGAGCGCCGCGCACGGCTGGTCGACGGGCCCGACCTCGGCGCTGACCTACCGCTTCCTGGGCATCTCCCCCACCGGCGACGCGGGCCCGGGGCACCGCGTGGAGCCGCACCCCGGCCAACAGCGTTTCGCACAGGGCCAGTTGACCACCGCGAAGGGTGTAATCGGCGCGTCGTGGCAGCAGCGCGGCGGCGGTGAGTTCGACCTGACGGTGAACGCGCCGGGCGGCGCCGTGGACGAGATCGCGGTCCCGGTGACCGACGCGCGCACCTGCGTCGTACGCCTCGACGGCCGCACGGTCTGGCAGGGGTCGGCGCGGCGCACCGGGGTGACCTTCTCCGGCGGCTATGTGCGGATCGCGGGCGTGGCGGCGGGCACCCGCAAGGTGACCGTGCGCCGCCGCTGACCGGCCGCCCGCCCGCGCCCCACAGGGATCGCGCGGGAACGCACCCGCTTCCGTAGAGGGACACAGAGAGGGAACGACGTATGCCCATTCATGTCCGCAGGAGCCGCGCGGCTGCCGCGGCCGTCGCGGCCGGGACCGTCATGCTGGGCCTGCTGCCCGGCTCGGCCTTCGGCGCCGACGCGCCGACGACGACCGCGGCGGCGAAGGCGCACGACCGCTGGACGCAGGACGGCTACACCCCGCGCCCCGGCGACTGGCGCCCGTACGTCCTGGCGCCGGCCGGCCACACGGTCACCCCGGTCCGCGTGCTGTCGGCGACCGCGAGAGGCGGCGCGATCCAGGGCGACCCGAAGGCGGTGCTGGGCAACGGTCGCAAGGCCGTACGGCTGGTCAGCACCGGCGACCGCACCCAATCCCCGCTGCTGGCACTGGACTTCGGCAAGGACGTCGGCGGCCGGATCAGCGTCAAGGTGGCGGGCGCGTCCAAGACACCGCCTCGACTGCACGTGTGCTTCAGCGAGTCGGTGCAGTACGCGGCCACCGCTCCGGGCGACAACAACGGCGAGGCGGCTCAGGCGCCGGACTGCGACACCGCGAACATCTGGAACGGCTATCCCGGCCAGCCGTACACCTACGACGCCGACAGCCACACCATCACCCTGGACACGGCGAAGCTGCCCGCGACCTTGACGGACACTCAGCTGCGCGGCGGTTTCCGCTACGCGACGCTGTTCCTCGACGGGCCCGGCTGGGTGGACCTCGGCGCGGTGTCCGTGGAGTTCGACGCGGCGCCGCGGCAGAAGTCGCCCGCCGCGTACCAGGGCTGGTTCCTGTCCAGCGACGACGAGTTGAACAAGATCTGGTACGCGGGCGCGTACACCGTGCAGCTCGACACCTGGATGTCGGACACGGCCAAGAGCTGGCCGTACGCGACGGGCGAGGGCGATCACGCGGACAGCCAGGTGCCGAACGCCGATCCCGCCAAGGAGGTCATCTTCGACGGCGCCAAGCGGGACCGCATCGTGTGGCAGGGCGACCTGGCGGTGCAGGTCCCGGTCACGTATCTGAGCACCAACGACACGGACGCGGTGGACAATTCGCTGTCCTCGCTGGCCGCGCAGCAGTTGCCGGACGGGTACATGCCCGGCGAGAGCCTGGTCGGGCCGCACAATCAGGACGAGATCCGCACGTACGGCGAGTACGTGACGTGGTTCGTCTACAACCAGTACCAGCACTGGCTCTACACCGGTGACCGCGGCTATCTCGACAGGTGGTGGCCCGCGCTGACGAAGGCCACCGCGTGGCTGGAGTCGGTGCGCGCCCAGGACCCGCAGGGGCTGATCGCCTTCGGCGCGGTCAACTCCTGCGGCCACTACGGCTACAGCGACTGCGGGCACGAGACGTATGTGAACGCGCTGTATGTGCGCAATCTCCAGGAGATGGCGGAGCTGGCCACCGCCCGGCACGACAAGGCCGCGTCCGGGGTGTACGCGGACCGCGCGACCGTGGTGAAGAAGGCGGTCAACGACCAGCTCTGGGACCCGGCCGTCGGTGCGTACCGGCTCTCGCGGGAGATCCCCGGCGCCTATCCGCAAGACGCCAACGCGGCGGCGGCGCTCACCGGGGTCGCCGACCAGCGGCAGGCGAGCAGCGCGATGGACTATCTGCGGCGGACGAGTTGGGGTCCCTACGGCGCGCTGACGATGGCGCCGAGCACGCCCAACGCGTCGATCGGGCCGATCTACGAGCCGCTGCCCAGCGGTTTCGAGGCGAGCGCGCGGCTGGGTCTGGCCGACGCGAGCGGCGCGCAGCAGACCGGCGGCCTGGATCTGATCCGTACCTTCTGGGGCTACCAGCTCTCGAAGGACCCGGGCGGCACCTTCTGGGAGAAGGCCGACCTGGCGGGACAGCCCGCCCTTTCGCAGTTCACCAGCCTCGCGCACGGCTGGGCTTCGGGGCCGACGGTCAGCCTCACCAACCAGGTGCTGGGCATCCGGCCGACCGGCGCGGGCTTCGCCTCGTACGCGGTCGTGCCCACGCCCGGCGACCTCACGTGGGCGCAGGGCAAGGTGCCCACCCCGCACGGCGCGATCAGCGCGTCCTGGCGCGCGAACGGCGGCGGCTTCACGCTGGCCACCGACGCGCCGCGCGGCACCACCGGCAGGCTCGCCGTGCCGACCGGCGGCGCGAGGGTGCGGGTCACCCTGGACGGGCGGACCGTCTGGGACGGCACGCGGGCGGTCGGCGGCGCGCGCGTGAGCGGTGACGGCGTGAACGTGTACGTGGACGCGGTCGGCGCCGGGCACCACACGCTGGTCTCGCACAAGGTGCGCTAGCAGCAAGGGAGTTGAGTGACGACGGCCCGCGGGCGGTGGGGAGACCGCCTCGCGGGCCGTCGTCGCGTACCGGCCGGGACCGGATCCGGGGCGGTACGCCGCTCCCCGCTACTCCTCGTCCGCCGGGGCGCCGGAGGACGAGCCGCCGGGCAGCCGTTCACGGATGGTGTCCATCACCGTGGAGTCGGTCAGCGTCGTCACGTCGCCGAGGTCGCGGTGTTCGGCGATGTCGCGCAGCAGTCGGCGCATGATCTTGCCCGAGCGGGTCTTGGGCAGTTCGGCGACGACGAGGATCTGCCGGGGCCGGGCGATCGGCCCGATCTCCTTGCTGACGTGCGCCCGCAATCGCCTGGCCACGTCGTCGCCGCCCGCCTCCCGCGCGGCCTTCTCGCCGTCGGCGCGCAGGATCACGAAGGCGACGATGCCCTGCCCGGTCGTGGCGTCGGTGGCGCCGACGACGGCCGCCTCGGCGACCAGCGGATGGGACACCAGCGCGGACTCCACCTCGGTGGTGGAGATCCGGTGCCCCGACACGTTCATCACGTCGTCGACCCGGCCGAGCAGCCAGATGTCGCCGTCCTCGTCCTTCTTCGCGCCGTCGCCCGCGAAGTACCAGCCGGGGAAGCGCGACCAGTACGTGTCGATGTACCGCTGCTCGTCGCCCCAGATGGTGCGCAGCATGCCGGGCCACGGCTCGGTCAGCACGAGGTAGCCGCCGGAGCCGTTCGGCACCGGACGGCCCGTGTCGTCCACGACCTCCGCCGAGATGCCGGGCAGCGGCCGCAGCGCCGAGCCGGGTTTGCAGACGCTGACGCCCGGCAGCGGGCTGATCATCTGCGCGCCGGTCTCGGTCTGCCACCAGGTGTCGACCACCGGGCAGCGGTCGCCGCCGATGGCGCGCCGGTACCACATCCACGCCTCGGGGTTGATCGGTTCGCCGACCGAGCCGAGCAGCCGCAGCGACGTCAGGTCGTACTGGCCCGGGATCGTGTCGCCCCACTTCATGAAGGTGCGGATCGCGGTGGGCGCGCAGTACAGGATCGTCACCTTGTACTTCTCGACGATCTCCCACCACCGGCCCTGGTGCGGGGAGTCGGGCGTGCCCTCGTAGAGCACCGAGGTCACGCCGTTGGCGAGGGGGCCGTAGACGATGTAGGAGTGGCCGGTGACCCAGCCGATGTCGGCGGCCGTCCAGTACACGTCCCGCTCCGGCTTGACGTCGAAGACCGCCCAGTGCGTCCAGGCGGCCTGGGTGAGGTAGCCGCCGGTGGTGTGCAGGATGCCCTTGGGGCGGGCCGTCGTGCCCGAGGTGTACATGATGTAGAGCGGGTGCTCGCTGTCGAACGCCTCGGCCTCGTGCTCGGCCGACTGCGCGTCCACCAGGTCGTGCCACCACACGTCCCGGCCCGAGGTCCACGCCACGTCCTGGCCCGTACGGCGCACGACCAGGACGCTGCGGACGTCGGGGCAGCCTTCCACGGCCTCGTCCACGGCGGGCTTCAGGGCCGAGGCGGCGCCCTTGCGGTAGCCGCCGTCCGCGGTGATCACCACCCGCGCGTCGCAGTCGAGGATCCGGCCGCGCAGCGCGTCGGCGGAGAAGCCGCCGAAGACGACGGTGTGCGGTGCGCCGATACGGGCGCAGGCCAGCATCGCCACGACCGTCTCGGGGATCATCGGCATGTAGAGCGCGACCCGGTCGCCGGCCCGCACGCCCAGCGAGAGCAGGGCGTTGGCGGCGCGGCAGACCTGTTCCTGGAGGTCGGCGTAGGTGAGCGTGCGGGTGTCGCCGGGCTCGCCCTCCCAGTGGAAGGCGACCCGGTCGCCGAGCCCGGCGCGCACGTGCCGGTCGACGCAGTTGTCGACGACGTTGAGCTTCCCGCCGACGAACCAGCGGGCGAAGGGCGCCCGGCTCCAGTCGCGTACCCGGGTCCAGGGCTCGGCCCAGTCCAGCCGGGCCGCGGCGGCGGCCCAGAACGCCTCGACGTCGGCCGCGGCCTCCTCGTACGCGGCCGCGGTGACATTGGCCCGCGCGGCCAGTTCGGGCGGCGGGGGGAAGCGCCGGTCTTCTCTGAGCAGGTTGGAGAGGGTCTCCTCGGTCATGAGTGGGGCTCCTCCACCGGTCCGCCGCGGCGGCCGACGGGGAGTCCTGACAGCGGGAGCACGGGGACGACGGCGCGCTTCCAGGTGCTGTTGGTGACGACGGCGAAGGAGGCGTACCAGGCGAACACGGCGGTGACCAGCCCGATCCAGCCGCCGACCTTGGTGATGGTGACGGACTTGTCGAATTCCGCGACGGTCAGCACGATGAAGGTCGCCGACAGGGCCACGAAGACCGCGAACAGCGCGGCGTTGGTCCGCAGGGCCGCGACCGTCATGTAGACGGTGAAGATCGCCCAGATCAGCAGATAGAGACCGGTGGCCTGGTTGGCCGTGTCCGGGGGCAGGTCGCCGACGACGAACTTCACATAGGCCGCGTAGGAGAGCCAGAAGGCGCCGTAGGAACCGAAGGCGGTGGCACCGAAGGTGTTGCCCTTCTTGAACTCCCACATTCCGGCGAGCAGTTGCATGAGTCCGCCGTAGAACAGCGCGAGCGGCAGGACCACCGTGAGCAGATTCTGGTCGATGAGGTGGGCGTTGAAGGAACTCAGGACGAAGGTGGTGGCGGCGAACGCGGCGAGGCCGAGCGGTCCGGGGTCGGCGATGCCGTCCACGGGCGGCCGTTCGGTCGTGACGGGGGTGCTCATCTGCGGTTCCCTCCTCGGTGAGGAATGGCGGCGCGAAGCGCGGTACGTACGCCGCCGCGGGCCGTGCTGGGCCCGCTCCCACGCTAGGAACGCCGACGTCGGGGGGCCACAGCCCCACAGCGGGCGTCGCCCAGCGGTCGGGTCCGGGCGACGGACGGTCCGTCAGATACGGTGAGCGGTCGGTCAGATACGGCGAACGGTCGGTGACCGCTCACCGGCGGGTCCCGGCGCGCCGGGCGTCTCCCGCGGCGCGGGGACGCCGAGTCGACCGGGCTGACCGGGTTCCGGCTGCGCGCCGACCTCTTCGGGCAGGTGCATGCGCAGCATCACCCGGTCGACGTCCGCGCGCGAGATCCGGCCGCGGGTCAGCAGCGACCCGACGACCATGACGGCGAAGGCCACGGGGACGGTCCAGGCCGCGGGTTCTTCGAGCAGCGCGGCGCTCCAGCCGCCGCCGGGTCCGCGCACGCTGGTCAGCACGACCGCGACGGCGGCGAGTCCGCCCCCGGCCACCAGGCCGAACAGCGCGCCCAGGTCGGTCAGTCCGCGCCACCAGATGCCCAGCACCAGCAACGGGCAGAAGGACGAGGCGGCGACGGCGAAGGCCAGGCCGATCGCGTCGGCCACCGGCAGGCCGGGGGTCGCGACCGTCATCGCCAACGGCGGTACGGCCGCCGCGAGCGAGGCCCAGCGGAAGCCGTGGGTCGAGCCGCGCAGCAGATCCTGCGAGACCACGCCCGCCACCGACACCGTGAGTCCCGACGCGGTCGACACGAAGGCGGCGAAGGCTCCCGCGGTCGCCAGCGCCGCCAGCAGCCGCCCCGCCTCACCGGCCTGGGTGATCTGCGGCAGCACCAGTACCGCGGTGTCGGTCTGCCCGGTGAGCAGCAGTTGCGGCGCGAAGATCCGGCCGAGCGCCCCGTAGACCGGCGGCAGCAGGTAGAAGCCGCTCAGCAGGATCAGGACGAGCAGCGTCGTCCGGCGGGCGGCCCGGCCGTCGGGGTTGGTGTAGAAGCGGACGAGGACGTGCGGCAGGCCCATCGTGCCGAGGAAGGTGGCCAGCAGGATCGAGTAGACGGCGTACAGCGGGTGCGATCTGCCGCCCGCGCCGGACAGCGGGCTCGCCCACCTGGCGCCGGTCGCCGGTGCGAGGCCGACCTTGTGCGGTACGGGGACGCCTTCGGGGAAGGTCAGGCCGGTGCCGCCTTCCGCCGTGTGCTCGCCGCGCACCAGCCGTACGGGCACGCCGTGTCGCTCCGCGCGCGAGGCCCCCTTGGCGCCGTAGGCCGTGCCGTCGAGGGTGCCGCTGACCGTCACCGTCACGGGTGTCGCCACGTCGAAGCGGACCTGGCTGTCGAGCCGTACGACCGTGGTGTGCGGGAAGCGCGGCACGTCGGGCGCGGTCAGCGAGGGGGTGCCCGCCGACCGCCAGGCCAGGACGAGGAAGACGGCGGGCACCGCGATGGCGGTGAGCTTCAGCCAGAAGTGGAAGCCCTGCACGAGGGTGACGCTGCGCATGCCGCCCGCCGCCGAGACGCCGACGACGGCCACCGCCACGACCACCGCGCCGACCCAGCGCGGCGCGCCCGTCACCGTCTGGAGGGTCAGGCCCGCGCCCTGCAACTGCGGTACGAGGTAGAGCCAGGCGATGACGGCGACGAAGACGCTCGCCACCCGGCGCACGGCGGTGGACCCGAGGCGTTCCTCGGCGAAGTCCGGCAGCGTGTACGCGCCCGAGCGGCGCAGGGGCGCCGCGACCAGCAGCAACAGCACCAGATATCCGGCCGTGTAACCCACCGGGTAGGCCAGCATGTCGACGCCGTAGGCCATCAACAGGCCCGCGACGCCCAGGAAGGAGGCGGCCGACAGATACTCGCCGCCGATCGCCGAGGCGTTCCACAGCGGTGAGATCTCGCGGGAGGCGACGTAGAAGTCCGAGGTGGCGCGGGACAGCCGCAGGCCGTAGAAGCCGACCACGACGGTCGCCACGAGGACGACGACGAGGGCGGTGAAGCCGAGCGCCGGATTCATCCGGCCTCCGGGCCGGGGGCGCTGGGCGCGGGTCCCGGCACCGGGTCAGGGGCGGTGGGCGCGGCCTGCGCCGCCGGGTCAGGGGCGCTGGGCGTCGGGGCCGCGGGTGCCGGGTCAGGGGCGGTGTCCGTCGGGGCCGCGGGTGCCGGGCCCGAACCCGGCGGCGCGTCCGGGGCGTTGAGCAGATCCGTGAAGTCCCGCTCGACGCGCTCCGCGTGCCGTACGTGGAACCAGGCCGCGCCCACCAGCAGCGGGTAGGCGACGACGCCGAGCAGCAGCCAGGCGAGCCGGACCCCGAGGACGTCCACGGTGCGCAGCCCCGGCGCGAGCGCGAAGGCGGCGGGCAGACCGCCGATGACGACCGCGAGGACGGCCAGCACGCCGAGCGAGAGCCGCAGTTGGTCCCTGACCAGGGAGCGGACATAGACCTGGCCGAGGCGCGGCTGCGCGTGCAGGTCCTCGGCGACGGCTCGCGCGGACCAGCCGCCGGTACGGTCGCGGCGCGGCGCGGTCACCGCGACCCGGCGCGGCGGTGGCGGTTGCGTACCGCTCATGACGGCCCCTCGCCGGGCGCGGGCGACCACTGCATCAGCAGGTCCCGCAGTTCCCTGGAGTGGCGTCGGCTGACCGGGAGTTCACCGCCCGCCACGCGTACCGTCCAGTGCCCGGCGTCCGAGCGCAGCTCCTCGACGTGGCGGAGCGAGACCAGGTAGCCGCGGTGGATGCGGACGAAGCCGTGCGGCGCCCAGCGCTCCTCCAGGACGGCGAGCGCTATCCGGACCAGTGGCGCGTGGCCGCCCGCGTGCAGGCGTACGTAGTCCCCCTGCGCCTCGACGTACGCGACGTCCTCGCGGCGGATGAAGCGGGTGACTCCGCCGAGGTCGACCGGGATGCGCTCGTCGGAGCGGCCGGCGGGCGCGGCTCCCGGTGTGTTGCCCTCGATGACGGCGGCGACGCGGCGGACCGCCTCGGCCAGCCGTTCCCTGCCGACCGGTTTGAGCAGGTAGTCGCAGGCCTTGAGGGCGAAGGCGTCGACGGCGAAGTCCTCGTAGGCGGTGACGAAGACGACCGCGGGCGGCCGGGCGAAGCGGCCGAGGACGCGGACCAGGTCGAGGCCGTCGAGGCCCGGCATCCGGATGTCGAGGAAGACGGCCTCGACCGACTCGTCCTCCAGCAGCCGCAGGGCCTCGTCGCTGCTGCCCGCGCTGAGCACCCGGCCGACCCGCCGGTCGCCGCGCAGCAGATACGTCAGGTCCTCCAGGGCGGGCGGTTCGTCGTCGACGGCCAGGACCTGCAACGGTTTCACGATGCGCGTACTCCGTTCCGGTACTTGGGCACCCGGACGTTGACCTTCGTCCCGGCGCCGGGGGCGGTCTCCACCACCAGGCCGTACTCGTCACCGAAGACCGTACGCAGCCGCTCGTCGACATTGCCCAGGCCGAGCGAGTCGCCGTCGTCCTCCCCGGCGAGCCGCATCCTGACCTCCTCGGGGTCCATGCCCACGCCGTCGTCCTCGACACTGATGCGGCACTCCGCGCCCGCGTCCTCGGCCCTGATGGTGATGCGCCCCGGCGTCGACTTGGGTCCGAGTCCGTGGCGTACGGCGTTCTCAACGATCGGCTGGAGGCAGAGGAACGGTACGGCCACCGGCAGCACTTCGGGCGCGATGAGCAGATCGACGCGGAGCCGGGAGCCGAACCGGGCCCGTTCCAGGCGCAGATAGCGGTCGACGGACCGCAACTCCTCGGCGAGGGTGGAGAACTGGCCGTGCCTGCGCAGGCTGTAGCGCGTCAGCTCGGCGAATTCGAGGAGCAGTTCACGGGCCTGGTCGGGGTCGGTGCGGACGAAGGAGGCTATGGCGGTCAGCGAGTTGTAGACGAAGTGCGGGGAGATCTGCGCCCGCAGCGCGCGCAGTTCGGCTTCGATCATCCGGGTGCGCGAGCGGTCCAGCTCGGCGAGTTCCAACTGCGAGATGACCCAGTGCGCGACCTCGCCCGCGGCTCTGACCAGGCCCGCCGACACCTGGCGCGCGTACACCGACAGCGCGCCGACGACCAGGCCGTCCACCACCAGCGGTACGACGACGGCGCTGCGGATCGGGCACCGGTCGTCGCCGCAGTGGATCTCCTCGGCCGGGACCACCCACGGCCGCCCGGCGTCCATCGCCTCCCGCGCGTGTTCCACGGCCTGCGCCGCGTGTCGGCGGCCCGGACCTTCCCAGGCCAGCAGTTCGCCGTCGCCGATGACGGCCAGCGCGGGTGTGCCGAGCAGCGCCCGCAGATGGCGGGCGGCGCTGCGGGCCGACTCGGGGTCGAGGCCGTTGCGCAGCGGGGGCGCGGCCAGTGACGCCGAGTGCAGGGTGGCGAAGGCGGCCCGGTCGGCGGGCGTACCGAATCCCCTGCGCCCGCGAACCAGCCAGAACAGGGCCGCCGCGGCGCCCGCGACCACCAGAGCGACCGACACCACGGTGATCACTGACCCCATGCCCCGCATTATCGCCAGGTGTGACGGCGTGAGACAGGTTCCGTTCGCAAGATTCCGTCGTGCGGGGGCCGTACCGCCGGTTTCGGCCCCGCCGTCGCGCGCCGGAGCCGCCGTGCCCCCTACGCTCTGTTCATGATTGCCGAATTGCAGTGCGTGGTGCTCGACTGTTCCGATCCGGCGGAACTCGCCAGGTTCTACAAGTCGTTGCTCGGCGGTACGGTCGACCGGCCCGATCCGCGCTGGTCGTTGAGCGACGGCTGGGCGACACTGCACACCGCGGCCGGGCTGGTGCTGGCCTTCCAGCGGGTCACCGAATACCGCAGGCCGCGCTGGCCGGAGCCCGCCTCCCCGCAGCAGTTCCATCTCGACTTCGGCGTGCCCGATCTGGCCGAGGCCGAGGAGAAGGTGCTGGCCAGGGGTGCGATCCTGCTCGACGACGGCGCCGGGACCCGGAGCTGGCGCGTCTACGCGGACCCCGCGGGGCACCCCTTCTGCCTGATCAAGCACTGAGTCCCGGCTGATCGGACACCGCGTCCGCGGGTCCGAGTACGGATTCCGCGTGTCCGGGCGGCGATTCCGCGCGTCCGGGCGCCGGGCACACGCCCGGTGACACCGCATCACCCTGTGTGACAGACGCCACGCGGCGATCCGGCAGGCTTGGCCGTCGCTTTACGTGAGCCCTGCAACCGCCGTGATCGGGTAGGGGTCTGTAGTAGACGTACCGTGGTGATCAGGCGTAGCGGACGCGCCGGGACACGACCGTACGTACCGGACGTAAGTGACGCAGTGATACGAGTGGAGCACGGGCATGGGTCGGTTCAGGGGCAGCTTGGGTATCGCGCTGGTGGCCGGAGCGGTGCTCGCGGGCACGAGCGCGTGCGGCGGGAGCGGGCACGACGCCGCCTCGTCCGCTGCCGACGGGAAGGCGTCGGCGTCGGCGAAGCCGAGCGCCACGCCCTCGCCGACGAAGCCGACCCCGAAGGGGCCGCCGATGCTGCTCGACACGATCACCCCGCAGACCGGGACCACGGTCGGCGTCGCGATGCCGGTCTCGGTGCTCTTCACCAACCCGGTGGCGGCCTCGGCCCGCGCGAACATAGAGAAGCACCTCAAGATCACCACGTCCGTGCCGACCACCGGCGCCTGGCACTGGTTCAGCACCACCCGGGTCGACTTCCGGCCCGAGTCGTACTGGAAGCCGGGCACGAAGGTCACGGTCGACGCGAATCTGACCGATGTGCCCAACGGCAACGGGCGGTACGGGGTGCACGGCTACCACCACGCGTTCACCGTCGGTGACGACAACGAGGCGACCGTGTCGGTGCCGGGTCACACGATGAAGGTCACGCACAACGGACAGGTCGTGAAGACCCTGCCGATCGACGCGGGCAGCCCCACGTGGCCGTCCTGGGACGGGACGATGGCCGTCATCGACAAGGCGGAGAAGGTCCACATGACGTCCTGCAGCGTCCACATAACCTGCGACAAGAGCAATCCGGACTACTACGACCTGACCCTGCCGTGGGACGTGCACCTGACGAATTCGGGCACGTACATCCACTACTCGACCGGGGACCCGCAGCCGGGGCACAGCTTCGGTTCGCACGGCTGCGTCCACCTGTCGCTCACCGACGCCAAGTGGTTCTACAACTACGTCAAGCAGGGCGACCCCGTCACCATCACCGGCTCCCCGCGCGGCAAGGCCCCGGGTAACAACGGCTACGCCGACTTCAACCTGTCCTGGTCGCAGTGGCTCCAGGACAGCGGCACCGGCCAGATGACGACCACGACCGCCTGAGACCCGCCGCCTCCTGCCTCCTGACCGCTGCCCCCGGACCCCTGACCGCTGACCGTCCGAGGTGCGGCGTTGGCGTACCGGCGGCGCGGGACCGGCCGTCCCGGTCCCGCGCCGTCAGCTCTGCGCGGTCGGGCGGACGACGATCTCGCCGACGTCGATGTCGGCGGGCTGCTCGATCGCGAAGGCGATGGCGCGGGCGACGGCGTCCGGCGGCATCGCGATATCTTCCACCATCTCGGTCAGCTTGGCGCGCGCTTCGGGGCGCCGCATGCCGCCCGCGAATTCGGTCATCGTCATACCCGGCGAGACGATCGTCACCCGCAGCTTGCCCCCCGCTTCCTGCCGCAGGCCCTCGGAGACGGCGCGCACGGCCATTTTCGTACCGGAATAGACCGACTGGCTGGGCACAATTCGGTGGGCCGCCGTGGACGCGGTGTTCACGAAATGGCCGAAGCCCTGCGCGCGGAATACCGGAAGCGCGGCGGCGATGCCGTACAGCACGCCTTTGAGATTGACGTCGACCATCTCCTCCCAGTCCTCGACGCGCAGTTCGTCGAGCGGGGAGATCGGCATCACCCCCGCGTTGCTGACCAGCACGTCGAGCCGCCCGTAGCGCTCGGCCGCCAGACCCACGAGCCCGGCGACGTCGGCGCGGCTGCGCACGTCGGTGCGCAGGTGGGCGACCTCGCCGCCCGCTTTCGCGATCCGTGCGGCGACCGCGGCGAGCCGGTCCGTCCCACGGGCGCCGAGCACCACTTTCGCGCCGCGTTCGGCGAGCAGCAGCGCGGTCGCCTCGCCGATTCCGCTGCTGGCTCCTGTGATCGCGACGACCTTGTCCTTGATTTCGGTCATGACTTTTCCGTCCCTGCGGGATTGAGGGGTTCGAGTGTGCGGGGGGAGTTCCGCGCACGAGGAATGTAAGAGGTCTATCACTACGGTATGGTAAGAGGGCTATCACGTCCAACGCGCGAGGAGGCGGCCCGTGTCGGGGAACGCGCAGGGCGGCCCCCAGCGGGGCCGCTACCACCACGGCGAGCTGCGCCCCGCGCTGATCGAGGCGAGCTTCGATCTGCTGGCGGAGGCGGGGCCCGCGGCCTTCTCGGTCGCGCGGGTCGCCCGCAGGCTCGGGGTGAGCACGGCAGCGCCCTACCGGCACTTCGCCGACCGCGACCACCTCCTGGCCGCGGTCGCGACCCGCGCCGCCGAGGAACTGGCCGAGCGGTTCCGGCAGGCGGCCGACGGCGCGGGCCAGGACCCGGCCGAGCGCTTCGCTGCGACCGCGGGGGCGTACGTCCGCTACGTCGGCGCGCGCGGCGCCGGTTTCGACGTGATCTTCGCCAGGCCCCTGGTGGCGCTCCAGGACCGCGACCTCGCCGACGCTGGCCGCCTACTGGTGGACCTGCTCTTCGAACTGGCCCAGGACGCCCTCGGTCAGGGTCCCGCCGCCGCGCTGACGCTCCTGGAGCAGCACGTGACGGCCGCCCACGGCTACGCGACACTGCACCCCGGCGGCCTCTTCAGCCGCGTGAGCCCGCGGGAGGGGGTCGACGGCACCGCGGACCTCGCGGTGGCCACGAGCCGCGCCCTGGTGCGCGGCGCGCCCGAAGCCGCCGCCCCCGGCCCGCCCTCCCCCGGCCGCCCGCACGACTGACCGCGCGGGACCGGGCCGCGACCGGGCCGCGACGGGACCGCCGCAGCGCCGCGACAGGCCCGAGCCGGGCCGCACCGGGGCCGGCGCCGGGCCCGCTTCGACCCCGCTCCGGACCCCGCCGACCCGCCAGGGCCAACGCCACGTTCGGTCCTGCGGCCCGCAGGGCGTACCGTCATAGGCGGCGCGTACCGTCGTCCCAGGACGACCTGCCGTTTTCCCACGCACCAGGGCGGAGCCGTCACCAATGACGGCGACGACCGCCGCGGGCGGACCGAGGCAGCGGCGACCGCCGTCATCACCACTCACTGGGGGATCTTCATGGACTCTTCGCCTTCGCTCTTCTCCAATCCGGAGCAGACCGCCCCGCGCCCGGCCACCGTGCCCAACCCGGCGCCGGTCAACGACCCGTTCCTCGCGCCGCCGGAGGCCCCGCACGAGGAAGAGGACGAGGACGCCTCGTAACGACCGGCACCCCCGTCCCGACCCGTGACCCGGTCACCCCGTCGTTCGGTCACCCGGTCGCCCGGATCTTCGGTCACCCCGTCGTTCGGTCACTCCGTCACCCCGTCATTCGGTCCGCAGCGCCACCGCCGTCCGCTTCCTGGCCGCCCAGCTCGCCGGGAGCAGCGCCCCGCCCGCGGCGATGGCCAGGCCCGCCACCGCGAGCAGGGCGATCTGCGGGGCGTGGTAGACCGCGAGGTCGGCGTGCGGGATACCCGTACCGGCCGCTTCGCCCATGATCGGCGGCACATGGCCGTGCAGGGCGATACCGAGCGGCACACCCGCGAGTCCCGCGACCGCGCCGACCGAGCCCGCCGAGGTGAGCACCATCGCGACGGTCTGCCGCGGCGCCATGCCGAGCGCTTCGAACACGGCGAGGCCGAGCGCGGTGTCGAGGTAGGAGCGGGTGCCCGGCTGGGCGGCCAGAATCCGGGCGACCGCGGCGGGATCGGCCTTCCCGGTCTGCCCGTTGTTCCCGGTCTGCGCCGGGCCCGGCGCCCCGACCGCGCCCGGAGGCGGGGGCGCCTGGGTACGGACCACGACCGAACGGTGACGGCGGCGCGGTCAGCTCCCGCTGACGGTGAAGTCGGTGATGCGCTGGGCGCCGTCGGGTGTGCCGGGGGCGGCGCTGGTCAGGTCGAGGCGCAGCCGCGGGGTGCGGACGGCGGGGAAGGTGATGACGGTCGGCGCGCCGCTCGCCGTCGCCCAGGTGATCGCCGGGTTCTTGACGGGCACGTAGCGGTCGCCGTCCCAGTAGGAGAGCGTGACGGCGCCGGGCAGCGAGTGGGTGGCGTCGACGGTGAAGGTGACCGAGAGGGTGTCGATCCGCTGCGGCGCGGCCCAGGCGACCGAGACCCAGTCGGCGGGGCGGGCGCCGCGGAAGGCGGGCAGCAGGGCGGTGGCGCTCTTGTTGAAGGCGTTGGACCAGCCGGTCGCGGGGTTGCCGTCGAGCATCGCCGCGGGCAGCGCGTTGCCCGCGCCGGAGTAACTGGCGTCCGCCAGCGGGTAGCTGACGGGCCCTGGGCCCGGGTCGGGTGAGAAGCGGACCGGGGGCGTGGTGGCGACGGGTCCCGACGCGCGGCCGGTCCGTACCGAGGTGGTCGCGGGGTGCAGGCCCGGCGCGGTCGCGGTCAGGGTGAGGCGGCCCGCCTCGGTGCCCGAGCGGACGATGGCGAGTGCCTTGCCGTGGAAGGCGGTTCTGGTGGTGGCCTGGTAGCGCTCGGCGCTCTCCTGCTGTCCGTTGTCGAGTCCGGCCAGGGAGCCGCCGGTGGTCTTGAAGGTGATCAGATGGCCGGCGCCGGGGACGACGGTGCCGTGCGCGTCGATCACCTCGGCGGTGACGAAGGCCAGGCGATCGCCGTCGGCGGTCAGGGAGTCGCGGTCCGGCGTCAGGCGCAGGCCGCGCGGCTCGCCCGCGGTGCGCAGCACGTCGGTTGCGACCGTCCTGCCGTTCTTCCGGGCGACGGCCTTCAACTCACCGGGTGCGAAAGGGACTTTCCAGGTCAGGTGGAGCTTGCCCGCGCTGCCGTTGGGGCTGGTGTAGCTGCCGGGGTACGGACCGCCGGTGACCGTCTTGTCGTCGCCGGTCGCCTCGGTGGTCTCCAGATACGTCCGCCCGTCGACGGTCTTCTTGGTGTCGAAGCGCCGCACCCCGAGCGAGCGGCCGTTGAGATACAGCTCGACGGTGTCCACGTTGGCGTACGCCCAGACCTCGACGGTCTCGCCCGGCGCGTGGCCGGTCCAGTCCATGGGCACCAGGTGGACCATCGGCTCGCTCGTCCACTGGCTGCGGAAGAGGTGGTACATGTCCTTCGGGAAGCCCGCGGTGTCGACGGCGCCGAAGAAGGACGCCTTCACCGGGAAGACGCCGTAGGGCGTGGGTTCGCCGATGTAATCGGTGCCCGACCAGAGGAATTCACCGGCGAAGAAGGCGCGGTCGCGGTCCTTCTTCAGGCCGTACTCGCCGCTCATCGTCCAGGACGCGAGGTTGTTGTCGTAACTGGAGGTGGCGCGCTTGCCCGGGGTGTGGTTCTCGCCGGTGTTGAGGTGTTCCGGCTCCTGGTAGGCGCCGCGGGTCGAGGTCTCGGACGACGACTCGGACTCGAAGAGGAACAGGTGCGGGTAGCGGGCGTGCAGGGCGTCCACGGAGGCCGCGGTGTTGTAGTTGAGGCCGAGGCCGTCGAGTTTGGCGAGCATGAGGTCGGCGGCGGAGCCGACCGCGGGCAGGCCGCGGTATTTGTCGGAGCCAATGACGACCGGACGGCTGGTGTCGCGCGCGCGGACCGCGGTGATCAGCCCGTCGGCCATGCCGAGGCCCGCGGTGCTGGTGGAGTCGGGGATCTCGTTGCCGATCGACCACAGGATGACGGCGGGCGAGTTGCGGGCCGCGTCGACCATCTCGGTGATGTCGGCGGCGCTGTGGGCGTCGAAGAACCGGCCGTAGTCGTAGGTGTTCTTGCCGCTGCGCCAGCAGTCGAACGCCTCGACCATCATGACGATGCCCAGTTCCTCGCAGACCTGGACGATCTCCGGCGACGGCGGATTGTGCGAGGTCCTGAAGGCGTTGACGCCCATCGACCGCATGATCGTCATCTGGCGGCGCACCGCGTCGATGTGGACGGCGGCGCCGAGCGCGCCCTGGTCGTGGTGCAGGTCGACGCCCTTGAGCTTGGCGTACCGCCCGTTGACGAACAGCCCGCGGTCGGGGTCGATCGTGACGTGGCGGATGCCGAAGCCGGTGGTGTACGTGTCCACCGTCCGTCCGTTGACGCGGACTTCGGTCAGCAGGGAGTACCGGTGTTCCGGGGTGTCGAACGACCAGAGGTCGGGGCGGTCCACGCGCAGTTCGGCGGTGACGTCCCGCGCTCCGCCCGCGCCGGGCAGCGTCAGCGGTGAACTGGCCTTCGCCACCTGGCGGCCACGCCGGTCGAGGACGGTGTTGACGACGGTGGCGGAGGCCGCCGCGCCCGACTCGTTGACGACCGAGACCTGCGCGCGGACGGTGGCGTAGCCCTTGCCGTGCGAGGCGGCGAGGGTGTCGGCGAGTCCCGGCGTCGTCACATGGGTGCCCCAGCGCGCGACATGCACGGGGTCGGTGACGACCAGGCGGGCGTTGCGGTAGATGCCGCTGCCGGAGTACCAGCGGCTGCTGGGGAGTTGGTTGCGGACCTCGACGGCGATGACGTTGGGGGTGCGGCCGTCGGTGTGCAGCAGGTCGGTGAGGTCGAGGGCGAACCCCGTGTAGCCGTAGGGGTGGTTGCCGACGAGTGTGCCGTTGCAGTAGACGTTGCTGTCCATGTAGACGCCGTCGAACTCGACCGAGACACGGCGTCCCGCGACCGAGGGCGGCAGGGTGAACGCCTTGCGGTACCAGCCGAGTCCGCCGGGCAGATAGCCGGTGCCGCCCGAGGTGCCGTTGGCGGTGGTCGGGGTCTGCTCGATGCTCCAGTCGTGCGGGACGCGGACGGTGCGCCAGCGGTAGTCGTCGTAGCCGGGCTGTGCGGCGTCGGCGTAGGCGCCGGTCGGGTCGGTGATGCCGCCCGGGTTGACGAGGGCGAAACGCCACCCGTCGGCGAGGTCGACCGTCCGCGGAATGGTGGTTCCTGTTGATCCGGAACGGGCGCTCGCGACTGCGGTGAGACCGGGGAGCGAGGGTACGGCGACGGCCCCCGCCACCCCCGCGATCAGGAACGACCTGCGATCGACCGGCATGGTGGATCCCTCCTCATTGAGGTACGCGCATTCCGGCGCCCTCGACCGAGCGTCGGCAACTCACGGGCGAACAACCGGCATTGAACAGAATCAACCAATCGCACACGGATTCTTGCAGGGCCGCACCGCCGGGGGTCAAGGGTCGCGTCACCGCCGGTTCGGCCAGCCCAGAAATCGCTGTCGCACACCTTGTCGTGGCACCGCCACACGCCGTATGAATCTATCCATGCATCTTGAAACGTTTCGATCGCATACCAGGAGAACACCGTGAAGCGGCCGGTCCGGACGACCGCCGCTCGCGTCGCCCCCCGGCGCCGCTCGGCGCTCCTCGCGGTGACCGCGGCCGTCGCGGCCCTGCTTCCCGCCGTCGGCTCGGTGACGCCCGCCCAGGCGTCGTCCGGGCACCTCGGCGCACTCGCGCCGACGTCCTTGCAGGTGGACGGGGAGTCCTCGGACGCGGTCGTCGGCGGTCAGCGCCCCACGTTGTCGTGGGTGGTGAACGACTCGCGGCGGGCAGAGGCGCAGACGGCGTATCAGGTCGTGGTCGAGGCGGCGGCCGTCGGGAAGGGCGGCCACGCGCATCAGGTGTGGGATTCGGGCCGCGTTCGTTCGGCCGATTCGGTGAATCGTTCTTATGGTGGTCCCGCGCTGGCGAGCAACACCACCTACACCTGGTCGGTGCGCACCTGGGACCGGGCGGGCGACCGCTCCCCCTGGTCGGCCCCCGCGCACTTCGACACCGCGCTGTTCTCCGCGTCCGACTGGTCCGCGTCCTGGCTGCGGGTCGCCGACGGCGCGCTGGTGCGCGGCGGCGTCGACCTCCCCAAGTCCGTCGCCCGCGCCCGGCTGTACTTCGGCGCGCAGGGCATCGTGGAACCGCACGTCAACGGCGCCGTGGCCGAACCCGACCAGGTGCTCAACTCGACGGTGACCGACTACACCAAGCGCGTGCTCTACCGCGACTTCGACGTCACCCGGCAACTGGTGCGCGGACACAACGCGTTGGCCTTCATGGCGGGCAAGGGACAGTTCTCCGGGCAGCCGACCTTCGTCGCGCAGCTCAACGTCACCTACACCGACGGCACCTCGGCGGCCTTCGGCTCCGGACCGGCCTGGCGCACCACCGCGGGGCCGGTGACCGGCGACGACTTCTACCTCGGCGAGACGTACGACGCCCGTCGGGCCGTGACCGGCTGGGACACCGCGGGCTTCGACGACAGCGCGTGGAAGCCCGTCGTGGCGGTCGCCGCCGCGACGCACCCGCAGAGCCTCGCGCAGGGCAGGCCGGTGACCTCGCGGGACACGACCTCCTGCTGCGGCTGGTCGCCCGCCGCCCTCACCGACGGCGTCGACGGCTCGACGGACGCCTCCCAGGGCTACCACTCGGCCGTCGCGACGACCGCGGACGACGCCAAGTGGGTGCAGGTCGACCTCGGTTCCGCGCAGCCGCTCTCGGGCGTCAGACTCTTCCCCGCCCGGCCGACCAACGACCCGGCGGGCGACCTGCCCGGCGCCGGATTCCCGGTCCGCTACCGCGTCGAGGCCGGTGACGACCCGACCTTCGCCACCGCGACGACCCTCGTGGACCGTACCGGCGCCGACCAGCCCAACCCCGGTACGGCGTCGGTTTCGATACCGGCCGAGGTGACGGCCCGTTATGTGCGCGTCACGGCCACCAAGCTGTACTGCAACGGCTCCGGGTGCAATCTCCGGCTCGCCGAACTCGGCGTGTACGGCGCCCGCCCGGCCACCGTCTTCAGCGCGCTGACCCGGCTCCAGGCCGACACGACGCCTCCGACACGTATCGTCGAAACCCTCAAGCCGGTGGCCGTCACGCACCCGGTGGCCGGGTCGCAGGTGTACGACTTCGGGCAGAACATCGTCGGCTGGGTGACGATCAGGGCAAGCGCCCCGTCCGGCACCACCGTTGACATCAAGAAGGGCGAGATCCTCGCCTCGGACGGCCAGGTCACCACGTCCAACATCAGCTTCGGCGACGGCGATCCGGTCCGGCAGACCGAGCATTACACCTTCGCGGGCAAGGGCGCCGAGACCTACGCCCCGCACTTCAACTACTCCGGCTTCCGGTACGCCCAGCTCACCGGCGTGCCCGCGGGCACCGCCGTCACCGTCACCGCGCAAGAAGTGCACTCCGACGTCGCCACGATCGGACAGTTCGACACGTCGAACAAGGTGCTGAACAGCATTCAGACCGCCCTCGTGCAGACCCAGTTGAACAACCTCCAGTCGATTCCGCTGGACTGCCCGACGCGTGAGAAGCACGGCTGGCTCGGCGACGCGGGCGACACCGACGTCGAGGCGATGAGCAACTTCGACATGCGGGCGTTCTACGACCAGTGGGCGCAGACCGTCGTCACCAGCGCCCACCCCGACGGCAGCCTGCCCTCGGTCGCGCCCACCCAGGGCGCCACCGACTGGTTCACCGACCCCGCGTGGGGCTCGGCCTACCCGCAGATCATCTGGGACTCCTACACGCAGTACGGCGACGCGGGCCTGGTGCGCGCCAATTACGCGCAGGTGAAGAGCTGGGTCGACTACCTCGGCACGATCAGCGACAGCGACCACGTCGTCACCGCCGCGCCCGGCTCCTGGGGCGACGACTGGGTGGCGACGGTCAGCACCCCGCACGTCTTCTTCCAGACCGGCTACTACTACCTGGACGCCACACTGCTGGCGAAGATGGCCGCGGTCGTCGGCGACACCGCGGACGCCAGGCGCTACACCGACCTGGCGCGGCAGATCGGGGCAGGCTTCACCAAGCGGTTCCTCGACGCCGACACCGGTGTGTGGAGCACCGGCACCCAACTGGCCTACGCCATGCCCCTGGTGCTCGGTCTGGTCCCGGCCGCTCAGCAGAAGGCGACCGTCGACCGGCTCGTCCAGGACATCGCCAAGCACGGCAATCACGTGACGACCGGCTTCGTCGGCACGTCCTTCGTCTACCAGGCGCTCGGCATGTCCGGCCGCAACGACGTGGCGCTGGCCGTCGCGGAGCGCACCGACTTCCCGAGCTTCGGCTACATGGTGGCCAACGGCCCCGGCACGATCTGGGAGAAGTGGCCGAACTCCTCGGCGGCGGACGGCACCTCGTCCAAGGACCACATCGGTCTCGCCGGTTCGATCGGCCAGTGGTACTACCAGCAGCTCGGCGGCATCCAGCCGGACACGGGACCGGCGGGCGCCGCGTACCGCGCCTTCACCCTCGCGCCCAGCGTGGTCGGCGACCTCACCCGGGTCTCCGCGCGGCAGCGGACCGCGCGCGGCACGGTCGTCAGCGCCTGGCAGCGCGACGGGTCCACGCTGACCTACCACGCGGTGGTGCCGGTCGGCTCGACCGCGACCATCAAGGTGCCGCTGCTCGGCGGCGCCCGGTCGACGGTGACCGAGAGTGGCCGGACGATCTTCGCGGACGGCCGCCGCGGCCGGAGCGACCCCGGCCTGAGCGTGGGCACGGCGGACGGCACGACGCTCACCGTGACCGCCGGGTCCGGTGACTACACCTTCACCGTCCGCCCGCCGCGGACCCCGTACACCCAGGTGTCGGTCTCCGCGGGCGCGCCCGCGCCCGCACTGGTCAAGGGGAACGGCGGTACGACGATCGGCGCGGTGGTCGAGGGCCACTCGACCGCGCCCGGCGCCGCGGCCACGGTCGGCGCCGACGTCCCCGCGGGCTGGACCGTGACGTCCACGCCCGCCCGCGTCCCGCTGACCCCGGCGTCCACCGCGACCTTGGCGAACGTCAAGGTCACACCGCCGAGCGGGACGAGGAGCGGTACGTATCCGGTCACCGTGACCGTACGGTCGTCCGACGGTACGACGGCCAAGGCCGCCCTCGAGGTGCTGGTCCTCGGCAGTTGGCCGCAGGGCACCACGGCCGCCGCCTCCAGCGAACACGCGCCGAACGTCGTGGACGGCGCGACCCGTACGTACACCGCGGGCAATGCCGTCGACGGTGATCTGAGCACCTTCTGGAACGACGACACCGACTCCCGGTATCCCGACACCCTGACCGTCACCGCGCCCGCCCCGACCACGCTGAACGGCGTGGGCTTCGCCTCGCACAGCGACGGCGTCCCGACCGCCTTCACCGTCCAGACCTGGGACGGCGCGGCGTGGGTGACACAGGCCGACCTCACCGGCAACACCGACCAGTACCGCTGGATCCCCTTCGCGGGCTCCGTCACCACCACGCGGGTCCGCGTCGTGGTGACAGCGGCGCAGAACAGCTTCACCCGGATCGTGGAGCTGACCCCCTAGGGCCGCCGTCCCAGGGCGCCTCACACGGGCGGCCCGGCTGTTCGTACCCGTTCGGCTCACCGGGTGCGGAACAGACGGGCCGCCCGTTCCGCTTGCATGGGTGACGGACCGCGCCCGGCCGACCGGGCGGGCGCGCGGCGCGCATCGAGGAAGGGCTCACATGGGACAGCACGACCGGCTGGGCAGGATCGGGATCTGGAGCGGCGCCTGGACGGCGGCGGTGAACGGCGCCGGAGTGACGTACACCGGCGCGTACGACGAGGCCGCCGCCGAGGTCGAGGCGCTGGGGTACGGCGCCGTCTGGCTCGGCGGGAGTCCCGGCGTCGCCGTCGCGGAGCCGCTGCTGAAGGCCACCACCCGGCTGACCGTGGCGACCGGCATCCTCAACATCTGGAACGACGAGGCGGCGGACGTCGCCTCGCAGTGGGCGGCGGTGGAGCGTACGCATCCGGGCCGGTTCCTGCTCGGGCTCGGCGTCAGCCACGGCCCGCTGGTCAAGCGCTACGCGCGGCCGTACTCCGCCATGGTCGACTACCTGGCGGCGCTGGACGCGGCGCCGGAGCCGGTGCCCGCCGGGCGGCGGGTGCTGGCGGCGCTCGGCCCGAAGATGCTGGAGCTGTCCCGTGACCGTGCGGGCGGCGCGCACCCGTATCTGGTCACCCCCGAGCACACCGCGAAGGCGCGCGCGGTCCTCGGTGCGGAGCCGCTGCTCGCGCCCGAGGTCAAGGTCGTGCTGGACACGGATCTGGAGTCGGGGCGTGCCAAGGCCAGGGACCATCTGAAGCTGTACCTGGCGCTGCCCAACTACACGAGCAATCTGCTGCGTTCGGGCTTCACCGAGGAGGACCTGGCGGGCGGTGGCAGCGACCGGCTGGTGGACGCGGTCTTCGCCGTGGGCGACGAGAGCGTCATCGCGGCGCGGGCGGCGGAATTCCTCGCCGCGGGCGCCGACCACCTCGCGGTCCAGGTGGTCACCGGCGATCCGGCGCGGCCGTTGCCGCTGGCGGAGTGGCGCAGGCTCGCTCCGGTGCTGATCGAGGGCTGAGTCTCCGCTTCTTCGCGCGGAGTTGACCGGGACGCCCGCCCGCCGCGGACGGGCGCCCCGGATTCCCGCGGGATCAACGGCCTTGCAGCGCCTTGACGTTGTTGCCGAAGGTCCAGTTCTTCGAGCCGTCCCAGTTGAGCGACCAGGTCATCAGGCCCTTGAGTGCGCCGCTGTAGCTGTTCCACGCCTGGGAGACCAGACCGGTCGTCATGTAACCGCCGCCCGCGCCGGGTTGGGCGGGAAGGCCGGGGACCTGCTTGTCGTACGGGACGCGGATGGTGGTGCCCTGGACGACGAGCCCCTTGTTGAGGCAGGTGGTCTGCGCGGTGAAGCCGGCCACCGTACCGGCCTGGTAGGAGTCGCCGGAGCAGCCGTACATGCTGCCGTTGTAGTACTGCATGTTGAGCCACCAGAGCTTGCCGTTGTCGGCGTACTTCTTCACGATCGGCAGGTAGGCGCCCCAGATCGAGCCGTAGGTGATGCTGCCGCCGGTGACGTACGCCGTCTCGGGGGCCATCGTCAGGCCGAAGCCCGCGGGCATCCGGGACAGGACGCCGTCGATGATCCGCTCCAGGTTGGCCTGCGAGGCGGAGAGGGTGTTGATGTTGCCGCTGCCGACCAGGCCGGTCTCGATGTCGATGTCGATGCCGTCGAAGTTGTACTTCTGGAGGATCGGCACGACGGTGGCGACGAAGCGGTCGGCGACCGCGCTCGAGCTGAGGTCGATGCCGGCCGCGGCACCACCGATGGACATCAGGATCGTGGCGCCCGCCGCCTTGGCCTGGCACATCTCGGCCGGGGTGGCGACCTTGACGCCGGTGTCCATGCCGTCCTGCCACAGCACGGTGCCGTCGGACTGGATGACGGGGAAGGCCGCGTTGATCACGTTGTAGCCGTGGGCGGCGATCCGGCTGTCGGTGATGGGGATCCAACCGAGGCCGGGGTGCACGCCGTTGGCGGCGCCGTCCCAGTTCTCCCAGTACCCCTGGAGCACCTTGCCCGAGGGCCGTGCCTTGGTCGCGCAGGTGTCGGCCGCGGCCGACGCCGGTTGTGCCGCGTGGGTCGCCGCGGCGACCGGAATCTGCGCCAGGAAGGCCATGGCGAGGCCGACTCCCAGCAGACGCACCCTCCGACCGATCATGTCGTACTCCTCGTGGTGTCGTCGCGCACTCACAGGCCGTAGTGGACCGGATCGTAAAGTGGTCTGAACCACTCGTCAATAGGTCTGGACCAAGCCCGTGGTGCGGCGACGACAGTGACGGGGGATACGGAAGGGTCAGCCGGTGGTCGGACGGTAGGCGTAGGCGGTGGTGGAGACCGCGCACACGCTCGGCGAGATGATCTCGACCCGCAGCACCTTCGCGTTCGCGTCGTAGTCGACGCCCTCGGTCTCGAAGCCGCCCGAGCAGACGCTGACGCGCGGCACCTGGAAGAGGGTGGCGACCCGGCCGGTGACGGGCGTGCCGTCGAGCGCGTGCGGCAGGTCGACCTGGAAGACGTCCTTGGCGTCGTTGTCGGAGACGCAGACCAGCCGGGTCGCGGAGACGAAGTCGCAGCCCTGGACGTCCGTGACGGCCTTGTCGAGGCTGATCTGTCCGGCCTGTGCGAGGGTGCCGCCGGTGGCCGGGGTGGCCGGGTTGGTCAGCGGGGCGGGGAAGACCTGGAGCCGGTTGACCGTGCCCCACTCCCCCTCGACCAGCCACCGCGCGTCCGGCGAGACGGTCGCGAAGGAGTTGTTGAGCAACTCGCCCTGGTCCAGCGGGTGCACGTAGTCGTAGCTGTGCCCGTCGGGCGTGGTGACCTCGAACATCTTCGAGGTGGCGCTGTCGCCGCCCTGGTAGGCGTCGAAGACGTAGCCGTTGACGATGTCCGGGTCTCCGACGTGGTTCCAGCCCGCGATGCGCAGCCGCAGCGGGATCGAGCCGAGGCCGCGGGTGAGGACCGAGCCGTCGGCGCGGGTGGCGATGCCCTCGCCCGCGGTGAGCGTGCTGTACACCGTGTTGCCTGCGGCCACCCACCCGCCGGGCGAGTCGGCGTGCGCGGTGGAGGTGCCCACGGCGGTCAGGGCCGCGGTGGCGAGCAGCAGGGCGGCGGCGCGGCTACGGAGTGCGCGTGCGGTCAACGGAACCCCCGGTGTGGACGGTGGGGGGCCGCCCGCGGCACGGGGCAGCCCTGTGACAGCAGTGACCCTAGGGCCTGACGGGCCGACGCCACCACAGCGCGTGGGCCAACTCGGTCTGAACGGGCGGCGATCGGTTCGTTCGCGCCGGACATGGGTGCGGGGCGGGCGGGGCCGGTCGTGCCGGTCCTCGCCCGCCCCGCGCTCTCCGCGGTGGGCTGCCGGGGTCAGGCGGTCGCCACGGAGAAGATGTGCATGTCACCGCCGTTCGTGCTGGACGGCAGCGTCACACTGGCCAGTTGCTTGCCCGCCTGGAGCGCGATCGGCGCGGTGGAGAAGATCTCGGTGCCCACCGGGTCCTTTCCGCCGCCCTGGACGTCGCGGTACGCGGTGTGCACCGCCACGACGTTGCCGTACGAGGGCTGCTGGGAGCCGCCGCCGAGCGTCCAGTCGCTGAAGCCGATGTCGGCCTTCTGAGTCGTGCCGTCGGTGTACGTCAGCGTCACCGTGCCGGTGGTCTGGCCCTCGCTGGCGCTGCCGAGCAGGCTCAACTTGGTAGCACCGGCTGCGGACTTGGAGACGTCGAGCACTTGGTCGCCACCGCCCACCACGATGTTGTCGGGCGCGCCGGGCGCCACCTGGGGCCAGGTGAAGTCGAAGCCCCCGGAGGACACCGTGCCGCCGGGCGCGGCACCGGCCGCGGCGAGCGCCGCCGCCGAGTAACTCCAGCCCTCGCCGTCGAAGTTGGCGGACGGATTCGTGTCGTCGGCGGAGATGCCGTTGTTGTTGACGTACCAGGTGAGGGTGCCGCGTACGCCGACCGTCACCGACAGCGAGGCCGCCGGGGCGGTGCCGCCGTGCGCGGAGCCGAGCGTGATCGGGACCGTGTAGACCCCGGCCTTGGTGTCGGCGGCCACCGACACGGAGAACTTCGCGCTGGTGGCGCCGCCCTTCGGGACGGTCACCGTGCCGGACGCGGGCTTGAGCGTGATGCCCGCGGGCGGCTTCGCGGTCCAGCGGACGTCGACCTTCTTGTCCTGGATCGTGGACAGCTTGACGGCGGCGTCCGCGGAGCCGCCGGGCTCGATCTTCACCTGGCCGGGGTCGGTCGAGGCGAAGAACGGGGCCTCACCGTCGCGGAAGGACGGCGGCGCGTTCTTGGCCGCGCTCCCCCACGTGGTGTTCGCGGTGCCGCCCAGGGTGTAGTCCAGGGTGCCGCCGCGGGTGACGAACGAGGCGGGGACCCACGGCTGGTCGGACTTCTTGCCGTTGACGCGCAGGCCCTGGATGTAGATGTTCTCGGCCGACGCCCGCGGGGCGTTGACCGTGATCGTCTTCCCGAGCCCGGTGTGGATCACCGCGCGCGGGAAGACCGGGCTGGAGAGCACCAGGTCGGCGCGGCTGGGCACCTGCGGGTACATGCCGAGCGCGGAGAAGACGTACCAGGACGACATCGTGCCCGCGTCGTCGTTGCCGGGGATGCCGCCGGGCGCGTTGGTCCACAGGCCGTCGGTCTCGGCGCGCACGGTCTCCTGGGTCTTGTACGGGGCGCCCAGGTAGTCGTACACGTACGGCGCGTTGATGTCGGGCTCGTTGGTGGCGTCGTAGCGCGTGTCGTCCTTCGCGGAGAAGTCGAAGGTGCCGTCCGGGTTGCGGAAGAAGGCGTCGAGGCGGGAGATCGCGGTGGCGTTGCCGCCCATGGCCTTGGCCAGTCCGGCGATGTCGGAGTAGACCATCCACGTGTAGCGGGCGCTGCTGCCCTCAACGAAGCCGCTGCCGGTGGCGGGGTTGAAGGTGGCTCCCACCCACGACCCGTCGGACTTGCGGTCGCGCATGTAGCCGCCCTGCGCGGTCGCGTTCGGATCGAAGACGTTGGTCCAGTTGCCGCTGCGGTCGAGGAACTTCCGCTGGTTCTTTCGGTCCCCGACCTGTCCCGCCAGCTCCGCGAGACCGAAGTCCGCGGCGGCGTCCTCCAGGGTCTCGGCGGCGCCTCCCCAGCAGTGGCAGTTGTCGGACGGCACGTAACCGAGCGTCAGGTACTTGTCCAACGCCGGTCGCTGGCCGACGCATTCGACGTTGCAGCCGGAGCTGTCGGAGTCGTTGGCGGTCGGCACGGTGGCCGCCTTCACCAGCGAGGCGAGGGCGCCCCTGACGTCGAAGTCCCGGCCGCCGAAGGCGTAGATGCCCGCGAGCGCCGCGTCGGACGGGTCGCCGGACATGATGCTGGTCTTGCCGTTCTCCAGCAGCCAGCGGTCCCATTCGCCGTCGCGCTGCTGGGCATAGTTGAACAGCGACTGCGCGTAGTCACTGCCGACTCTCGGCTGAAGCAGCGTCAGCAACTGCACCTGCGCCCGGTACTGGTCCCAGCCGGAGAAGGTGCCGTACTGCTCGTGCTGTCCCCTGGCCAGCGAGTGGGTCTTGCGGTCGCCGCCCAGATACTGGCCGTTGACGTCGCTGGTGAGGGTCGGCTCCAGCATCGAGTGGTAGAGCGCGGTGTAGAAGGTGGTGTTCTGGTCGGCGGAGCCGCCGGACACCTGGATCTTGCGCAGCGCGGTGTTCCACGCGGCGGTGGCCTTCGACCTGATCGAGTCGAAGCCGGCGCGCTGCGGGTTCTCCGCCGTCAGGTTGGCCTCGGCGTTGCGCGCGCTCACGTACGAGATCGCGACCTTGGCCTGCACCTGCTTGGTGCCGGACGCGAAGGTCACATACGCGCCCGAGCCCTTGCCCGCGGTCGCGTTGCCGCTGGAGTTGTAGCCGGTGCCGCCGCTGGCCGATGTGGAGCCGGGCGTCAGGGTGCCGTCGGTCCAGGTGCCGACCTTGGCGAATGGCTGGTCGAAGTGGGCCGTGAAGTAGAGGGTGTAGACGTCGTGCCGGTTGTTCGCGCTCTGCGGTCCGCAGAAGTTGCCCGCGCTGACCGAGCCGGTCACGGTACGGGCCGCCGCGTTCACGGTGACGTCCGCCGCGGCGCTGCCGCTCTCGGAGTTGGACGTACGGAACAGCACGCTGGCGGGCTTGTCGGCCGGGAAGCCGAACTGGCCGGTGCCGGTGCGCTCGGTGGTGGTCAGCCGCGCGCTGGCCCCGCTGTCCAGGCCGACCTGGTAATAGCCCGCCTGCGCCGTCTCGTTGGCGTGCGAGAAGGTCGAGGCGTACTTCGCGTCCTTGGTGTCGGCGCTCGGCGAGGAGTCGACGTCGCCCACGTACGGCATGATCGGTATGTCGCCGTTGGCGCCGGAACAGCCCACGCCGTTGAGGTGGGTCAGGCTGAAGCCGCGGATCTTCGTCGCGTCGTACCGGTATCCGCCGGGGGCGGGTGTCGAGAACTGGTTGCCCGTCGAATTCTGCGGGCTCCACGCCAGCATGCCGAACGGCAGCACGGCGCCGGGGTAGGTGTTGCCGGCGTTCGAGGAGCCGATCAGGGGGTTGACGTACGAGGCCGGGTCGGCGTCATGCCCCCCGGAGGCGCCCGGACTCGCGGTGGCGGGCCCGGCGCCGAGGCCCAGGCCGATGCCGAGGACCGCCGTCGCCACCGCGGCCACGGCGCGCACGCCGCGACCCTTCCACCGCCTTCTGTCCACGGGTCGCACTGATCTGTCCGACACGGTTCCCGCCCTTCGTGTGTATCGCTTACGACAACGTTGTCAAACGATCAACTGTAGATGCTCCTCCCGGGGTTGGAGGGTGTCAAGAGTTGTCAGGTACCCGCGGGCGGGGTGGGGTGGCGGCTCGGAGCGGGGTGGGGCGGCGGCCCGGCGGGAGGCGGAGTCGCGGCGTCGGGGCGGTGTCGCGTACGGCTCGCGGCGGGCGCGGGGGCGGCGGTGTTCGGGCAAGCGGGTGAACACAGCGGGGGGCCGTGACGTCGATCGGGTAACTTTGCTCTCCGCGCCTGCCGCGTGGGCCGCGGGGCGGGATCGTGAGCCGCCCCCGGAGGCCGGGCGACCTTCGCCGGGGCCTGGTCGGCACTGACCGGCACGGTCCGGCACTGACCGGGCACTGACCGACAGCGTCCGACGCCGTCCGAGAAGGGACTTGATGGACACCACCGCCGCCGTCGACCGCTTCGAACTGCCCGCCAGCGCCCGCGCCGTGCTGCGCGCGCTGGCCGCCGACGGCCCGGCGACCCGGCCGCAGCTCAGCACCGCGCTCGCGCTGTCCCGGCCCACGATGTCGGTGGCCATGGCGGAGCTGTCACGGCTCGGGCTGGTCGAGGGGCAGGGCAGTTCACGCGGTGCCACCGGGCGCAGCGCCGTCCTCTACTCGCTCGCGCCGACCGCCGGGCACGTCCTCGGCGTCGAGATCGGCGCCACCGTGGTCCGGGCGGCGGCGTACACCCTCGACGGGCAGGAGATCTGCACCGCCGAGGTGCGGCTGCCCTCCGACCAACCGACGGTCACACCGGAGGCGGCGGACGCGGCGGCGGGGGTGGTGCGTACGGTGCGCGAGGAGGTCGGGGCGCGGTACGGGCCGCTGCGCGAGGTGGTGGTCGCGGCGCCGACGCTGCCGAATGTGGGGGCTTCCGGTGCGGGACGCGGAGGCGGTGGCCTTCAGCCGGACGGCACGGTACGGATCACCGACGCGCTCGCCGTGCCCGACGGCGTGCCGGTCACCGTCGAGAACAACGTCAACTGCGCCGCCGTCGCCGAGCACCGCTTCGGTGTCGCCCGCCACCAGCAGATGTTCGCCTACATCCAGGTCGGCGTGAAGATCGGCGTCGGCATCGTGCTCGACGGACGCCTGATGCAGGGTGCGAACGGCGCCGCCGGTGAGGCCGCCATGCTGCCCTTCCCCTGGTCGGAGTCCCAACAGCCCCGGCGCGCCGGGCTCGAGCACTTCCTCGGCTCCGACGCCCTGATGGAACGCTGCCGCGCCGCCTGGCCCGCCTCCGGCGGCGGACCCGTGCCACTGGACGCCAAGGCCCTCTTCGCGTCCGCCGCCTCCGGCCACGCCGCCGCCCGCCGCGTCGTCGACGAACACGCCGCCGCCATCGGCCGCCTCGTCGCCGCCGTCGTCGCCCTCCTCGACCCCGGCCTCGTCGTCCTCGGCGGCGGCGTGGGCCAGAACCAGCTGGTCCTCCTGGAAGTCCGCCGCACCGTCCACGAACTGACCTGGCCCACCGACATCACCATCGGCGGCCTCGCCGACCGCGCCACCCTCCTCGGCGCCGTCCACGTCGCCCTGACCCGCGCCCTGGACTCGATGACCTAGGGCCTGTCCGGCTGGTGGGTCAGACGATCAGGACTCTGCGGCCGCGGGTGTGGCCGGCCTGGCTGTCGGCGTGGGCCGCGGCGGCCTCGGCGAGGGGGTAGGAGGTGTCGACGGGGATGCGGAGCGCGCGGCGGGTGATGAGGGCGGCGGCCTCGGCGAGGGCGGCGGGGACGCTGCCCGCGGTGCCGGAGAAGCGGACGCCGTGGTCGGGGGCGGTGAGGTCGGCGATGGAGACGACCTTGCGGGGGTCGCCGGTGAGGGCGACGAGTTCGGGGACGACGCCGGAGCCCGCGAGGTCGAGCGCGGCGTGGACGGGGCCGAGGGCGCGGACCCGGTCGGTCCAGCCGTCGCCGTAGGTCGTGGCGAGGGCGCCGAGTTCGCGGAGGTAGTCCTGGTTGGCGGGCCCCGCGGTGCCGATGACGGTGACGCCGCGGTCGCGGGCGATCTGGAGGACGGCTGATCCGACGCCCCCGGAGGCGCCGCTGACCAGCAGGGTCTGTCCCGGCTCGACGCCGACCTCGCGGAGGATCCGCAGCGCGGTCTCGACCACGGAGGGGTATCCGGCCGCCTCTTCGAAGGTCAGCCCTTCGGGGATCCGGGCCCAGGCCGAGAGGACCGCGAACTCGGCGTAGGTGCTGGTCCCTTCACCGAATACGTGGTCGCCGATCTCGACACCGTCGACGCCCTCGCCGATCTCGTCCACCACCCCGGCGGCGTCCAGCCCGACACCCGCGGGCAGTTGGACCGGATGGGCCTTGAGGATCTGGCCCTCGCGGACCCGCCAGTCGGCGGGGTTCACACCGGCCGCCCGTACGGCGACGCGTATCAGGCCGGGGCCCGCGTGGGGCTCCTCGGCGTCGATGAGGCGCAGGACATCGGGGCCGCCGAACTCGGCGAAGCTCACTTTCTTCATGCGACGGACCGTAACACTAACGGTTAGCGTTTTGAAACCGTTCCTTTTTCGTAGCTGATAGTGTGCGGTCATGACCGTGCCGACCGGACGCCGTGAGCGCAAGAAGGCCGCGACCCGCCGGAAGATCGCCGACACCGCCCTGCGGCTCTTCCTGGAGCGCGGCTACGACGCGGTGGGAATCCGTGACGTGGCCGCCGAGGCCGACGTGGCCGTCACCACGCTCTTCTCACACTTCGCCGCCAAAGAGGCGCTGGTGTTCGAGCAGGACGAGGACTTCGAGGAACGCCTCACGCGGGCGGTCACCGACCGGGCGCCGGACGAGCCGGTCGTGCCCGCGCTGCGCCGCGAGATACACGCCCTGGTACGGCACTGCACGGCGGACGGCGCCGCGCCGGTCTGGCGGATGATCGACGGGTCGCCCGCGCTGCGGAAGTACGAGGAGTCGATGCGGCTGCGGCACGCGGAGTCGGTGGCCGCGGCCCTCGTCGCCGATCCCGGACTGCCGCAGAGCGCGACGGCCTGCCGGACGCTCGCGAGGTTCGTGATCGACGCCTTCTCGCTGGCCCGCGAGTCGGCCGATCCGCAGGCCGCGGTGGACGAGGTCTTCGCGATGATCGAGGCGGCCTGGGAGGCCGCCCGCCCCTCACGGCAGGCGTGAGGAACGCGAAGAACGCGGGGAACGCGACGACCGCCGGGAACGCCAGGGACGGGACGCAGCGACCCGCGGCTCAGGCAGAGAAAGTCCGCCCGCGGCTCACGGGCGGAAGGTGCGGCCCCGCACCGTCCCCTCCGCGATCCCGACGTAGACCTCCGCGACCTCGCGGACGGGGGTGCCCGCGGCGGGATCGGCGGACATGGCCCGGAGGGTCTCACTGATCCAGCCGGGGCTGACGAGGTTGAGGCGCAGTCCGCGCGGGAGTTCGCTCGCGGCGTTGCGGACGAAGCCCTCGAGGCCGCTGTTGATGAGCGCGCCCAGCGAGCCGCCCGCCATGGGCGCGGCGAAGGTGCCGCCGGTCAGGGTGATGGAGCCGCCGTCGCGCACATGGCGGGCCGCGCGCTGGACCAGGGCGACCTGGCCCCAGAGTTTGGCCCGCACCCCGGTCGCGAAGTCCTCGTCCGTGGCCGACGCCAGCTCCAGCAGCGGGCCGTTGGCGGCGCAGCACACGACCGCGTCCAGACCGTCGACCTCACCGAAGAGCGTGTCCATCGTGGACGGGACTTCGAGGTCCACCTTCAGCGGACCCCGGCGCGAGGCCGCGACCACCTCGTGCCGTGCCGCTGTCAGCGCGGCGGCCACCGCGCTCCCGACGGTTCCGGAAGCTCCGATCACCAGTGCCCTCATGCCCCCGATCATCCCCCACCGGCCCCCTCCCCCTCAACGGCCCCACCCGACCCGGTCAGTACGGGTAGTGGACCGGCGTGGACTGCACGGTCAGCCACCGCAGTTGGGTGAATTCGTGGAGGTTGGACTCACCGCCGGAACGGCCGCCGAGGCCGGACGCGGCGAGTCCGCCGAAGGGCGCCTGGGGCTCGTCGAGGCAGGTCGAGTCGTTGACGTGGACCATGGCGGAGCCGAGCCCCGCGGCGAGGCGGCGACCGCGCGCGAGGTCGGAGGTGAGGACGGCGTCGACCAGGCCGTACGGGGTGTCGTTGGCGACGGCGAGAGCCTCGGCGTCGGTGTCGACGGCCAGCACGGGGGCGATGGGGGCGAAGATCTCCTCGGTCCACAGGGCCATGTCGCGGGTGACATCGGTGACGACGGTGGGCCGGTGGAAGAGGCCGTCGCCGTCGCCGCCCTCGACGACGGTGGCACCCGCGGCGACGGCCTCGGCGAGGAGTTCGCGGGCCCGTTCGCGCTGTTCGGCGCTGATCATCGGGCCGAGGCCGACGCCGTCCCTGGTCGGGTCGCCGACGGTGATCCGGGCGGCACGCGCGGCGAGATCGGCGACGTAGGCGTCGAAGACGGGCCGCTGGACGATGTGCCGGCCCGCGGTGATGCAGGTCTGGCCCTGGTAGTGGAAGGCGGACCAGGCGCCGATCTGTCCGGCCTGGTCGAGGTCGGCGTCGTCCAGGACGATCAGGGCGTTGTTGCCGCCGAGTTCGAGGGAGACCTTCTTCAGGCGCTCGCCCGCCTCCCGCGCGATGGTGCGGCCGACGGCGCTGGATCCGGTGAAGTGGACCATGGCGATGTCGGGGTGCGCGGTCAGCGCCTCGCCGGTGTCCTGCCCGCCGGGCACGACCTGGAGTACGCCCGCGGGCAGTCCGGCCTCGGCGAAGACATCGGCGATCAGCAGTCCGCCGCTGAGCGGGGTGTGCGGTGACGGCTTGAGGACGACGGCGTTGCCGACGGCGAGGGCGGGCGCGAGGACGCGCATGGCCAGCACCAGCGGGAAGTTCCACGGGGTGATCACACCGACGACGCCCAACGGGACGCGCTGCGCGACGCTTTCCCGGCCGGGCGCGCGCGTGGGCAGCGTCTCGGCCCGTATGTGACCGGCGAGCGCGGCGGCCAGGTGGAGTTCTTCGACCGCTCCGGCGATCTCGTACTCGGCCTTGCCGCGGATCGAGCCGGTCTCGCGGACGAGGAGGTCGGCGAACTCCCCCGCGCGGGCGCGCAGTCGGGCGGCGGCCTCGCGCAGCACGTCGGCGCGGACGCCGAAGTCCGCGGCGGCCCAGGCCCGTCCGGCGACGGCGGCCTCCCGCGCGGCGCGGTCCAGGTCGGCGGGCGAGGCCCAGCCCGCCCGGCCGAGCGGTTCCTGGCGCGCCTTGTCGAGGACCGTCGACGTACGCCCGTTCTCGGCCGGGACGAAGGCCCCGCCGACGAAGAGAGCGGCGTCCCGGGCGCGCGGCGTGGATGGGGTCGGCATAACGGGCCTCCGTGTCGAAGCACTGGTCGAAGTACGGGTGTTGCGGTGCGGGTCCCGGTGGCGCCGCGGGTCGGGTACGGGCGCGCGGCGGTACGGCGGCCCGCGCGGCGGTGTCCTCGCGGTCCGCGCGCGCCCGGGCAGCACGACAGCGCCGGTCCGGCCGTCTGAGTTTGTTAACCTTCCGAACTCTCACCGTAGCAGCGAAGACCGGCTTTGAGGAGGGCCGTCCGGCAGGAGGGCCGTCCGGCAGGAGGCGTTCCGTCCGCGTCAACCGCTGAGCCGTGCCCCCTGGTCCTTCTCCGTGGCGACCGCGGCGGAGGACAGGAGCGTCGCGGCGGCGAGGCTGCCCCACAGAGCGGTCGAGCCGTACGGGGCGAGGGCGGTGATGGCCGCGGGAGAAACGGCGAGGCCGAAGCCGGTGGAGAGTTGGAAGCGGGCGAGGGTGCGCCCCAGGACGTGGGCCGGCGCGAGGGCGGTGACGAGCGCGGTGGCGCTTCCGGCGTAGATGATCTCGCCGAGCGTGCAGACCACGGACACGGTGGCCACGGCCGGGGCGCCCCAGCCGTGCCGCAGTTCGGTGGCCGCGAGGAAGCCGAGGTAGGACGCGGTGAGGACGACCCCGGCGAGGGAGAGCACGGACCGCCGGGAGAAGCGGGACATCAGAACGGTGACCGGGACCTGGAGGGTGACCACCAGCACGGTGTTGGCCACGAAGACGGCCGCCGACCACACCGGGGACGCGTGCAGTTGGGTCACCAGGACCAACGGGAGCGCGATCTCGGGGACATTGAGGCAGAAGACGTAGACCACATTGGCGGCCAGCAGCGCGCGCATCCGGGGCGCGGGACCGCTGTCGCCGCCCTCGACGGGGGCGGCGGCCGGGTCCGCGCGCAGCCGGACCGACCACGCCAGGGCCGCCGCGGTGAGATACGCGAGCCCGGTGACGCCCGCCAGGACCTGCAACGCGGCGGCGCCGCCCGCCAGGCACGCGGTGGCGAGCAGCGCGCCCGCGCCCATACCGGCGTTGCGCAGGGCGCGGCCCGCCGCGAGCGCGGTGTCGCGGTCCCTGCCGTGGGCGACGGTGGCCACCACGGCGGCGTGGGCGGCGGGCCACGCCTGGTTGCCGATGCCGAGGAAGAGCGCCGCCGCCGCGAACATCCAGCCGTTGCCCGCCGGAGTGGCCAGCAGCAGCGCCACGCCCAGCACGCGCACCAGCATCGACGCCGCCACGGCCGTACTGCGCGCGCCCCGGTCCAGCCACAGCCCCACGGCGGGCACGCACACCAGCCCCACGACGACACCGGCCGTCATGGCGATGCCGGTGGCGGGCGCGGACAGGCTCAGCACCGTCACCCCGTAGAGCAGCAGGAACGGCCGGAGCAGGCCGGTGCCGAGCGCGTCCACGGTCATGGCGACGGCGTAGCGGGGGCCTCCGAAGGCGCGGACGAGGGCGCGGGGCCGGATCTGGGTGGTGGTTGCCATGGCGACAACGGTGCGTTCGGCCGCCGCGCCCGCCGCGTCGGTTGACGCAGACCGTCAACCGACGCGGCCAGGGGCTTTTGCGCTGCTCATAATGGGTGGGTGACCTTGCGGATCGACATCGGCGGCCTGCCGCCCGAGCGGCTGCGGTTCGCCGCCTCCCCGCTGGCGGAGCTGACGGCGATGCTGCACGTCCTGGCGGAACCCGGACACCATCCGCGGCTCGCCGGGTGGGCCGCGGACGTGTGGGCCGCGCTGCGGCCCGAGCTGGCCGAGCGGCTGCGGGAGGCGGAGTTCTTGTGGCGGTCCTCGCGCGCCGACTTCCTGGTGCCCGCCCGGCCCCGGCCGACCCTCGCCGAGGAACTGGACGATGTGGACCGGATCGACGACGCCCGGTACGTGACCGCCGCGCTGGTCACCACCTGCGGCAGCAACCGGATCCACTTCGGCTCCCCGTCGCCGCTCACCGACGCGACCGCGCGCGAACGGGCCCTGGACCTCGCCCAGGCGCGCGGCGCGTTGCAGGAGGCGTTCGCGGAACGGCTGCTCGCGGACCCGGCCGCCGTGCGGGCGCGGGTGCGCGACACCCTCGAACAGTGCGCCGGGGCGTTCTTCGACGCCGCCTGGTCGGGGGCCGCCGTACGCATCGCCTCCGACCTGCGCCTGAAGCACGACCTGCTCAAGCGGCAGGGTCTCGGTGCGGCGCTCGCCTCGGTCTCCGGCGCGGTCGCCCTGGCGCCGGGCGGTGACCGGATCGTCGTGGACAAGCTCCAGGACAGCGCGACCGCCGCCCGCGACGACGGGGTCACCTTCATCCCGAGCGTCTTCGGCCGCCCGCACCTGGTGGCGGTGCACGCGCCCGGGTGGCGGCCGGTGGTGCAGTACCCGGTGGCCGAGCCGGGCCCGTCCGAGCAGGTGCCGATGGAGACGGTCACGCTCCGGCTGGAGGCGCTCGCGCATCCGGTACGGCTGCGGCTGCTGCGCACCCTCGCGCGCGGCCCGCACACCACCGTCGAGCTGGCCCACGCCTGGGAGCTGTCGCCCCCCGAGGTCTCCCGCCACCTCGCCGTCCTGCGCCGCGCGGGCCTGCTCACGAGCCAACGCCACGGCCGTTACGTCCGGTACACCCTCAACGCGCCCGATCTGACGTCGCTCGGCTCCGATCTGCTGGCGGCCGTCCTGCGCTGAGCGGCACCGCTCGGCGCTTGCGGCCGTCCTGCGCTGAGCGGTGCCGCTCGGAACGCCCCGCCCCAGCGGGACGCCCTCGAACGGCCGCGGCTCAGCCTTCCGCGCGGGCCACCAGATCGCCGGGGTCGGTGTTGGCCCCGCACAGCAGGACCGCCACCTTTTCGCCGGGGCGCGGCTCGTACGGCCGCCCCCCGCCGTCCTCTCCCCCGGTCGGCAGCAGCGGCGCGAAGGCGGTGGCCCCGCCCACCTCGGTGACGATCCTCAGCTCGTCCCAGAGCGTCTGGCGGGCGGCGATGATGGCCCGGTCGGGCACCAGGACGGACCGCGCGTTGTCCTGACGGCCCGCGTGGACCGCCATCTCGGTGGCGCGGCGCGCGCCGAGCGAGTCGCCCGCGACGGAGTCCACGGTCACGTCGACCGGGTGGCCGGCCTCGACGGCCGCGTGCAGCGTACGGGCGTTCTCCGGCTCCACCGCGACGGCGCGGATGCCGTGCTCGCGCGCGGCGGTGGCGACCCCGGCGAACAGTCCGCCGCCGCCGACCGCCACAAGGACGGTGTCCAGGCCGGGAATCGCGGTACGGATCTCGTCCAGTACGGTGCCCGCCCCCGCGGCGATGTACGGGTGGTCGTAGGCATGGCTGCCCAGCGCGCCCGCGGTGGCGGTGAACTCCTCGCAGGCGGCGAGCGCTTCGGCGTACTCCTTGCCCACCAGGCGTACGTCCGCGCCGTACGCCCGCAGGCGCGCGACCTTCACCGCGGGGGCCGTCTCGGGCACGAAGACGGTGGCGGGGACGCCGAGCGCCTTGGCCGCCCACGCGCAGGCGAGCCCGGCGTTGCCGCCGGACGCGATGGTGACGCCCGCGGCCGGGAGGGTGCCGGCGGCGCTGTGCGCGAGCAGGAAATTCCGCGCGCCGCGCGCTTTGAAGGAGCCCGTGAACTGGAGGTATTCCAGGGCGAACCAGAGCTCGTAGGGCTCGCCGCCCCGGCCGCCGCCGACGAGGCCGGGGTCGGCTCTGGTGACGGCCACCGGCCTGATGTGGCCGTCGATGCGGTCGGCCGCCTGCCGGATGTCGTCATAGTCGAGGTGGCGCACGCGCTGCTCCGGGGGTTCGGGGGTTTCGGGGGTTTCGGGGGTTCGCGGTCCGATCATCGTGCCACGCGCCCGATCGGCGCCCCGCGCCGCCCAGGACGCCTGGTGGCACCCGGTCGACGTCGCCATGGAGATCCCCCCGCCGCGCGGACGGCGACGGCTGCGGCCAAAGCGGCGCCGTGCGAGGGTGCCGACCGGGGCGCGGGGGGACGCGGCCTTGCGCGGGCCCGGTCCGGCAGGCGTCTGTCTGGTGCGCCTCTCCCGTAAACCTCGGCCGGGAGGCCAGACTTGGCGGTGTGGTGAACAAGCGCAGCGCCGGGGTCCTGCTCTTCCGCGAGGTCGGCGGCGCGGACCGGGACGGCGGGATCGAGGTCCTTCTCGGGCACATGGGCGGGCCCTTCTGGGCCCGGCGCGACGCGGGCGCCTGGTCGATCGTCAAGGGCGAGTACGGGCCGGACGAAGCCGCGGTGGACGCCGCCCGGCGCGAGTTCCGGGAGGAGGTCGGCCTGCCGCTGCCCGACGGCGAACTCCTCCCGCTCGGCGAGACCGAGCAGTCCGGCGGCAAGGCCGTCACGGCCTGGGCGCTGCACGCCGACTTCGACCCGGCCCTCGCCGTGCCCGGCACCTTCACGATGGAGTGGCCGAAGGGGTCGGGCCGCCTCCAGGAGTTCCCGGAGATCGACCGGGTGGCCTGGCTCGGTCTGCCGCAGGCCCACGAGAAGATCGTGGAGGGGCAGCGCGTCTTCCTCGACCGCCTGGCCGCGCTGCGCGCCGGTTGACGAAGGGCATACGGGGCCGCCCCCACCGGCCCTACGGCGTCGGCCCGTCGAGCGACCGCCGCCTGCCGCCCAGAAAGGCCCGCTCGGCCGCGTTGTCGGTCCGCTCAAGCGCCGCGTCGTAGGCCGCCGCGGCCTCCCGCGTACGGCCCAGGCGGCGCAACAGGTCGGCGCGGACGGCGTGCAGGACGTGGTAGCCGTCCAGGTCGAGGCGGTCGACGAGGGCGAGCGCCGCCGCCGGTCCCTGGACCTCGGCCACCGCGACCGCGCGGTTGAGGGCGACGACCGGGCCGGGGGCGACCGCGAGCAACTGGTCGTACAGCGTCACGATCTGCGGCCAGTCCGTGGCCGCCGCCGTCGGCGCGTCGCTGTGCACGGCGTTGATCGCCGCCTGGATCTGGTACGGACCCGGCTGCCCCCGCCGCAGGCACTGCCGTACGAGATCCTGGCCCTCCGCGATCAGGGCGCGGTCCCACCGGCTCCGGTCCTGGTCGGCGAGGAGGACGAGGCCGCCGTCCCCGGCGGTGCGCGCCGCCTCCCGCGACCGGGTGAGCAGCATCAGCGCCAGCAGGCCGGGCACTTCGGGCTCGTCGGGCATCAGCGCGTGCAGCAGGCGGCCGAGCCGTACCGCCTCGGCGCACAGGTCGGCGCGGACCAGCCGGTCGCCCGAACCGGCCGTGTGGCCCTCGTTGAAGATCAGATAGACGACCGCGAGCACCGCGCGGAGCCGGTCGGGCAGGTCGGCGTCGGACGGGACGCGGTACGGAATGCGCGCGTCGCGGATCTTGCCCTTGGCCCGCACCAGCCGCTGCGCCATGGTCGGCTCGGGCACCAGGAAGGCCCGCGCGATCTCGGCCGTGGTCAGCCCGCCGAGCAGCCGCAGCGTCAGGGCGGTCCTGGCCGCCGGGGAGAGGGCCGGGTGGCAGCAGGTGAAGATCAGCCGCAGCCGGTCGTCGTGCACGGGGCCCTCCTCTCGCGCCGGTTCCCGGTCGGCCCGCAGCAGCGCGGCCTGGGCCTGGTGGTCCGCGCGGGAGGACTCGCGGCGCAGCCGGTCGATCGCGCGGTTGCGCGCCGTGGTGATGATCCAGCCCGCCGGGCTCGGCGGCACCCCGTCGGCCGGCCAGCGCCGTACCGCCGTGGTGAACGCGTCCTGGACCGCCTCCTCGGCGATGTCGATGTCGCCGAAGGAGCGGACGAGGACGGCGACGGCGCGGCCGTACTGCTCGCGGAAGACGCGGGCGACCTCCGGCTCGGGCGCCGCCCCCTTTCCCGGCCCGTACGCCGCCCGTGGCTCCGGCTCCGGCCCCTCGTAGGGCGGCCGTCGCTCCGGCTCGCGCGTCATGCCGACGTCACTCGGACGGCCCGTACCGGAGCGGCCTGACCTCGATCGGGAGGGTCGTCGCGCGGGCGAGCGCGCGGCCCCACGCGAGGGCGGCGTCCAGGTCGGGCGCCTCGACGATCGTGAAGCCGCCGAGGTGCTCCTTGCCCTCGACGTACGGGCCGTCCGTGGTCAGGATGTCGTCGCCCTTGTGCCGCAGCACGGTGGCCGTGCCCGCGGGGAACAGGCCCGCGGCGAAGACCCAGGCCCCGGCGTCCTTCATCTCGGCGTTGAGCGTGTCGAGGTCGCGCCGGATCGGGGCGAGGAATTCGGCGGACGGCGGCTCGTCGGTGTCGGGCTGGTAGACGCTGAGCAGATATTGCGGCATGGGGTGCCTCCCGGGTCCGTACCGGGCTCCTGCCCGGTTCCTGCGGCCGGTGCGCCGACCGGCTCTCACTGTCCATACGAACGGGTCGGGCCCGGATCGACATCTCGGCTGTTGTTGAATGGTGGACGGCCCGCCGCCGACCGAGGGCGTGCCCGGTGAGGTCCGGCCCGAGGTGAGGCAATCAACAGGTGAGTGCGCGTCCCGTGTCCCTGAGGAGTCTGATACCGGCGGTCTTCCTGCCGGTCCTGATCTTCGAGACGGGCATGGGCGCCCTCGCTCCGGTGCTCGCGCTCAGCGGCAGAGCGCTCGGCGCGAGCGTCGGCAGCGCCGGGCTGGTACTGGCGCTGCTCGGCGTCGGGCAGATCCTCGGCGACGTGCCGGCCGGCGCGCTGGCGGCGCGGCTCGGCGACCGCAAGGCGATGCTGGTCGCCTCCGGGGTCACGGCGGTGACGCTGTCCGGCTGCGCGCTGGCCCGCAGCGTGTGGCAGCTCGCGGCGGCCGTGACCGTCACCGGCGCCTCCAACGCGGTCTTCATCCTGGCCAGACAGTCGTATCTCACCGAGGTCGTGCCCACCGGGCTGCGCGCGCGGGCGATGTCCACACTCGGCGGTATGTCGCGCGTCGGCGCCTTCGTCGGGCCGTTCCTCGGCGCGGCCGTGCTCACCAGGTTCCCGGTGCACGACATCTACTGGCTGGCGCTGCTGTGCACGGCGGTGACGGTCGTGGTGCTGCTGACCGTGCGCGACGTCGCGGACCCGGCGGCGGGGGCCGTGCGGGAGACCGCCTCGGTACGGTCGGTGCTGCGCGGCCACCGCCGGGTCTTCCTGACGCTGGGCCTGGCCGTCCTGCTGGTGGCCTCGGTCCGCGCGACCCGGCAGACGGTGCTGCCGCTGTGGGCCGACCATCTGGGTCTGAGCCCTTCGTCCACCAGTGTGGTCTTCGGGATCGCGGGGCTGGTCGACACCCTGACCTTCTATCCGTCGGGGCAGGTGATGGACCGGGCGGGCCGGCTGTGGATCGCCGTGCCGTCCATGGTGGTGCTGGGCTGCGCGCAGGCCGCGCTGCCGCTGACCCACAGCCTGGCGTCGCTGACCGTCGTCGCCATGCTGATGGGCTTCGGCAACGGGATCGGCAGCGGCATCCTCATGACCCTCGGCGCCGATGTCGCGCCGCCGCGCGCCCGCTCGCAGTTCCTCGGTGTGTGGCGGCTGTGCGCGGACTCCGGCGCGGCGGGCGGCCCGCTGGTCGTCTCGGCCGCCGCCGCCCTCGGCAGCCTCGCGGCCGGGATCGCCCTCATGGGCGCGGTCGGCCTCGCGGCGGCGGGCGCGCTGCTGCGCTGGGTGCCGCGCTATTCGGCCTACGCGACAACCGGTACCCGCCGGTTGAGCACACGGGTCGCGGGCGGCGCGGCCCCCGCCCCCGTACCCGAGCCGCGCCCGCCGGGGGACGCGTCCGGGCAGCCGGAGCATCCGGTCCGGGGCAGGGGCGAACCTCCGCGTACGTGAGGGCCGCCCCCTCGTACGCGGAGCGGACGGCGGCCCGCGGTGTGCCCACGTACCCTGGTCAGACCGCCCGTTCGGCCAGGAACGCCTCCCAGGTGCGCTCGCCGACGGTGGCGCCCTCAGTCGTCAGATTCTCCCCGTCCCGGTACACGCGCCCGGCCTTGCCCGGCATCGGGACCGGCATGATCGGGCGGCGCTTGCCGACCGCCTGGAGGTAGCCGCGGGCCGCCTCGGCCAGCGTGTAGACGGTGGGACCCACCATGTCGGGAACCCGCCCCGCGGGCTCGGCGAGGGCCAACTCCACCATGCGGGCGGCGACTTCGCGTGAGTCGACCGGCTGGAGCCGCATCACGCCGGGGATCGGCAGCACCGGCAGCTTGGCCATCTTCCCGATCACGGTGAAGGCGAACTCGTGGAACTGCGCGGCGCGCAGCGTCGTCCACGGCAGCCCGGACTCGGCCACCATCCGCTCGGCGGCCAGTTTCACCTTGAAGTAGCCGAGGGGGACCTTGTCCGCCGCGACGACCGAGATGTAGACGAAGTGCCGTACGCCCGCGGCCGACGCGGCGGTCAGCAGGGCGCGGGTGGACTTGTCGTCGCTCTTCGCGTCGCCCGCGAGGTGCAGGACGGTCTCGATGCCGTCCACCGCCGCGTCGATTCCCTCGCCCGTGAGCAGGTCGCCGGTGACGTACTCGACGCCGTCGCCGGACGCGTGGGCCGTACGGCTCAGCACCCGGGGTTTGGTGCCCGCCTCCGGCAGGAGCGGGATCACGTGCCGCCCGAGGGTGCCCGTACCGCCGGTGACCAGGATGGATGCTGTCATGACGTCTTCTCCGTGTTCGTCTGGCGAGTCGTCCGGCGGTCTCGTTCGGAGCCGGAATCCGATGGTCTGTCGCGGGGCCACCGTGGGGACACGGCGGGGAGACCGCAGGTCCCCACTAGCTGAGGCCGCCGTCCGCGCGGAGATTCTGGCCGGTGAGCCAGCGGGCGGCGGGGCCGGCGAGGAAGGCGACGACGTCCGCGATGTCGGCGGGGCGGCCCAGGCGGCCGAGCGGGGTGAGGTCGATGAGCGGCTGGAAGTCCGCACCCGGGTTGGCCTCGCGTAGGAGGTCGGTGTCGGTGGCGCCGGGCGAGACCGTGTTGACGGTGATGCCGCGCGCGCCGAGCTCGCGGGAGGCCACGCGGGTCAGTTGCTCGATCGCGCCCTTGCTGGCCGCGTAGGGCGCGTTCCCGGGCGCCGGGCGGAGCGTGTTGAGGGTGGAGATGTTGACGACACGGCCGTCGTCGCGCAGGTGCCTGGCCGCGTAACGCATGGTCAGGAAGGTGGACTTGGCGTTGCCCGCCATCACGCGGTCGTACATCTCCTCGTCGGTGTCGGCCAGGGGCGCGGGGGTGATGCTCAGCGCGGCGTTGTTGACCAGGATGTCCAGGCCGCCGAGGTGGCGGTCGGCGGTGGCCATCAGCCGCTCGGCGGCGCCGGGTTCCACGAGGTCGGCCCGGAGCGCCCGCGCGGTCCCGCCCGCCTCCTCGACGGTGCGTACGACATCGGCCGCGGCCTCGGCGTCGCGCGCGTAGCCGAACACGACGTCCGCGCCGTCGCGTGCGAGCCGTTCCACGATCGCCCGGCCGATGCCCCGCGAACCGCCGGTGACCACAGCGGTCTTGCCCTTGAGCACGGTCATGCAGCCCTCCCCCGGCGGCCGTTGCGGCCGCGGTCTCCGCCCCAGAACCTACGCCGGTCCGTACCGACGCGGAACAGGGCGCGCCAAGGGCGGTGCGAGCCGCGCTCACCCCGGGAGGCGGTCGCCGCCCGTGTCGCGGTCGGCCCGGTCCCGTGCGAGGGCGGGCACCAGCGACGAGTGGAGGTGGCGGGTGACCCGGCCCGGTGCGGGGGTGTGCGCGCGGTGGGGCGCGGGGACGCGCGCGTGCCCATGGACGTGGTCGCGCACGGTGGCGGGCGGCGGCTGGGCCGCGCGGTCGAAGAGGTGCTCGCCGGTGCGTTCGACGGCGGCGGTGGCGACCGTACTGGCGACCAGCAGCGCGGCCAGTGTCGTGAGGGCCAGCGGGCGGCGGCGCGGCGGCCGGCCGAGCAGGGCGTGCACCCGCGCGGGGACGTCGCTGCCGGTGGCCGCCGCGACGGGCGCGGTTCCGGCGGCCGGGTGCGGCGCGTCGTGCTGGAGCAGCGCCGCGCGGGCGATGGTCCTGGCGACGAGCTGCCGGTCGCCGACGCTGCGGGCGGCGTCCTCGTCCGCCCAGCGCTCGACGGCTTGACCGGCCGCCTTGGCGGTACGGCGCAGCAACGGGTTGACGCCCGCGGCCAGTTCGGCGGCGAGGATCCACCAGACGTGCCGGTGGTTGAGGTGGGAGTGCTCGTGGGCGAGGACGACCTGCCGCTCCTGCGGGGTGAGCGCCCTGAGCAGGCCGGTGGTGATGACGATGCGCGCGGCGGGGGCGGGGGTGGTGAAGGCGTCGGGCCACGCGTTGTCGACGACGAGCACGGGGTCGGCGGTGCGCGGGCCGCGGGCGATCCGGTAGACGGCGGCCAGCGCGCGCAGTCGGCGGACGACGGTGAGCGAGGCGTGCGCGACGGCCGCGGCCAGCAGGACGAGGCTGGCCGCCGCCAGCGGGTCGGGCACGGGGTCGAGGGCGTCGAGGCGCTTGGGCGACCACGGTCCGAGCGCGGCGATCGCGGGCACCTGTCCGAGCCAGGTGAAGCCCAGCTCGCCGAGGACGAACAGGGTCGAGGCGGCCACCGCGAGCGCGGCGGGCACGAGCAGCCGGGTGGCCGTGGCGGGCGGCAGCAGCTTCCCGAGCCGGGGCGCGGTGAGCGCGAACAGCAGGCAGACGAGGGTGGTCGCACAGACGGCTCCGGTCACGCCGCCTCCCCGGTGTCGGCCGCCCACCGCCGGTCCGGGGGTGCCGGACGGCGCGACGCGGTCGAGCAGGTCGGGTCCTGGGGCGTCGATCCGCACGACGCGGTCGAGTCGGTCGGGTCCGGGTACGCCGATCCGGGCACGGCGGTCGGGTCTTGAGGCATCGGCCCGCGCACAGCGGTCGGGTCCGGGGAGGCCGAACGGCGCGACGCGGTCGGGTCCCTGGGCGCCGATCCGCGCACGGCGGTCGCGCCCGCCGCGTGCCGCCCGTTCGTCGCGTCCACCGCTGTCAGCACCTTCACCGCTTTCCGTCCGGCTCCGGTCCGTCAGACGGATCGGCCGCGCCGTCGGTTGCCTCGCCGTCCCGGCGACTTTCGGGGCCCGGCGGGTCGAGGAGGCTGCGCAGGAGGTGTTCGTCGGCGGCCTTGAGCGTGCCGACGAAGCGGACCAGCACACCGGCGCGGTCGTCGTCGGCGTCGAGCAGTCGCTGCATGCGCTGCGCGGTGACCTCGGCCGGGTGCGCGGGCGCGGTGTACGCGTAGCCGCGGCCCTCCTGCCGCCGGGTGACCTCGCCCTTGGCGTGCAGCCGGGTGAGCACCGTCATCACCGTCGTGTAGGCCAGCTCCCCGCCGAGCGCGTCGCGGACCTGCGCGGGGGTCATCGGTCCTGCGCCCGCGGCGAGTACGGCCTGGATGTCGCGTGCCAGACTGCCGCGGCTCCGGCGCTGAGGGGCCATCGGTGATCTCGTCTCCCCTTATTACGCTACTACAAGGTCTGTAGTAGCTTCCGGTTCCGGGTGGCTACTACAAGGAGTGTAGTAACCACCGGCATCACGGCATCACGGCGTCCCGGAGCACCGGTGCCGCCGACCGGGAGAGGGCCGACAGGGAGTGGCCGCCATGGACGGTTCGCCATGCGGATGACAGGGCCGGGCGTGTGCGTCGTCGTCATCGCCCGCGACGACGCGGAAACCGTCGGCGCCGCCGTACGGTCCGCGCTCGCGCAGGGCCCGGCCGTCACCGAGGTCGTCGCGGTGGACGACGCCTCCCGCGACCGGACGCCCGACGTCCTGGACGCGCTGGCCGCCCGCGAGCCCCGACTGCGCGTCGTGCACCGCGCCGAGAACAGCGGCGGTCGCGGCACGCCCCGCAACGACGGCGTCGCGGTCGCCACCGCCGAGTACGTGATGTTCCTCGACAGCGACGGCGTGCTGCCGGACGGCGCCGTACGCGCGCTGCTGACCGCCGCGGAGACCCACGGCACGCCGGTCACCGTCGGCGTCGCCGTCCGCCGCGAACTGCCCGGCGGCCGTGAGGTGCGCTGGCAGCCCGCGCTCTACCGCGAGGCCGCCGTCCTCGCGTCCCCCGAGGACCATCCGGAGCTCCTGCGCGACACCCTGTGCGTCAACAAGCTCTACCGGCGCGCCTTCCTCGACCGGCACCGGCTCCGCTGCCCCGAAGGCACCTTCGCCTACGAGGACTTCGTCTTCACCGCCCGCGTGCTGGCGGCGGGACCGCCGATCGCCGTCGTGCCCGACACCGTCTGCGTCCGGCGGGCGCGCCGCGAGGCCGGGGAGCCGGTCGCGCCCGCCCGCCGGGACATCGGCGACTGGGCCGCCCGCGTCGCCGCCCACCGCCAGGCCGTCGACGTCTTCACCGCCGCCCGCCGCCCCCTGCTCGCCGCCGCCTGCCGCACCAAATTCCTCGACGACGACCTGTGCCTGTACGTCCGCGAACTGCCCGGCCGCGACCCCGCGTACCAGCGCGCGTGGTGGAGACTGGCCCGCGCCTACCTGGCCTCCTTCACCGACGCCGAGCGGGCCGCGGCGGCGGCCCCCGCCCGCTGGATCGCCGCGGTGGTGCTGGCCGGTGACGCCCCGCGCGACCTGGCCCGGCTCGCGCAGCTCGCGGCGGACCCGGCCAGACTGGCCCCGCCGTACGCGCGGACGTCGGCCGGTCCCGTCTGGTCGGACGGCCTGCGCGACGTCAGGCTCGACGGGCTCGGCCAACTCCCGCTCGACGCACTGCCGTTGACGGTGGACGGCACGCTGTTCACCGGCCGTCACGGGCGACTGCGGCTGCGAATCCGCGATCTGTACGGCCGCCTCGCCGCGGTCGGCGGCCCGGTCTCCGTGGAGGTCGACGTCATCGCGCGGGACGGCGCGGAACCCGCCGTCACCACCACGGCCACGGCGTACGACGAGTGCGGTCGCTGGCGCGCCAGCGTCCCGCTCGACGTGGGCCGGCTCGCCGCCGCGGGCTGTCGCGGCACCCAGACCTGGGACGTACGGGTGCGGCTGCGGTACGCCGACGGCACGGTGACGGCCCCGCTCGCGCCGCGCGCCCAGGACTCGGGGCTGCGGCGCACGGTCACCCCCTGCGGGCGGTACGGCGTCGCGCTGATCCAGGCGTACCGGACGGCGGGCGGTTCGCTGGCACTGCGCCTGGCACCCGGCGCGCGCGGGGCCTTCGACGTGGCCCTGAGACGGCTGCGGAGCCGGTCGCGTACGACGGCGTCCGCGGTATGAACCCCGGCGGTCGGCGCCGGAGGACGACGGAGCGACGAGATGCCGAAAACTACTACAGAGAACGTAGTAGGATGCGCCGGGAGACGATCTGAGGCATACGAGCAAGCGGGACACGGTGCTGACCTCCTCCTCCGCGGCCATCGACACACCCCCAGCGGCGCCGCCCGCCGGTCCGCCGCGCCGCCCGGCGCTCCGGGCCGCCGCGACACCGCTGGCGGCGCTGCTCGCGGCGGCCGTCTCCATGGGTGCCTACTGCCTGGCGCTGGCCGTGCACGGGACGTACCCGTTCGGACCGAGATCGCGGGCCGTCAACGACCTCGGCAACCAATTCGTGCCGTACCACGCCCACTTGTGGGACCTGATGCACGGCCGCGCCACCGGCGACCTGATCGTCAACTGGGGCAGCGGATACGGCGTCCCCTTCCTCGCCGACTTCTTCACCTATCTGATGAACCCGTTCTCCTGGCTGGTCGGGCTCTTCCCGCGCGACGCCGTCAACGCGGCCGTCTTCACGGCCACGGTGCTGAGCATCGGACTCGGCGCGGCCCTGATGACGGTCTACCTCGGCAGGCTGCGGCCGGGCTCGCCGTGGCTGCGCGCGCTGCTCGCGGTCGGCTACGCGGTGAGCACCTGGACGGTCTCGGACGGCTTCGGCGACCCCATGTGGATGTGGGGCCTGTCGTCCTTCCCGCTGCTCGGCATCGCCTACGACTGGTGTCTGCACAACCGCCGTTGGGTGCCCGCGACGCTGGTGATCACCCTGTGCTGGGCGGCGAACTTCTACACCGCGGCCATGGCGACCCTCGGCATGGGTCTGGTCCTCGGCGCCCGCCTGCTGCTCGACTCCCGTCCGGTGCGGGACCGTTGGCGCGCACTGCTGCGCGCCGCGGCGGCGACCGCGACCGGCCTGCTGCTGGCCGCGCCCGTGCTGACGGTGAGTTACACCGCCAGCAAGGCGTCCCAGCCCGCCGAGCCCCAGGACTACACGCCGCCCGCCGCCCTCGACTACCTCGCGCACCTGCTGCCCGGCGGCCTCTACCCGTCCGCCCCGCGGATCTCCGTCGGACTGCTGCCGCTGCTGCTCGTGCTCGCCTTCCCCTTCATGCGGCGGGTGCCTGGCAGGGAACGCGCGGTCTGGACCGGGCTGCTGGTCCTGGTGGCCCTGTCGTACGTCTGGAAGCCGACGGTCCTGCTGTGGCACGGCCTGGCCATGCCCAACGGCAGCCCCTACCGCGCCGCCATCGCGCTGACGTCCATGCTGGTGGCGGTCGCCTGGCTGGCGCTCTCCCGCAGGCCACGCCCACGTGAACTGCTCGCGGGCGGGGCCGCGTTGGCGGTCCTGCTCGCCGTGGTGAGCGGCGGCCACTACTTCACGCGCGGCGAGTGGATCCTGATCCTCGCCGACAGCGCCCTCGTCCTCGGCCTTCTGCTGCTGCTCGCCCGCCACCGGACCGACCGCCGGGTACGTATCGGCGTGTTCGCCGCGCTGACCTGCTCGGTCTTCCTCGCCACCGCCTACAGCGTCTTCTCCGTCAGCGTGATCAGGGACGACAACCCCCGGTGGACGCCGAGGGAGACGATCAGCGCCGCGTCGCTCACCGCGCACGCGGCGGTCGGCGCGCGGGACGACTGGCCCGCGACCCGCACCGACCCCGGTCCGCACCAGTACACCGCCAACGACCCGCTGCTGCTCGGCGGCGAGGGCGGCTCGTACTACAGCAGCTATCTGCCCGCGCGGACCGCGGCCACCCTCCAGGCCCTCGGCTCCGCCTGGACCATGAGGGGCCGTCACATCTACGGCCTCGACGACCCGGTGGGCCGGGCGATCATGGGAGTGAGCAGTTCCCTCGGCATTGTGCCCGGCGCGCCGAGCGCCGTCGCCCAGCACACCGCGCCCGCTCCCCCGATCGTCACCCTCAGGCCCGGCGCCGCCTTCGACGGCGCCGTCCGCGACACCTCGGTCTTCGCCCGGCAGCAGCGCGTGCTCGGCGCCCGGGTCTACCGCGTGCCGCTGCTCTCTCCCGGCTCCGGGCCCCGGCCCGTCCCCGAGCCGAACGGCACCTGGCGGCTGCCGGGCAACGCCAAGGGCGCGGCCTGGACGTCGTTCACCGCGACCTGCGCGCCGGGCACCCTCGCGTATCTGTACGTGCCCTGGTTCTCCGGCCCGGTCCGTGCGAACGGCGCCGAGTACCGGGCGGTCGGCGTCCACGACCTGGCCGCCAACGGGATCATGCCGCTCGGCGCCGTGCCCGCGAGCGGCCGGATCCGGCTGGCGCTGGGCACCACCACCGCGCAGGACATCCCGCGGTTCCCGGTCGGCTGCCTCGACCAGGGCGCGCTGCGGCGCGCGGTCACGAAGCTGCGGGCCACCGGCCCGGCCGAGGTCACGGCGGGCGGCCATACGATCACGGCCGCCTTCCGCCGGGGCGGCCACGGCACCGCGGTCCTCGCCGTGCCCGCCGTGACCGGCTGGCGCTGTTCGGTCGACGGCGGGGCGTCGGCGGCCCCCCGCACCCTCGGCGGCCTCATCGCCGTGGATCTGGGCGGCGGTTCGCGGGTCTCCTGCTCGTTCCGCACACCCGGTCTGAACGCCGGGCTCCCGGCCTCCGGCCTCGCCCTGGCCGTGCTGCTCGCGGTCGGCGTCGGCGGCCGGTTCCGCGACCGCTCGGGGCGCGACGGCTCCTCGGGTACCGCCGGACGCACCCTCGCACGACGGCTCTTCCCCCAACGCCCCACGCGAGACGGGCTCTTGGACGGATCCGTGCTCCGCGGAACCGCCCTCGGTCTCCGTCGCCCCGGGAGGCGCGCATGACGAAGCTCTCGGTCGTCGTGCCCTGTGACGACGAGGAGGCGATCATCGACCGCTTCGACGCGCAGACCCGTGCCGTCCTCGGCGTGCTCTCCGCGGCCGGGGTCACGGTGGACGCGCTGGTCACCGGGGTCGACGCGCCCGGTTGTGTCACCCTGGTCGCCATCATCGTGGGCATGGGCGGCGTCCAGATGGTGATGCCCGGCCTGATCGGCGAGTACATCGGCCGGATCTCCTACGAGACCAAGCGCCGCCCGCACTTCCTGGTCAAGGAGGCCCACCATCCGTCGTCGCTGGCGCCGGAACCGCTGGACGCCCTCCGGCACCGGCGGCAGCGGGAGCTCCGGCACGGCAGGGTGATCTGACGGTGTATCACCCTGTCGCGCCGCGGCCCCCGCTGCCGCCGCGCCGACACCGTACGCCCGCATGGGCGCGGAGTTCGGGGCCGTCGACCGTCAACTCTTGCGTTTCCACGCCTGGTTGCTGCCGCCGTTGCACGGGTGGAGCTTGATCGGAGTGCCGTCGGAGGTCGCGGCCATCCATACGTCGACGCACAGGCCCGACTGGTCGCCGCGGATCACGCCGCCGCTCAGCGTGAACTGCTGCGCCGGATTGCCGCTGCAATAGGCGATCTGGACGATCGTCCCGTCGTCCGTGCTGCCCCAAGCGGCGTCCATGCACAGGCCCTTGCTGCGGATCGTGCCGTCGGAGGCGAAGGTCCACTGCTCGTTGACGTTGCCGTTGCAGGTCCACAGTTGCAGGTGGGTGCCGTCCGAACCGGCCGAGGCGTTCAGGCACTTGCCCGACCCGCCGCTGACCAGGAAGTCGCCGACCCTGGCCGGAGCGGGCGGCGCGGCGGCCTTGGTCGCCTTCGCCGGCGGCTTGGCGGTCTGCCTGGTCGCCGGGCTCGTGGCCTTCTTCGTCGCCTGGGTGCGCGGGGCGCCACCCCCTGATCCGGCCGAGCCCCCCGAGCCGCCGGAACCGCTGGAGTTCCCGGCGGGCGGGGCGGCGGCGTGCTTGGCCGCGGGCGGCCTGGTCGTCGGCGACGGGCTCGTCGTGGTCACCGCCGCCTCGGGGGTGGTGGCGGTGCTCGACGGCGTCGCGCTCGGCGACTCGGTCCGCGCGGCGGCGACCACCGTGTCCGACGTGCGGCCGCCGTCGCCGCCGTTGTCGCCGCCGAGGGCGCCGAGCAGCGGGACGACGAGCACGCAGACGGCCGTCACCGCCGCGGCGCCGCCGAGCGTGCCCCACACGCGCACGCCGGGCACCAGGCCGCGGCGGGGCACGGAGGCGTGCTCGGCGAAGGTGGCGGAGAAGTCCGAGGCGGCGGGCGGCGGCGCGGACGCGGGCTTGTCCAGGGCGGGCGGCGGGAGGTCGGGCGTCGGCACGGGGGGTCTCCGGGGGGGGATGTCGGGCGCGGGGGCGGGGTGTTCGCTCGGGGCCGGGGTGTTCGCTCGGGGCCGGGGCCTCGGCGCGTCTCCTCAGAGTCTGAGGACGGGGCGGGCGACGGCGGGTGCCGCGGGCAGGGCCACGGATTGCGGCGGCAAGTCGTCGGCTTCGAGGGCGACCAGGTCCTCGGCACGCGGATCGGCCAGTTCCGCGACGCGTTGCGCCTGACGTTCCGTCATCTCCTGGAACACCTGGCGCGCGGAGCGGCCGTTGCCGAAGCCCTCGCCGCGCGGCATCCGGTCGAAGAAGCCGCCCAGTTCCGCGCGGGCCTTCTCGGTGAGTTCGTAACGGTGCTCGGCCGCCTGGTGCTCCACGATCGAGACGAGTTCCGCCGCGTCGTAGTCCACGAAGTGCAGGGTGCGGCTGAAGCGGGAGGACAGGCCGGGGTTGGAGGAGACGAAGCGGTCCATCTCGGTGGGGTAGCCCGCGGCGATCACCACGATGTCGTCGCGGTGGTCCTCCATGAGCTTGACGAGCGTCGAGACGGCCTCGGTGCCGAAGTCGTTGCCGCTGTGCAGCGGCGACAGCGCGTACGCCTCGTCGATGAACAGCACGCCGCCCAGGGCCTGTTGGAAGGCGGCGGTGGTACGCGGCCCGGTGTGGCCGACGTACTCGCCGACCAGCGCGCTGCGGTCGACCTCGATCAGGTGGCCGCGGCGCAGCAGGCCGAGCGCCTTGAGCAGACGGCCGTAGAGCCGGGCGACGGTGGTCTTGCCGGTGCCGGGGTTGCCCGCGAAGACCAGGTGGCGGCTGAGCGGCGGCGCGGGCAGCCCGGCCTCCTGCCGTCGCCGTACCGTCCGCATCAGCTTGACCAGGGAGCCGACATCGCCCTTGACGCCGTCGAGGCCGACCAGCGAGTGGAGTTCGGCGAGCAGGTCGTCCAGATCCTCCTCCGGCGCGTCCGGGTCCGGTCCGTCGTCACCGGGTACGCCGGGCGGGGCCGTCCCGGACGGCGACGCGGGCAGGCCCGCGGCCCGGCCCGCCGCTCCCCCGCCGAGCTGCGGAATCGTCGGCCGCCGTACGTCGTAGGAGACGCAGTCCTCGAAGGCGGGCCGCGCTCCCTCGTCCTGGCCCAGATCCTCGGCGCAGTCGCGGACCCGGCAGCGGCGGAAGACCGGGGCGGCGCCGCGTGCCACGTGGAGGGCGGGGAAGCCCGCGCCCGCGACCTCGCAGGAGGTGAAGGTGCCGCCCGCGTCCTCGGCGAGGTAGATGCCGTTCTTCGCGGGCGCGTCGATGAAGACCCCGCTGACCTCGGGGAACGCGCCGGTCCACACGACGATCGCGGAGCCGGCGCTGCTTTCGACGGAGCCGCCGTCGACCCGCGCGGTGCCGCCGGAGTCGACCACGATCCCGGCCGCTCCCGCGGCGACGACCCGCACGTGGGAGAGCCGTACGCCGCCGCCCGCGCCGACCTCGACACCGGTCTTCGCGGCGCGCAGCACTGTGCAGTGCTCCAACTCGGTGCCCGCGGCGGAGACGGCGTGCACTCCGGTCGCGGTGTCGGTGAGGCGGCAGCCGCGGGCGGTGAGGGTCGCGGTCTGCGCGGTGTGCAGGCCGGTCATGGCGATACGGGACAGGCCGCATTCGGTGAGGTCGGCGTGCGCGGTGCCGACGGCGTGCAGGCCGTGCTCGGCGCTGTCGCGTATCCGGCAGTCGAGCAGGGCGGCTTGGGCGGCGTCGGCGAGGTGGACGGCGCTGTAGCCGGTGCCGGAGATCGCGCAGTCGGCGAGGCGGGCCGTGGCGGCGCCGAGGACCAGCAGGCCGTTGGCGCGGGAGTCGGTGACCGCGCAGCCGGTGGCGGCCAGCCGCGCGGCGTCCTGGGCGACGAGACCGCTGGTGACGGAGCCGGTGATCCGGCAGTCGGCGATCTCGGCGGTGGCGGAGCCGGTGAGGCGGATGCCGACCGCGCCCGCGCCGGTGACGCGGGTGTCGCCCGCGACGAGCGCCGCCTCGTCCTCGACGAGCACTCCGCTGCCGCCGGTCCCTTCCAGCGCGCAGTCCACCAGTGCGGCGGCGGCCCGGCCCCGGATCCGCAGGCCCGTGCCGGTGCAGTCGCGTACGCGCAGCCGCTCGGCGGAGAGCCGGGCGGTGCCGGACAGGACGACCGCGGTGCCGTCGACGGCCTCGATCCGCAGGTCGTCGGCGCGGGCGCGAGCGGTGCCCGACAGGTGCAGACCCGCGCCGACCGCGCCCGCGATCCGGCAGCGCAGCAGGAGCAGCGCGGGTCCCCGTTCGCGGGTCGGGGCCAGATCGGGGTCGGGGTCGGCGTCGAAGTCCAGGCCGTCGGGGTCGGGGACAGCCAACTCCCCTGTTCCGTGCATCCCTTGGGAGCCGTCGTCGGCGTCCATGCCCGTCACCTCGACCCGGCCGCCGAGGACCACGCAGTCGTGCAGCGCCAGCGTCGAACCGTCGGTCACCCGGACCGCCGCCTCTCCGGGGCCGGCGCCGCACAGGGTGAATCCGTGGACCGCGCAGTGCGCGTCGGCCACGGTCAGCGCGGGCGTTCCCTCGGCCGCCGGGTACAGCGTGACGCTGCCCGCGCCGTGTTCGGCGCGCAGCACCACCGGCCGGTCCACGGTCAGCGACTCCCGGTACTCGCCGGGCTCCACCAGGACGGTCGCGCCGGGCCGGGCGGCGCGTACGGCGGCGGCGATCGTACGGTGGGCGCCGCGTCCCTTGGCGGCGACGTGGACGGTGTGGGCGGTCGTACGCTCGGTGGTCACGGCTGCGGCTCCCCGCTGGTGTCGGCGGTGCCGGTGCCGGTCTCGGCGGTGCCGGTGTCGCCGTAACCGCCCTGGTACCACCAGGGGTTGATGCCGGCGCGGTACCAGTTGGTGAGCTGGGAGGTGAAGACCTTCTCGGGGAGCTTCCAGCCGAACTGGAGGAAGAACTCGGCGAAGCCCTGCCGATGGAAGAGCCGGCTGCCGCCGCCCATGATGAACAGGTTCTTCATGGCGCCGACGCTGACCGCGCCGGTCATGCCGGAGACGGCGTTGATCAGACCGTCCAGGGCCGCGGCTCCGCCGCTGAGGTAGACGGTGTCGCCATTGGCGTCGGTGATGCCGAACACCGAGGCGTTCATGCTGCCGTTGACCCACGCGGCGAGCGTGGAGGTGCCCGCGTTGTAGCCGAAGTCGTACATGCCGCCGCGCCAGCGGGTGGGCGCCTCGTTGCCCGCCCACTCGTTGGACCAGTGCTTGTCGTGGTTCATCGGCTTGCGGTACCAGGGCTTTCCGCTGTCGGTGTTGGCCAGGCCGTTGCGCCAGTCGCCGGTGCGCTGCAACCCGCTGATCTTGTTGTCGTGGACGAGGCTGCCGACGGCGGTCTTGATGCCCGCGCTGACGCTCGCGTTCGCGAACGCCTTGAGCGCGTCCTTCCCGGAGAACGGCCTGTTCTGGATGTCCGCGACGATCGCGTTGACGGCGAGATTCGCGGTGAACTCCAGGACGAATTCCTGGAAGAGTTCGATGGCGGCCTTCTCCATGACCAGCTTCCACTGCGGCTGGTAGAGGCCGTCGCCGATCCGGGAGATGTCCAGGCCGCTGAGGTCGGTCTTCCACTGCATGCGGTTGGGCTCGCGCAGCCGCCGTCCCCAGCCGCGCAGTTCGGCCGCCGGGCCGCGGAAGTCGACGCCGCGTCCGGTGAGTTGGAGGCGTCCGAAGGTGTCCGCCTCGAAGATGTAGCCGCTGTCGGAGCCCTGGGCGTGGATGACGCCGTTGCCGTCGTGCCGTACCCACTGGCCGCGCCAGGCGTCGGTGGTCAGGATCTGGTTGGTGCCGACGACCTTGCTCTCCACGACGGCCGCGTTGTGGTCGAACTCCTTCCAGACGTTCAAGTTCACGGGGTTGGGGGCGCCAGGGCCGAGGCGGGCGCCGTCGGGCAGGTACTCGCGCACGCGTCCCGTGGTGCTGGTGGTGGGCACCTCGCGGACGGTGATCGGCGCGGCGCCGCCGCCGAGGTCGACCCGGTCGCGGAAGGACCGGGCGCCGGTGAACCAGTCGTCCACGTACGCGCCGGCCCCGCCGCCCGCCCGCGGATTCCACCACTGACGGGTGCCGGCGCCGTGGAAGTCCACGGCGTTGCCGAACGCGTCGTACTTCGCCCAGCGCCACTGGTGGCTGCCGTCGGGGTTGGTGACGCGCCAGGAGTCCACGTGCTCGCCGCCGCCGAGCATGTCCCGGCCGCGGATCGCCACCGGGCCGTTGTCGGTGCGGAGATACGCGCGGAAGGAGTCGTCGAACGGTGTGGCGCCGTTGAAGCCGCGGCCGAACTCGGTGAATCCGGTGGAGCGGTTGCCCGCGCCGTCAAGTCCGTCCCAGGCCCAATGGCGGGTGTCGGTCCGGCCGTTGTAGCCCGACCAGTCCCAGTGCCGGGAGCGCGGCGCGGTGGTGGTGACGGTCGTCGGGCCGTGTCCGTGGCCGGGCCGCAGATCGGCGCCGGGCCAGGTCCGTACGTCGCCGATGGGCGCGCCGTGCACGTTCTTGGTCAGGGCCGGGCCGCCGTTGCCCTCGAAGGCGGCCGCCCGCACGCCCGGGCCGCCGTCCAGGACGGTCCCGGCCGCGGGGACCGGCTGGAACTCCACGACGGTGCCGTCCGCGTAGCCCGCGCGCGCCACCCGGGTCGGGGCGGCGTCCGCGCCGTACCAGTCGCCGCCGGTGAAGGCCCCGTTGTGGTCGACCTTGAAGTGGTCCTCCCAGATCCGGCCGCCGGGCGCGCCGGGCGTCTCGATCCGGTAGCCGGAGAGCTTCCCCGCCCCCTCGGTCCACGGCATCCGGTGGGCGACGGGGGCGACGCCCGCGGGCAGCGTGACGGAGTCGCCGACGGTGAGGGTGTTGCCGTGGTCCAGCTTGAACGTGCCGCGCGTCAAGGTGCCGTCCGCCGCGATGTCCAGCACATTGTCGTTCATGGCGGTGAAGCGGAAGCCGTGGGTCTCGGCGGCGGTCGCCAGATCCGTCCTGGTCCACTTCGACATCTGGAAGCGGGTGTCGCCCTTGAGGAAGCCGTGCGTGTCCCACACGGCGTCGCCGATGCCGATGAGATGCTTGCGGACCCACTGCGGCGGGCGCTGCTCGGACCAGCGCCGGACTTCCAGGAGTTGGTTGTCCGGCAGCTTCTCCAGGGCTCCGGCCGGCTTGCCGTGCTCCGACTGCTCCTTCCACAACTGCCTGGTGGAATTGGCCCCGTTGGGGTCGATGGTGACCGTCTTGGGCAGGTGCCCGTTGGCCGGGTCGAGCACGGCCTCGCGGTAGTGGTTGGCGTGGGACTGCGGCAGGTGCGCGGGGCCCCACTGGCGCTGCACGACGATGTCGTCGCCGCCGAGCCGCAGACGGTCGGTCCAGCCGCCGTCGGCGTCCATCGTGCGCCTGCCGCCGAGCACCGGCCGGTGGTGGGCGTCGTAGCGCACCCACGACCAGTCGCCCGCGCCGTCACGGACGCCGAGGACGCCGCCGCCGTCGATGCCGGTGCGGAACTCGTGGACCAGGGTGCCGTGGTGGTCGATGCCCCGCCACGCCTTGCCGTCCAGCGTTCCGACATTGCGCAGGCCCCAGTTGGTGACGTTGCCCGCGTTGTCGGTGTGCGTCCAGCGGGTGTTCTGGCCGGAGAGCCTGCCGAAGCCGCTCGCGTCGGTACGGCGGAGGGAGTCGAGGAAGCCGCCGGTCGCCAGCGGCCGGCGTTCGAAGACCTCCACGGCGCTCTTGCCGGGCTTGGCGACCAGCTTGACGTGGCCCGCGTCGGTGGCCACGTCGACCGTCCCGGAGTGCAGCAGGCCGCGCCCGGCGCCCGTGAAGGGGGCGTCCGCGACGGTGTCCATGAGCTGCCAGGTCTTCGCGTTCGGCGTGAAGGTGAGGACGAACCGCTGTCCCGGCACGCGGACGCCGTCGCGCGTGACGTTGATCGCCTGCTGGTGGATGCCGCCGTCCGCGCCGAACTGCCGGTACTCGCCGCCGCGCACGCCCGCCGTGCGGTCCGTGACGCGCCAGCCGTCGCCGTGCGGCGCGAAGTGCGGCAGCGGTACGCCGTTGGCGTCGATCGCGAGCCGCTGGGCGGCGCCCATGGTGCCGGGCGCCGGATAGCGGGTGACGCCGAATTCGTGCAGGGGCGCGCCGCCGGGGCCGTGCAGCATCACGGCGTGGTCGCCGAGGTGGCCGCCCGCGTGGTCGTGCGTCCAGTAGTCGCCGCGGCCGGTGTCGGTGACGCGGATCGTGGCGGGGTTGCCGGTGGCCGGGTCGAGGTCGACGCGTACCGCGTGGTGCGGCACCGGCTGCCACGCGCCGTCAAGGTGCCCGGCCGCGCCGCCGCCGACGGGGAAGTCCACGGCGCCGCTCGGTCGGCCGTCCGCGCCCAGGAGTTGGCGGCCGTCCCCGGCCAGCACGTGGTCGGGGCCGAAGCGCTGGTACGTCATGGCCTGTCCCGCGCCGCCGGGCCGTTCGACGCGCAGGCCGCCTCCCGCGTGGTCGAAGACCTGGACGCCGCCGGGCCTGACGCCGCCGGGCAGTTCGATGTGCGGGGCGCCGCCGCCCACCGGGCGCACCACGAGCCGCCCGTCCGCCGCGCCGCCGGGCAGCCGCAGCGGCGTACCGGTCTCCACGGCCTGCCCGCCAGTGATGTCGTGGCGGACGAAGGCGCCGTCCGCGCCGTTGCGGTCGATCCGCACGGCGACGGTGGCGCCGGTCGCGTCGGTCTCGCGGACCGGCGTGAAGCCGTGCACGGGCGCGCCGTTGGCGTCGAGGAGCTGTGCGCCGCCGCCCCGGCCGAGCGCCGGGAATTCCACGAAGTGCGGGGCTCCGGTGGCAGTGTGGAGCCCGTGGCCGTCCGCGAGGTGCAGGCCGCCGGAGTCGAAGAGCTGGTACGCGGCGGACGTGCCGGGTGTCGCGGCGCGGTCGACGCGGAAGCCGTCGCCGGGTACGGGCAGCCGGGTGACGGTGGCGCCCGCGTCCACGGCGCCGCCGGTGACCAGGTGGTGGGTGGCCGCGCCCGTCGGGTCGAAGGTGACGGAGATGCCGGTGCCGAGCGGGGCCTGCGGGCCGCGCAGCGGGACGGTCTCGGCGCGCAGCGATCCGTGCGAGTCGAAGGTCTGCCGGATGCCGGTGTTCACGTCGTGGACGGACAGTCCGCCGCCGTTGACCTGGACGACCTGGTGGGTGGTGGCGGTGAGGTCGTTGCCCGCGCCGTCGAGGAGCCTGATGTCCACGCCGTTGACGTGGTAGCCGATGCTGACGCTGAGGCCGTGCGGCAGGCCGGTCGGGCCGCTCAGCGGCACCGACTCCTCGATGAGACGCCCGCCTTCGGCGCCCTCGACCCGGATGACGGGCGGCGGCACCGCGCCGCCGAGGAGCCGGGGCCGCTCGCGCAGCGACTGGAGGTTGAGGTCGGTGATGTGCTGGTCCATCGCGGCCGGGTTGATGCCGTGCTCGCGCAGGCCGCGTACCGCGACGTTGAACTGCTGCTGGGCGGCGGCCAGTTGGGTCTTGATCTCGGTGACCGCGCGGGACTCGCCGCTGGAGGGTCCGCCGGGCATCGCGCGCAGGTCGTCCAGGTGCTGTTCGAGGCGGCCGAGGTCGTGGCGTGCCAGGACGAAGTCGCCCCAGGCGTCGAAACGCAGCGGCCGTGACGGGTCGGTCGCCGGGCCGAACAGCGCGCCGATCCGCTCGCTGTCGGCCGACCACGCCCGGTCCAGTTCCTTGGCGGTCAGCCGCGGCGGCGGTCCGCCGAGCCGTACGTCGCCGGTCGTGTGCGGGGTCGCGGCGGGCACGGGCGCCGGTGCGGGAACGGGGGCCGGTTCGGGGACGTGGGCCGGTTCGGGGACGTGGGCCGGTTCGGGGAAACGCGCAGGGGCGCCCGCGAACGCCTTGTCGCCGAGTCCCGGCACGGCGGTGCCGGCGAAGGCCGGGCCGTCCGCGCCGTGGCCCGAAACCCCGCGGCCCGAAGCGCCGTGGCCAGCTGTGCCGTGTCCGGACGCGGGGTGCGGCAGCGGCGAGGGGCGGCCGAGTGAGCCGTTGTCGAGCAGGTCCATCGCGGCGTCGAAGCGGTGCGCGGGCGGGAGGTCCACGCCCGCCGCGCCGCTTCCGCTGCCGTTGGCCGTGAGGACTTCGGGCCCCTTGCCCTTGCCCGCCCCCGCGCCCGTACCGCCGAGGTCGAAGGTGGTCACCGCGGGCGTACCCGGCATGTGGGTGACGGCCACGGGCGGCGGCATGTGCGTGACCGCGGCGGACGGCGGGACCGCGGCGACGGCGGCGGGCGGCGGCATGTGGGTGACGCTCGCGGGCGGCGGAACTGCGGCGACGGCGGCGGGCGGCGGGGTCGCGGTCAGCGCGGTGGTCGGCGGCGGGGTGAGGTCGCTCGCGGTGTGCCCGACGGTGTGGACCGGGCCGAGGTCCACCGAGATGTGCTGGGCGAGCGTCGCCATCGTGTGGCTGTTGGCGATGTTCGCGGCGGTGCCGGTGATGAGCGCGTTGGGGGTCGGCGCCAAGGCGTGCACGGCGACCGGGTTCGGGGTGTGCAGCAAGTCGAGCGCGTTGAAGGAGCCGCCGGTGTGGATGTCGGTGACCACGTGGGTGACGCCGCCGGTGAAGGTCGCGGGGACGTGCCCGGTGACCGGCACGGTCGCCGCGTGGAAGTTCACCGCGCCGTTGGTGGCCAGGTGCGGCAGGGCTGGGGCGGGCACCGTGTGGGCGAAACCGGCGGTGGCGGCGGGCGGCGGCATCGAGACCGCGCCCGCCACGCTCACGTTGACGTTGACGTTGACGTTGACGTTGACGTTGACGTTGACGGCCGAGGCGGGCGGCGGGGTGGCGATCGCCGCGGCCGGGTTCGTCAGATGGGCGCTGGTCACCGGGGTGGTCGGGGTGAAGGCGTGCACGGTCCCGGCGGGCGGGGTGGTCACGACGGCCGCCGGGGTGATGTGCGGGACCCCGATCGAGGAGACCACGGTCTGCGGCGGCACGACCAGGTCGGTGGCCTGCGTGACGATGTGGCTGGGGACGGCGTTGGCGCCGATGCCCGGCACGTGGAAGGAGGGCGCGCCGACCTGGGCGTGCACGCCGGTCGCGCCGATGCCCGCGGTGTTGATGCCGGTGGTGGAGATGTGGATCGGCGGCGGCGGAGCCAGGATCGCGGCGGCGGGCGGCGGCAGCGCGTGCACCCCTGCGCCGACGTCGAAGGTGATGCCGGTCGGGGTGTGCGTGACGTTCGCCCACTCGCCCAGGTGCATCGAGGACAGTTCGGTGATCGGGGTGTCAAGCAGCGCGTCCTTGCCCATGATCGCCTGGAAGCTGAAGGTGATCGAGTCGCTGAACTTGGGCCCGAGGTCGAGGCTGAGCTTGGGCGGGTCGGGGATGAACAGGCCGGGCGCCGAGTGGCCCGCGCCGCTGAACTCCGGCGTCGGCAGGTGGCTGACGCCGCTGCCGACGGCCTGCACGCCGGGCCGTACGATGTCCGCCGCGCCGTACTTGAACTTGCCGAACACACCGCGGTCGACGAGCGCGATCTTCATGGCGCCGAAGACGCCGAACTTCCCGATCTCGTCGCCCTCGGCGGGCAGGAACACCCGCAGCCACTTCGCGCCGCCGAACTCGTTCTTGAAGAACGTCGCGCTGCCCTTGCCGAAGTTGGTGACGAATTCCGGAACTCCCTTGAAGAAGGCGGGAATTCCCTTGATGCCGGTGAGGACGGTGAGCGAGCCGACCTTGAAGGCGTTGGCGCCGAGTTGGCCGAGGCCCTTGCCGACGCCCGACAGCCACAGCCCGCCCGCCTTGGTCCAGCTCCCGGTCAGGTGGGCGAGTTCACTGAACGAGGGCAGCGCGACGAACGGCCTGGCGATGCCGGTCATCATGTCCTTGAGGAAGGTCAGGGTAGCGATGCCGCCCGCCTTGATGGCCTGCCAGCCGAGTTTGAAGCCCTTCGCGATCAGCGAGAAGATCGGCACGGCGCGGGTGGTGGGCGCGATCATGCCGAGCGCGGACAGGAACAGGTCGAGCGCGCCGACCTTGCCCTGCGCGAAGTCCACCGCGGTCTTGATGAAGATGGTGAGGTTGACCGCCATCGCGACCAGCGCGATCGGACCGCCGAAGATCAGCGCGGGCAGGATCAGCGCGATGGCGATCCACTGGAAGATCTCCCAGAACTCCGCGCAGCCGGACACCGGCGACTTGATGTTGCCCGACGCCTTGCGCAGCGTGGTGGTGGCGGCGCTCGCCGCGTCCTTCTGCGTCTGACCCGCGTCGCGCGCGGTGCTCGCCAGCGTCTCCAGATTCGGGTCGTCCTTGGCCAGCCCGCGCCCCTGGTCGAGCGCCGCGTCCGCCTTGCTCTGCGCGGTCGACATGGCGTCCGCGTACGTGGTCAGAGCGGTGCTCGACCACTCGAACGCCTCGGCGATGCTCTGTACGAAGCCGCGCAGCCGCCCGCTGATCTGGTCCCGCAGCGCCTCGGCGGTCTCGCCCGAGAACGCCTCAGGCCCGGTCTTGTTGAGGACCGTCTCCATCGCGGTGTCGATCTCCCGGGCGGTCCTGCCCAGGTCGCCGATCGAGGTCGCCACGGTGTGGATCCGCACCGGGTCGCCGGGCGTGGGGTCGCCGCTCACACCGAGCGCGTCCCAGTCCGTGGGGCGTGGCATTCCGGGTCCTCTCCTGCCGTACCGCCGTGTGCCGCGAAGTTCTGCCGCATGTCTCACGTACGAGGAGCCCCGGCGGTTCACTGCGGGAAGTCCCTGACCCACGTCCCGGACCTGGGTGAACCGCGGGGACCGCTGGTACGTGAACATGTCGGACCGGCTGGTTCCGGTGACCCCGGCGGCCCCGGCGCCCGACACCCGTAAGGAGGAGATGGCATTGGTCGACTTCGCGCTCGACTACACCGTTCTGCACACCGCCCGCAACGACCTGCACGAGCTGGCCGACAAGATCGGGCCGACGCTCAAGGACAGCGACTACGCCACGCTCGGCAACGACGACTCGGGCGACGCGCAGGACGTGTTCGGCGACGCCCAGCTCACCGCCGCCTTCAGCACGCTGTACTACCGCTCCAAGCACCCGATGGAGAAGGCCGAGGACGACCTGCGGCAACTCGGGGACACCTTCGGGGCGGTGGCCGACGGCTTCTTCAACATGGACGCGCAGATCGCCGAGGGCGCGGGCATCATGAGCGCCGACATGGGCCTGAGCGACTGGGTCGCCAAGCACAAGGCGTGGCTGGGCCACGACCAGTGGGTCAAGGACCACGACCTGTGGGAGCAGTACCAGGCGAATCCGGACTCCTGCGAGGTCGCGCCGGGCGAGACCGCCCCGGCGTACTGCTCGGCGTCCGACCCGGGGCCCGAGCCCACCGACCCCGGCGCGCCGCCCACCGACAAGACGCTGACCACCGCGGACGGCGGCACCGTACACACCCAACTGACCCTGGACGACGACTACAACGTCGTCACGGAGAAGACCACCGTCACCACCGGCGCGGGTCAGACGTACACCTCGACCACCACGTACCAGGACGACCACCGGTCGTACATCACGGACACCGTCTACGCCGACGGCAGCAAGGCGCACTCCGACGTCCACATCAACGAGGACGGCAGCGGCACCATGGCCGTCACCGACGGTGACGGCAAGGAGAGCGACTACACGCGCACCGGGGCGGGCGCGGAGTGGAAGCTCGTCGGCGACGAGGACGGCGACGGCGTGGTGGACAGCGAGGAAGAACCCGACCCCAGTTACGACTACATCGGCTACTAGCGCCGTCAACCTGCCCGTCAGCCCGGCCCGTCAACCCGCGAGGAGCACACCCGCGATGCCCAACATCTCCCTCGACTACGAGAAGATCGAGACCACTTCGTCCAAGCTGGACACCGCCAACGAGAACATCGTCCCGATGCTCAACCAGCTCCGCACCGACGTGAACAACCTGCTGGACGACGGCATGGTCTTCGAGCAGTCCAGCGCGGCGCTGAAGGAGTCGTACGAGAAGTTCAACTCCAGCCTGCTGCTCGCGGTGAAGGGCATCAAGGACTTCGCGGAGCAGTTCCGCGGCATCAAGCAGTCGATGGCGGACAACGACGCCGACCTGGCGAAGAAGATCCGCGACGCCGCCAACGGCTGACGGTCCGTCACGCACCCGCGCCGGGCTTCCCGTTGGTACGGGAGCCCGGCGCTTGTGCGTTTCAGGACGTCTTGAGCGTGGTGACCGGGACCTGCACGGTGAGCGCCGTGCCGCCGGGGCCCGAGGTCCAGGCGCGGCCCGCGCGGGCGTGCGACCGTACGGCGCTGATGGACAGCCGGGCGCCGATCAGGTCGCCGTCGGACATGTTGCGCGGGGCGAGGACCAGGCCGCGCCGGGACCGCTTGGCCGCGGTGAGCCAACTGCCCAGGCCCAGCGAGAGGGAGTCGGCGGGACCGGCGGCGAGCAGGCCGATGCCGCGTTCCCTTCCGGAGACCACGATGTCCTTGAGGATCTTCTCCGCGCCGCCCATCGCGACCAGGTCGGCGTCGTCCACGATGACCACACGCGGTCCCGCCATCGCGTCCAGCGCCTCGCGCACGGCGTCGGCGGACGGGTCGGGCTCGGTCAGCAGCCGGACCTGCGGGTGCCGGGCGAGCGCCCGCAGCGGCGACTCGCGCGGGGTCAGCACCACCAGCGAGGTGCCGCCCGCGAGCAGCGAAACGGCCAGGCAGGCAAGGGTGTTGCTGCGCCCGGAGCCGGGCGGCCCGGCGACGAGGAAGGACGGCGCGCCCTGCGCGAAGTCCACGCCGACCGCGCCCGCGCCGTCGCCGCCGACGCCCAGCAGGCCCCACATCGGGCGGCGCAGATTGGCGGGCACCTTCTCGTAGACCTCGGAGAAGTCGGCCACCGCGGGCAGCGGGGCGACCGGGAACGGGCGCCGGTCGTCGGGGACGTTCACCGCGCGCCGGGTGGCCGCGGCGCCGATCCCGCGCAGCGCCTCGACCTGGCCCTGGCCGCTGTCGTCGGCGTCGAGGAGCGCGATCTGCGTCTCGGTGCGGCTGACGATGTGCCAGCCGCGGCCGTCGGGGACGGACGCGGGGACCTGGCTGGGCAGCATGCCGATGAGGTTGTAGTCGCTGCGGTCGGCCTGCCGCAGCAGCAGCTTGTGGTCGTTGTGGGCGGCGATCCGGCCCGCGATCAGGGAGCGTTCCGAGGTGGCGACGACGTGGATGCCCGCGGCCGCGCCCTCGCGCAGCAGGCGGGTGATGTCGCCGAGCAGCCGCCCGTTGTCGTAGTCGTCGATCAGCGGGGACAGCGCGTCCCAGCCGTCCACGAGCAGCAGGATGTGCGCGGGCCGTTCCGCCTCCGGCAGCAGGTCGCGCAGTTCGTTGAGCCCGGAACAGCTCCGCGCCGAGCACGCCTCCTGACGTTCGGTCAACTCCCTTACCAAGCGGCCGAGAAGGCGTTCCAGGTGCTCGAAGTCGTGCCGGGACACCACGGCTCCGCAGTGCGGCAGCGCGGCCACGGCGGCCAGTCCGCCGCCCGCCGCGTCGATCCCGTAGATGTGCAGGTCGCTGAGGCGGGCGGTGCGCGCGGCGGAGCCCGCGATGGTGCGCAGCGCCTGGGTGCGGCCCGAGCGCGGGGCGCCGATCACGTAGAGGTGCCCGAAGGTGGCCAGGTCCACGGTGGCGACCCGGCGTTCCTGGAGCTGCGGGATGTCCTCCAGGGCGTACGGGAACGGCGGCGGGAGCGTCTTCAGGCCGGTGGCGCCGGGGCGTTCGACCGCGGGCAGCTCCTCCAGCAGCACCTTCGGCTCCAGTGCGGGCAGCCACGGGCTGGGCTGCGGCTCGTAGTCGTCGAGCAGGTCGGCGGCCTCGCGCACCGCCGCCACCAGCACCTGGAGGTCGGTGGGCGCGAGCGGCCCCTGCTCCTGCGGGGTGTCGTCGTCGCCCGCGGGCGGGGCGGCGGGGCGGCCGAGCCGGGTCCAGGACAGTTCCGCGGCGTGGACCTTGGGGCGGGCGAGCGCGGGGCGCGGCCGGCCGTCCGGGTCCTCGCTCTCCTCGGCGGGGCGTTCCGCGCCGACCCACGCGGACTGGAACGGGACGGCCGAGCGGTGTCCGTAGCGGACCAGCGCGCGTCCCGGGGTGCTCGGCGAGATGTGCACGGCGTCGCCGGTGTCGATGATGTCCTGGCTCTCGACCATGTCGGTGACGCGCAGCGCGATCCGCAGGTTGGTGTTGGCCTTGATGTCCGCGGTGACCGCGCCCGCCGGGCGCTGCGTGGCGAGGATGAGGTGGATGCCGAGCGACCGGCCGCGCTGGGCGATGCTGATCAGCCCGGTGACAAAATCCGGCACCTCGCGCACCAGCGTGGCGAATTCGTCGATGACCAGCAACAGCCTCGGCAGCGGCGGGAGTTGCGGGCCGGTGGCGGAGGCAGCGGCGGCGGCGCGCTTGGCCCGGTACTCGGGGTGGTCCTTGGCGTCGTGCTCGGCCAGGATCCGTTCCCTGCGCCGCAGTTCGGCGGCGAGCGAGTCCAGGGCGCGCTGGACGAGGTGCGCGTCGAGATCGGTGACCATGCCGAGGGTGTGCGGCAGGTTGGCGCACTCGCGGAAGGCGCTGCCGCCCTTGTAGTCGACCAGTACGAAGGTGAGTTCGTCGGGGCGGTTGCCCGCGGCGAGGGAGGCGACGAAGGACTGGAGGAGTTCGGACTTGCCGGATCCGGTGGTCCCGGCGACCAGGCCGTGCGGCCCGTCGCGTACCAGGTCCAGCGACATCGGCCCGTCGTATCCGGTGCCCAGTACGAAGGTGGTGGTCGCCGGGCGCCTGGTCCAGCGGTCCACCAGCGCCCGCGCGTCCGGCGGTTCCTGGCCGAGCAGGTCCAGCAGCCGCACCTCGTCGGGCAGTCCGCTGTCGTTGTCCGGGCTGACGTCGCGCAGCGGCGCGAGCGCCCTGGCCACCCGCTCGCACCAGGCGGAGGCGACCAGGTCGGGCCGTACGCCGGTGACTTCGGGCAGTCCGGTCCTGCGGACCGTCAGACCGGTGCCGGAGACGGTGACGACCGCGCCGCACTCCTCGGGCAGCAGCCGTTCCTGCTCGTCGAGGCAGAGGCTGAAGACGCGGACCGGCGGACCCTCGGTGAGGATCTGCACCATGCCCGGCACGTCGCGCAACTGCCGTGCGCTGTCGGCGATCACGAGGATGTCGGGCGCGGTGAACATCGCGCGTCCGATGGACGAGCCGAGCGCCCGCTGCCGTGCCTGGATCTGCGAGACCAGTTCCGAGACGCGGTTGGCGACGCTCTCCGGGTCGTTGCCGATGGCCACGACCGGGCCGTTGGGCGAGTACGGCCGCAGGTGCGGCAGCCATCGCACCCAGCCCCACTCCTGCGCGCGGGACGGCTCGGTGAGCACGACGATCCGCAGGTCGCGCGGACTGTGCAGGACCGCGGACTGGGCCACGCACCAGCGGGCCAGCGCCTGGACGGGCGCGGCGGTGCCCGCGACGCCGACGACGCCGAGTTCGGTGATCTCCACGCCGATCGGGATGTCGGGCAGATTCCAGCGCACGGTGCGGTGGTTCTCGTCCTGCGCCGGGTCCTCGATCGCCTTCACCGACGGCATGTCGACGGTGCCGACCCGCAGCACGAGGTGGTCGGGGTCGCGGCGGCGGCGTTCCCACAGCCGGCTGCCGGGTCCGGTGGCGATCAGGCCGAGGGCCGCCGGGTCGGGTCCGGTGTCGCAGCGCACCCGGCGCTCGCGTACGACGGCCGCGCGGATCTCCCGCTCCACCACGCGGCGCCGGGCCCGGTAGCGGCGGCGCGACTCCACGTGCGTCTTGTGGTTGTTGCGGCGGCCCATCACCCAGTTGGAGATGGCCATCAGCGGCGTGAAGAGGATGAACACCAGGTAGAAGTACGAGTGGAAGATGCCGACCATGACCAGGCCGAGCACGACCGGCGCGAACATCATCAGCAGCGGGAACGGCACGCGGACGCGCTGTCCCGGCGGGGACGGCAGGCGCAGCGACTCGGCGTCCAGGTGCGGCGCGATGCGCGGCGGCCGGTTGAAGTCGACGCCGATGCCGTCGGCGGAGTCGGCGACCGCGGCGTCCGCCTCCACGGGGGCGACCATGCGCAGCAGCGTCGTGCCGACGGCGAGGTCGACGTCCACCGGCCACGCGGTGCGGTGGTCGGCCTCACGGCGGGCGGTGGTGTCGGCCTGCGCGGGCGTACGGGCCGCGACGGTACGGGGGTCGGCGGCCGGTCCGCGCGCCGCCTTCCTGGCCGCCTTCCGCGCGGCCCGCGCCGCCTTCTCCGCCTCGTCCACGGCGCGCGCCGCGTCCATCCGCTCCTCGGGTGTGGTCCGGTCGGGCGCGGTGCCGGTCAGCGGGTCGACGTCGGAGGGCGGGACGGGGACGCAGAGCCGTACGGAGCCGCCGTCGATCCGGTCCTCGGCGCGCTCGCGGTGCCAGTACGCGCTGCCGTCCGCGGCGATCGTCACCCACAGCCCGTACTCGGGCGCGTCGGCGCCGCGGACCCGGATCGCGCAGCGGGCGTCCGTGCCGATCTCGTAACTGCCCTGCGCGAGCTGCCAACTGCGGCCCGCGCCGGGGCCCGAGACGCTGTGCACCTCGGCGAGCACGGGTTCGCCGGGCGCGGGCTGGACGCGGCCCGCGAGCGGGTCGGGGTCGGGCGGGGTGCCGCCGACGCCGAGGACGCTGCCCTCGCGGATGCCGCTGTCGCGGATCGGGGCCTCGGGGGCGAGCGGTGCGGCGCCGAGGTGGAGGGCGGGGCCCGCGTCGGGGTCCGCCGGGCCGTCGGGGCGTGCCGGGTCCGCCGCGGGCGCGCCGGGGCGGCCCGCGGTGGCGGGTGTGCCGTCGGCCCGGACGCGCAGCGCCTCGGCCAGGTCGCCCACGGTGCAGCCGTCGGGGAGTTCCAGCAGGTGGTCGCGGTGCACGGCGCCCGCGGTGGTGCCGACGGCGTCGACGGTGGTGAGAGTCAGCTTCACGATGTCCAACCGGGGTGGTGGGGGCGGCCGGGGGCGGCGGTCAACGGTCGGTCGGCGGTCAGTCGCCGCGCGGGGCGGGCGCGGTGGTCACGGCTCCCGAGCCCACGGACTCGGCGTCGGGTGTCCCAGCTCCGCCCGCGGACTCACCGGCGGCGGGTCCGGTGCGGGCGCGTCCCCCCGGCGGGGTCGCGCCGGATCCGGGCCCGGCGGCGGCCGACGCCGAGACGCCGATCGGGCCCGACTCGGCTCCGCCACCGCTGCGTTGACGGGGCGTCACCTGGGCGTGGCCGACGCCCCGCGCGAATTCTGTGGACGGCGCGCTCGCGGCGGATACCGCGGAGACGCCCACCGTGCCCGGCTCCTCGGCCCGTTCGACGTGCGCGTGCGGTGCCGGGGCGCGGACGGGCGCGGCCAGCGGCGGCGGTTCGTACGGCGGCAGCGACCCGATCGCGGCGGCCACCGCGCGCGGCACGGATGTCGCCCGGACCCGCAGCGGTGTGCCGTGCACGGTGAGCAGTCCGTCGCGGTCCACGTCCAGCAGCCGGGCGCGGCCGTGCGTCCTTCCGTACGCCAGCACGCGCGGTCCCGCGGCGCCCGCGAGGTCGGCGGCGGCGTCGGGGAGCGGGCCCTGGCAGACCACGAAGGCGGGGCCTTCGTGGGTGTCGCTCCACCGGGCGGCGTCGCGCAGCGCCTGGGCGACGGGCGGCCCCGCGTGCCGGGGGTGCACGCCGTCGGCGACGGTGACGGCGCCGGGCGGCAGCCGCCGGTCGAGCTGGGCGGCGAGCGCGTGGACGAGCGGGCGCGCGACGCGTTCGTCACCGTCCAGCGAGGTGACCGGCGCGCCCGAGGCGAGGTCGAGGAAGACCGCGCGGTCCCCCTCGACGCCGACGGCAGCGATCAGTACGGGCGGTGCGACCGGCCCCTGCTCCCAGCCGGCGCCGTCCCCGAGGGCCAACCGGCCCACGAGTCCGGCGGGTTGGAGGTCGTGCCACTCCTCGTACGCGCTCCACCACACGCGCGGGTCGCGGTCGTCGGCGACCCACGGCGGCGGCGGTTGGGGGACGTCCCGGCCCGCGACGAGGACCCCGACGAGACCGGCGTCGGCGCCGTCGCCGACCAGCACGCCGTACGGGCGGCAGCGGTCGGGGGCGGCGGCGTGGGCGGCGCGCAGCGCGCGCTCCCCGGTCCGCCAGACGCCGGGGTCGTCCAACAGGCGTCCCAGCAGCCGGAGTTGCCGCCGGTAGCGGACCCACCCGCGCAGCGGCGCGGCGAAGGCGTTCGCGGTGAGGCGGCTCTCGCGGCGCACCCAGCGGCGCACCACGCGCCATCCGCCGATCCGGCGGACCGACCGGTTGGTGAGGACCAGCACGGCGATGACCAGGCCGAGGACGCCCAGCACCGTGCAGATGGCGCCCCGGTGGTCGGTGAACACCTGGAGGGGCCCGCCCGCCAGCTCGACGACGGCCGGTTGCGGACGGGTCATGCGGCCGTCTCCTCGTTCTCCAGCACACCCAGCTCGCGGCGCAGCGAGCGGATCGCGTGGTGGGTACGGGACTTGACGGTCCCGCGGGGTATCCCGAGGACGTCGGCGACCTCTTCGCTGCCGCGTCCGTAGATATGCACGTGCACCAGTACCTCGTGGTGCGCGTAGGGCAGTCGCCGCATGGCCTGTTGCAGCCACCGCCGGTCCACCACGCGGTCGGCGAGGTCGTCCCAGTCGGCGGTGTCGGGGCGGACGTCCGCCGCGCTGCCGACGGGTATCGCGCGGTCCTTGCGCCAGGTGTCGACGGCCAGATTGTGCGCGATCCTGAACAGCCAGGGCCTGATCGGCCTCTCCTGCCAGTCCAGTTGATCGGCCCTCAGCCACGCCCGCAGCAGGGTCTCCTGCACGACGTCCTCGGCGTGCCGCAGGTCGGGGGCGAGCAGCTTGGCCACGTACCGCAGTAGCGCCTCGCGTTCGCCGCGCAGCCGGGCGGCGGCCAGTTCACCGCCCGCGACGGAAGGGCCGGTTAAGCCGCCCGCCTCGCCGGAGACCTCACCGCCTGACAGTGCGTCAGGAAGATCCTGTGTCGGTTTCACCACAGTTCCCTTTCTGCCTGCCAGCTCTCCCGATCACAGTAGGCGGCCGGTCGTCACCGTCCGAGAACCCCCGATGAACACCGCGCAACAACCACATGACTCCCATGCGAATCAGCTGCCCCGGCGCTAGCGGCCCGCCGAACGCCCTCTGAGCTGGGAGGAGTTCGCGGGCAGCCGAGACCCGTGCGGTCCGTGCGAAGGGGACGCCGCCGCCGTGCCGAGGGCGTCCGCGCGCCCTGCCGCGCCCCACGTCCTGCCGCGCCCTGCCGTGCCTCGCACCCCGCGCTCTGCCGCGTCCCGCCCTACCGCGCCGTCATGTCCTGCGTGCCGATGACCGAGAGGAGCTCCAGTTGCTCCGCGCCCTCGGTGCCGGGGGCGGCGCTGAACCAGAGCAGCCGCTGCCGGCCGTCCTCGCTGAACAGGCAGTGGCAGTCCAACTCGATGACGCCCAGCGACGGATGGACGATCCGCTTGTGGTCGGTGCGGCGGAAGGCGACGTCGTGGGCGTCCCACAGAGCGGCGAATTCGGCGCTCTCACGCCGCAGATGGGCGACCATCCGCGCGACCTCGGTGTCCCGGCCGCGCTGGCCCGCGACCGCCTGGAGGTCGGAGACGAAGACCCGCGAGTGGTGCGGGTGGTCCTCGGGCGGGTAGATCCCGCGCGCCCGCGGATCGGTGAACCAGCGGAAGACGAAGCTGCGGGCGGGGCCGCGTACGGCGGGTGGACGGCCGAGGAGCGCGGCGGCCGGCTCGTTCTGCGCCAGCGTCTCGTGCAGGTCCGAGATGACCTGGGCGGGGGTGGTGGTCAGCCGGTCGAGCAGGCCCAGCAGCGCGGGCTGTACGGGGGCGGCCGAGCCGTGCGCGGAGGGGGGCACGGGCCGCTCGGCGAGGTGGAACAGGTGGTCGCGCTCGTCCGTGGTCAGCCGCAGCGCCCTGGCCAGCGCGGCCAGCGTCTGGGCCGAGGGCTGGGCGCCGCGGCCCCGCTCCAGCTCGGTGTAGTAGTCCGCGGAGAGCCCGGCGAGCTGGGCGACCTCCTCGCGGCGCAGCCCCGGCACCCGCCGTCGCGGCCCGGCGGGCAGCCCCACGGCGTCCGGCCGTATCCGGTCGCGCCGGGTCTTCAGGAACGCCGCCAGCTCGGGAAGATTCACCCCTCCATCGTCACTCGCCGCGCCCGGCGGGGCCAGGCCGCAGCCAGGGGACGGCAACCCCTGGGTGGGCTCAGCCCTGGCTGACCGCGTGGAAGCGGCCGACAGTGGGAAGCGGACCGGCCCCCGGCAGGACGTACGAACGCCGGGGCGGTCCGGCCGCCCGACCGCCCCCGTTTCCGTACAGGAGCCCCCCATGACGACCACCCCCGAAACCGCCGCCCGGCCGCGCGTCGCCGTCGTCACCGGCGGCTCACGCGGTATCGGCCGCCAGGTGGTGACCCGGCTGGCCGCCGACGGCCACGCCGTGGTGATCGGCTACGCGGGCAACCGCGGCCTGGCCGAGGACGCCGTCGAGGAGGTGACCGCGGCCGGCGGCCAGGCGCTCGCCGTCCAGGCCGACATCGCCGACGAGACGGCCGCCGCGGCGCTCTTCGACGCCGCCGAGTCCGCGTACGGCGGTGTCGACGTCGTCGTGCACGCCGCCGGGCGCATGGCGCTGTCGACCGTGGCCGAGCTGGACCTGGCCGAGCTGGACGCGATGCACCGCACGAACATCCGCGGCACCTTCGTCGTCGCCCAGCAGGCCGCCCGCAGGGTGCGCCCCGGCGGCGCCGTGGTCACCTTCTCCACGTCCGTGCTGGGCCTGTCCTTCCCCGGATACGCCGGTTACGCCGCCAGCAAGGGCGCGGTCGAGGCGGTGACGCTGATCCTCGCCCGCGAGCTGCGCGGCCGGGACGTCACCGTCAACGCGGTGGCGCCAGGCCCCACCGCGACCGACCTGTTCCTCGACGGCAAGGACGAGGAGACCGTCGCCCGCCTGGCCGCCCAGCCCCCGCTGGAGCGGCTCGGCACCCCCGCCGATATCGCCGAGGTCGTCGCCTTCCTCGCCTCCCCGGCCGGTCACTGGGTCAACGGCCAGGTCGTCCGCGCCAACGGCGGCATCGTCTGACCGGCCCCTTCGAGCGGGCGTCGCGCGCGGCCGTACGCGTCGGGCCCCGGCGACCAGGGCCGTCGCGTGAGGCCGCGCGTACACACACACGGCCGTACGGCCTCGGGCGCGCGGTCAGCCGATGACCGGGCCCGAGGCGACGCGGCCGTCGCCGCCGCGGTTCAGCCACGCCGAGACCTCGCCGCCCGCGCCGATCAGGATGGAGTCGGTCTTCCCGTCGCCGTCGAAGTCGGCGCAGCGGACGTGGCTCGCGTCGGCCGTCGGTCCCGTGGCGATCTGGCCGAGCGGGGCCGTGGAGCCACCTGCCGGTGCGCGACGGCGCGCCGGGCGCCACCGGGCGCTTCGCGCAAAGCACGCGCCCGCGCGCCTTTCCCGGTGTCAGGCCGCCGTGTCAGCCCGCCGTGTCAGCCCGCTGGCACGACCGCCGGAAGCGCCTCACGGAATCCGGCCGCGCGCCAGGCACCGTCAGGCGGACGCCCCTCACGACAAGCGCGCCCGCGGCCTATCCCGGTGTCAGCGCTGCCAGCAGGACCGTGCGGTCGTCCGTGGTGGCGTCGGCGGGCGGGTCGCGGAGGAGGGTGTCGCAGAGGGACTGCAACTGCTCCTGGCCGACGTCGACTTCGGCCAGTGCGGCGGCCTCGGCGGCGGCGCGGGCGGTGGCGCCGCCAACGGGACCCGTACCGGGGCCGGTTGGGGCGCGGTCCGCACCGTCGGCACCGATGGCCGGGCCGCCCGGCGCCCGTTCGCCTATGCCGTGGTCGAGGGAGCGGGCGAGCCGGGCGATACCGGCGTCGATGTCGGAGCGGCGGCTCTCGATCAGGCCGTCGCTGTAGAGCAGCAGGAGCGTGGGCTGGTGGATCTCCAGCACCGAGGGCTCGGCGCTCCAGGCGCTGAGCCCCAGCGGCAGTCCGGCGCCGAGCGGGACGGGGCGGGCGGCCTCGCCCGGTGCGCGGATCAGCGGCGGCGGGTGGCCCGCGCCGACGACGGTGCAGGTGTGCTGTTCCGCGTCCCACTCGGCGTACACACAGGTGGCGAAGGAGGCGTCGGGGGTGTCGGCGGCGAGGGCGTCGAGCCGGTGCAGCAGTTCACGCGGATCGGTGTCCAGCGCGGCCAATGTCCGTGCTGCGGTGCGCAGTTGGATCATCGCGACGGCGGCTTCCGGGCCGTGTCCCATGGCGTCGCCGACGATCAGGCCGACCCGGCCGCCGGGCCTGGGCAGGACGTCGAACCAGTCGCCGCCGATGATGTCGTGCGGGCCCGCGGGCCGGTAGTCGTGGGCGACGCGGCAGCCCTCGAAGGTCCGGTCGGTGTCGGGCAGCATGCTCCTGCGGATGGCCAGCGCGGTACGGCGCTCGTGCTCGTATCGGCGGGCGTTGTCCAGGGCGACCCCGGCCCGCGCGGCCAGCGACTCGACGCCCGCCATGTCCTCCAGGCCGAACGGCGGCAGGTGCGGGCCGCGGGTGCAGGCGATGAAGCCGATCACGGCGCTCTGGAGGCGTATGGGGACCACGAGGAAGGACGCGGTGCGTAACAGGTCGTGGATGCGGGCGTCGCCGCGTCCGGAGGCGGCGAGCCGGTCGAAGGTGTGGGTGTCGACCGCGTCGAGCAGTTGGGCGTGGCCGGTGGCGAGCGCGCGGGCGTACGGGGTCTGGCGCGGGAAGACCAGCACCTCGTCGATCGGCAGGACGCCTTCGGTGCTCTCGGCCGCCGCCGCGCCCATCCGCAGCGCGAGCCGTCTGGCCTCGATCTGCGGCGGATCGGCGGACGTCCCCGCGCTCTCGTCGACGAGCCAGCGCTCCAGCAGATAGACGGAGGCGGCGTCGCAGAATCCGGGCGCCATCGCGTGGACGACATGGTTTCCGGTCATATGCAGATCGAGCGCGGAACCGATGACATCGGCCGCTGGACCGACCGCCAGCCGCCCGCGGCGCGGGGGCGGCGGCTTCTCGCGGAACGCGGAAGCGGCACCCGGCGCGTCCTCGAGGGCGCTGTCCTCGGGCTGTTCGTGCGCTTCGTGTCGCAGGGTCGTGCCTTCCGCCGAGCCGTTGCGGCGGGCGGCCGAAACCACCCGGTGGAGACGTACGCACCCCGCAGCGCCCCGTCACCAGGATTCTATGATGACCGTTCAAGACGCGGCCGTCGAAAGGGACTTGTGGTGAGCGGACGCAAAGATGTCCCGGAGGGCGTGGATCCGGCCAAGGCGAGCGTGGCGCGGATTTACGACGCGATGCTCGGCGGGGAGCACAATTTCGCCATAGACCGGGAGGCGTTGGCCGCTTTCACCGCCATCGACCCGCAGGTGCGGGCGCTGGCGCGGGCGAACCGGGCCTTCCTGGGCCGGGCGGTGCGCTATCTGGTCGACGCGGGCGTCCGGCAGTTCGTCGATCTGGGCTCCGGCATCCCCACGCAGGGCAACGTCCACGAGGTCGCGCAGTCGATCGCGCCGGGCACGCGGGTGATCTACGTGGACAACGATCCGGTGGCCGTCGCGCACAGCGCGTCGCTGCTCGCGGACAATCCGGACGCCGACATCGTGAGCGCGGACATCCGGCGGCCCGACGACGTACTGAACTCGCCGCAGCTACGGAAGCTGATCGACTTCAACCAGCCGGTCGCCGTCCTGATGATCACGATTCTGCACTTCATCACGCACGCGGAGGACCCCGAGGGACTGGTCGCCGCCTACCGCGACGGGCTGCCCGAGGGGAGCTGGCTCGCGCTGAGCCACGCGACCGACCAGGACCGCCCCGGCACCGCCGCCGCCGTCGGCCAGCTCTACCGGTCGAAGGCCACCACTCCGGTCACCGCCCGCTCCCACGACCAGATCGCCGCGCTCTTCACCGGCTTCGACCTGGTCCCGCCGGGACTGGTCTACGTCCCGCTGTGGCGCCCCGATCCGGCCGACGAAATCCCGGACAATCCCTCGGAGTTCTGGGTCTACGCGGGCGTGGGCCGCAAGAGCGGCTAGGTGTATTGACCTGGAGGGTTGTTGACGCGGGTGATGGGTGGCTGGCCGCCGAGTGCGGTGTGGGTGCGGTGGTGGTTGTAGGTGTGGAGGA
>NZ_JBIUSD010000013.1:0-114355 GCF_044741185.1 Streptomyces sp. NPDC088197
CATATCTGGCGTTGACTTTTGGCACGCTGTTGAGTTCTCAAGGAACGGAAGCTTCCTTCAGACCGTTTCACCGGCCCTCCGGGCTTTCCCTTCGTGTTTCCAACCCTACCAGATCCGCTGGGCGTTTCCGGCCCCTGATTGGATCGGGGTTTGTTTCCCGCCTTTCGGCGTGTCCACTACGTTAGCCCATTTCCCGGGCGACTCATAATCGAGTCCATCGAATTGGATTTTGGCGCACCAAAATACAGCCCGATGATCGGGAAGACGTAGGTAGTGGGTGGCCGCCCAGTGCGGTAGGGGCTGATGTGAACCATCCCCACCGTTTTGGCGGCTTGGACTACGTTACGCACGAGCGGCGACCGAGTCAAGCTCGGCCGCCGCTCAAACGTAGATTTCCAGCCGTGTCAAGCGAGTTCGACCGCTCCGAGGTTCTTCTTGCCCCGGCGCAGCACCAGCCAACGCCCGTGGATCAGATCGGAGTCGGCGGGAACCGCGTCCTCGCTGGTCACCTTGGTGTTGTTGAGGTACGCGCCGCCCTCCTTGATGGTGCGGCGGGCGGCGGACTTGCTCGGGACCAGCTCGATCAGGGCCAACAGGTCGGCCACCGGGGCCAGTTCACTGACCTGCGCCTTCGGGAGTTCGCTGAGCGCGGCGGCCAGGGTGGCCTCGTCCAGGTCGGCGAGTTCGCCCTGGCCGAAAAGTGCCTTGGAAGCGGCGATCACGGCGGCGCACTGGTCGGCGCCGTGCACCAGCGTCGTCAGCTCCTCGGCGAGGGCGCGCTGGGCCGCGCGGGCCTGCGGGCGTTCCTCGGTCGAGCGCTCCAGCTCCTCGATCTCCGCCCGCGAGGCGAAGCTGAAGATGCGCAGGAAGGTGGCGATGTCACGGTCGTCGGCGTTCAGCCAGAACTGGTAGAAGGCGTACGGCGTGGTCATCTCCGCGTCGAGCCAGATGGCGCCGCCCTCGGTCTTGCCGAACTTGGTGCCGTCCGCCTTGGTGATCAGCGGGGTGGCCAGCGCGTGCACCGAGGCGCCCTCGACGCGGTGGATGAGGTCGATGCCCGCCGTGAGGTTGCCCCACTGGTCGCTGCCGCCGGTCTGGAGCGTGCAGCCGTACCGCCGGTACAGCTCCAGGAAGTCCATGCCCTGGAGGATCTGGTAGCTGAACTCCGTGTAGCTGATGCCCTGGTCGGAGTTGAGGCGGCGGGCCACGGCCTCCTTGCTGATCATCTTGTTCACCCGGAAGTGCTTGCCGATGTCGCGCAGGAACTCGATGGCCGACAGGCCCGACGTCCAGTCCAGGTTGTTCACCATGGTCGCGGCGTTGGGCCCCTCGAAGGAGAGGTAGGGCTCGATCTGGGCGCGTACCCGCTCGACCCACTCCGCGACGACCTCGGGCGCGTTCAGCGTGCGCTCGGCCGACGGCTTGGGGTCGCCGATCAGACCGGTGGCGCCGCCGACCAGTCCGAGCGGGCGGTGGCCGGCGAGCTGAAGGCGGCGGATGGTCAGGATCTGGACCAGGTTGCCGAGGTGCAGGCTGGGCGCGGTCGGGTCGAAGCCGCAATAGACCGTGACAGGGCCGTCCGCGAACGCCTTGCGCAGTGCGTCCTCGTCAGTGGAAACGGCGATCAGCCCTCGCCACCGCAGCTCGTCGACGATGTCCGTCACGGGTCTCGTGTCTCCCTCTTGTGGGTGCTGGGGGTCGGATACGGCTTCGCGTACCCGGTGCGTGAAGCGTGTCCGAGGGTACGCGGTTCCGGCCAGTCGTTTATCGACGCTTGCGCGGGGCGTGGGCGCGGTAGGGGCTGACGGTGGGGTCGCCGTCGATCCAGTAGCGCCAGGGGTGGTCGGCGCCCGCGCCGCCGACGCCGGTGCGCGGGCCGGTGCGGACCAGGGCGGGCGGGGGCGGGGTCCCGGTGAGGACGCGCAGCGGTCCGCCGGGGCCGCAGGCGTCGGCTCCGTTGAGCGAGCGGTCGACGGACAGTGCGGTGGCGAGCCGGGCGGGGCCCTGGGCGAGGTCGCTGTCCTTGCGGGAGGTGGGGCGGTGGGCGCGGGCGAGGTCGGCGCCGGTGGTGATCTCGCCGCCGCGCAGCAGGACTCCGCTGGGGGTGCCTTCGGGGCCGCAGACCAGGTTGAGGCAGAACCACATGCCGTAGGTGAAGTAGACGTAGGTGTGTCCGGGCGGGCCGAACATCACGGCGTTGCGGTCGGTGCGGCCCCGGTAGGCGTGGGAGCCGGGGTCGTTGGGGCCGTCGTACGCCTCGACCTCGGTGAGGCGCAGGGTGACCGGTCCTTGGTCGGTGGTGCGGACCAGGGTGCGGCCGAGCAGGTCGGGGGCGATGTCCAGGACCGGCCGGTCGAAGAACGCCCGGTCGAGCGGGACCTGTTCGGATGGCGTGATCACGGTTCAGGAGCGTAGTGGAACCGGACGGGGCGTCCCGGCGTTCGTAGAGTTCGCACAGCGTGAGCCAGTGGATGCGGTCAGGGAGAGTGCGTATGGGGTTCAGGAAGATGATGGCGAGTCTCGGGGCCGGCGGGGCGTCGGTGGAGACGGAGCTGCACCAGGCCGATGTGGTGCCCGGCGGGGTGGTCGAGGGTTCGGTGCGGGTGCAGGGCGGTTCGGTCGAGCAGCGGATACAGGGGCTGACGGTCGGGTTGCAGGCGCGCGTCGAGGTGGAGCGCAGGGACGCGCAGGGCAATGAGACGGAGTCCTTGCAGAACATCGAGTTCCATACGCAGCAGATCGCCGGCGAGTTCATGGTGCGGGCGGGGGCGGTGCACGATGTGCCGTTCTCGTTGGAGGTGCCATGGGAGACGCCGGTGACGATGTTCATGGGGCGGCAGCTCACGGGGATGAACGTGGGGGTGACGACGGAGTTGCAGATCGCCCGCGCGGTGGACAAGGGGGATCTGGACCCGGTGAACGTCCACCCGCTGCCCGCGCAGGAGGCGCTGCTCGACGCGTTCGGACGGCTGGGGTTCGCCTTCAAGAGTGCGGATCTGGAGAAGGGGACGATGCGGAACACCCGCCAGCGGCTGCCGTTCTACCAGGAGATCGAGTTCCGTACGCCGGAGCAGTACCGGGGGCTCAAGGAGGTGGAGCTGACGTTCGTCGCGGACGGCGAGGAGATGGATGTCGTCCTGGAGATGGACAAGAAGCCGGGGCTGTTCGGCGGCGGCAGTGACACGTACCGCTCCTTCACGATGAGCATGCACTCCTTCGAGGAGACGGACTGGGCGGCCTATCTGCACCAGTGGCTCGCCGAGGTGGGCGGCAAGCGGAACTGGTTCTGACCGGGGCCCTAGGGCGTGTCCGCAAGGTTTCGTCTGGCTGGCGGCGCCTGGCACGCACGCTCGCCGCGTTGTCGGGCTCATCCGAATAGGCCCACTATGAGGACGCCCCTCCGCCTTGCGATCGCACGCACCAGACACCGCCAGCCCCGCCCTCCGGGCGGACGACGCGACCTTGCGGACACGCCCTAGGCTCGGGGCGGAATCAATCGTGTGCGATCAGGAGGTGTCGAGGTGACCGAGCAAGCGCGACGGCCGCTCCCCCATGACTTCCACCCGCAGGTGCCGGAGTTCACCGTGGTGAGCGACGACGTGGTACCGGGCGGGGTACTCAAGGACGATCAGGTGTACGCGGCGGGCAATGTCTCGCCGCAGCTTCGGTGGGAGGGGTTCCCGGCCGGGACGAAGAGCTTCGCCGTCACGTGCTACGACCCGGACGCGCCGACCGGCAGCGGTTTCTGGCACTGGGTGCTGTTCGACATCCCCGCGTCGGTGACGGAGCTGCCGCGCGGTGCGGGTTCCAGTGCTTTCCCGGGGCTGCCCGCGGGCGCGACGCACGCGCGGAACGACTACGGGACGCGGGATTTCGGTGGCGCGGCGCCGCCGCCCGGTGACGGGTCGCACCGGTATGTGTTCACGGTCTACGCGGTGGACACCGAGAAGCTGGGCCCGGACGCGGACGCCTCGCCCGCGTTCGTCGGGTTCAATCTGCGCTTCCACACGCTGGGCAGGGCGCAGTTGATCGGTGAGTACGAGGTGCGGGCCGGAGGCTGAGCCCGCCGGTCTGTCGCGCTGAGCGCTCGGGATATTACGTTGCGCTCCGCCGTTCCCCGTCGCACAGTGGTGCGTGCCTGACGACGTGACCACCGTCCTCAGGCTGTCGGCACCGCGGTGGCGGGGGCGGCCGGGCGTCTGCGTCCGCCGTCTGCCGGAGTTCGGTCTGCGGGCCGGGCGTCCACGCCGACGGACGCGCTCCGGGTGCCTGTTCTACACGGGGGACGGCACCCGGAGCGCAGACCTTTCCCCGGGACGAGCCCCCGGCCGAGCCCGGAGGGACGCGGGGACGTGCCCCGGCGCGGAATCCGGGATGAACAGGACCTTTCCGCCTGCCGATCTTCCGGTTGCGGCCGTGAAATTGCGTTGTCGGCGGCCGTGTCCCGGGGTCACAGTGGATCCACTTCGCCATGGGGGCGGGGCAGGGCCCGGGAGGTGGGCGGGATGCGTGAGACGCTGGTGCTGAATGCGAGCTTCGAGCCGCTGTCGACGGTGTCGCTGCGGCGTGCTGTCGTGCTGGTGATGCAGGACAAGGCCGTCGTGGAGCAGGCGCATCCCGGGCTGCGCATCCGTGCCGCCGCGGTGGAGGTTCCGGTGCCGCAGGTGATCAGGCTCTGCCGGTACGTGCGGGTGCCGTTCCGACAACGGGCCCCGTGGTCGCGGCGCGGTGTGCTGGTACGTGACCGGCACCGGTGCGCGTACTGCGGGCGCAGGGCCACCACGGTCGACCACGTGCAGCCGAAGTCGCGCGGGGGCGGTGACACCTGGCTGAACACGGTGGCCGCGTGCGGCGAGGACAATCAGCGCAAGGCGGACCGTACTCCCGAGCAGGCGGGGATGCGGCTGCTGGTCCGGCCGTTCGAGCCGACGCCGGCGGACACGCTGCTGTTGGCGCTGGGGGTGCGGGACGGGTTCGGGCTGCCGGAGTGGCTGCCCGTTCCGGCGTCGGCCTGAGCGCCCCTTCGCGTGCGGGGAATCGAGGTCGTGGGGCCGTGAGGTCCCGACGGGGCGGGGCCCTTCCCTTCGGGGAGGGGCCCTATTTCAGCAGGAGTTGGACGATCGCGGCGGTGCCGACGACGACGATGAGTCCGCGCAGGGCGGCGGGCGGGAGGCGGCGGCCGACGCGGGCGCCGATCAGGCCGCCGATGACGGCGCCGCCCGCGATGAGGCCGACGGCGGTCCAGTTCATGTGGGCGACGATGATGAAGAACAGGGCCGCCACGCCGTTGACGACGGCGGCGAGGACGTTCTTCATGCCGTTGACGCGTTGCAGGGACTCGTTGAGCACCAGGCCCATCAGGGAGAGGTACAGCACGCCCTGGGCGGCGCCGAAGTAGCCGCCGTACATGCTGGCGAGCAGCATGCCGACGACGAGGGCGGTGCCGCCGTGGGCGGGGGCCTGGGTGCCGGTACGGTCGCGGCGGGCCTGGACGGCGCGGGCCAGGCGGGGTTGCAGCACGACCAGGACGAGCGCGATGGCGATGAGGACGGGGACGATCGCCTTGAACGCCGTGGACGGCAGGGTGACGAGCAGGACGGCGCCGATGAGTCCGCCGACGAGGGCGACGGCGCCGAGCCGCAGCAGGCGCGGTCGCTGGCCCTGGAGTTCACCGCGGTAGCCGATGGCGCCGGTGATCGAACCGGGCACCAGGCCCAGTGAGTTGGACACGTTGGCCGTGACGGGCGGCAGTCCGACGGCGAGCAGGACGGGGAAGGTGATCAGCGTCCCCGAGCCGACGATGGTGTTGATGGTGCCCGCGCCGATTCCGGCCGCGAACACGGCGAGGGCTTCCGGCAGAGTCATGCGTCGTCTCCATGATCTTCGCGCGTCCTCCCCGCCGTCGAGGTCGAGGGGTGCGCGGCGATCATGTCATAGGGGGCTGCGGCGGGCTTCCGGGCCGGGGCGGTCCTCGTCAGTGCTGGTCAGTGCTGGTCAGTGCTGGTCAGTGCTGGTCAGCGCTGGTCAGTCCTTGTCGAAGGGCGGGGACTCGCGACGGGGGGCGGGCGCGGTGGCGGGCTCGCGTGAGCCGTTGCCGGGAGCGCCGGGGGCGCCCGGGAGGTTGACGATGCCGCCGAGGCCCTTGAGCGCGTCGTTCAGTTCGCTGGGGATGATCCACAGCTTGTTGGCGTCGCCCTCGGCTATCTTCGGCAGCATCTGGAGGTACTGGTAGGCGAGGAGCTTCTGGTCGGGGTCGCCCGCGTGGATCGACTCGAAGACCGTGCGGATCGCCTGGGCCTCACCTTCGGCGCGCAGCGCGGCGGCCTTGGCGTCACCTTCCGCGCGCAGGATCGAGGACTGCTTCTCGCCCTCCGCGGTGAGGATCTGGGACTGCCGGATGCCCTCCGCGGTGAGGATCGCGGCGCGCTTGTCACGGTCGGCGCGCATCTGCTTCTCCATCGAGTCCTGGATGGAGGTGGGCGGTTCGATCGCCTTCAGCTCGACGCGGTTGACGCGGATGCCCCACTTGCCGGTGGCCTCGTCCAGGACGCCGCGCAGTGCCGCGTTGATCTCCTCGCGGGAGGTCAGGGTCCGCTCCAGGTCCATGCCGCCGATGATGTTGCGGAGCGTGGTGACGGTGAGCTGCTCGATGGCCTGGATGTAGCTGGCGACCTCGTACGTCGCGGCGCGGGCGTCGGTCACCTGGTAGTAGATGACGGTGTCGATGTTGACCACCAGGTTGTCCTGGGTGATCACCGGCTGCGGCGGGAACGGCACGACCTGCTCGCGCAGGTCGATGCGGTTGCGGATGGTGTCGATGAACGGCACCACGATGTTGAGGCCGGCGCTGAGGGTCCGGGTATAGCGGCCGAAGCGCTCGACGATGGCGGCGCTGGCCTGCGGAATCACCTGGACCGTCTTGATCAGCGCGATGAAGACGAGCACCACCAGGATGATCAGGACGATGATGATGGGCTGCATGTCCACTCCCCGCGCGGGTCGGCTGCGGGAGTACGACGTACTCCGGCATGATCAATTCTGGCAGAACAGCCGCTTGTCGCGGGCGGGTTCGGTGATTTCCCGGCCCTCGTCGGCGACGTTCGGATGTCGGGTGTTCGGATGTCGGGTGTTCAGGTGTCCGGAGGCCGGGTGTTCAGATGACGACGGCGGTCGCTCCGTCGATCTCCACCACGTCCACCTGCTGCCCCGGGTCGTAGACCCGGCCGTGCTCCAGGGCGCGGGCCGACCAGACCTCTCCGCCGAGTTTGATCCGTCCGTTGGCACCGCCGTCGACACGTTCCAGGACGACGGCCTGCTTGCCCTTGAGGGCGTCGACACCGCTGCGCTGTTCCGGGCGTTGCCGGTTGCGGTACGCGATGGGCCGTACGAAGACCAGCAGCGCGACCGAGACGACGACGAAGACGATCACCTGGGCGACGATCCCGCCGCCCATTGCGGCCGTGACCGACCCGGCCACCGCTCCGACGGCGAACATCCCGAATTCGGGCATCGCCGTGATCACCAGCGGTATCCCGAGACCCACTGCCGCTATCAGCCACCACACCCATGCGTCCACGTCGCCAATCGTAGGCGTGCGGAGGGCAGTTGCGGCAGTACGCAATGGAAACCCGGACGAAAACCCTTCAGGACAGCGGCAGTCCGGCGGCCGTCCAGCGGTCGCCGCGGCGCTCGACGACCAGCGGGAGGCCGAAGCAGCGGGACAGGTTGCGGGAGGTGAGTTCGAGGTCGATCGGTCCCGCGGCGACGACCTTGCCCTGCTGGATCATCAGGACGTGGGTGAAGCCGGGGGCGATCTCCTCGACGTGGTGGGTGACCATGATCATCGAGGGGGCGATGGGGTCGCGGGCCAGCCGGCCGAGGCGGCGGACCAGGTCCTCGCGTCCGCCGAGGTCGAGACCGGCGGCGGGCTCGTCGAGCAGCAGCAGTTCGGGGTCGGTCATCATCGCGCGGGCGATCAGGGTGCGCTTGCGCTCGCCCTCGGACAGGGTGCCGAACTTGCGGCCGAGGTACTCGCTCATCCCGAGCCGGTCGAGGAACGCGCGGGCGCGGTCCTCGTCGACCTGCTCGTACCCCTCGTTCCAGGTGGCGGTCATGCCGTACGCGGCGGTGAGGACGGTCTCCAGGACCGTCTGCCTGCGCGGCATCTTCTCGGCCATGGCGGCGCCCGCCATGCCGATCCGTGGCCGGAGTTCGAACACGTCCACGTTGCCGAGCTTGTCGCCGAGGATCTGGACGGTGCCGGTGGTGGGGAAGAGATAGCTGGACGCGACATTGAGCAGGGTGGTCTTGCCCGCCCCGTTGGGTCCGAGGATGACCCAGCGTTCCCCCTCGGCGACCGACCACGACACGTGGTCCACCAGAGCCCGTCCGTCGCGGACCACGGATACGTCCACCAGCTCCAGCACATCGCTCATGAGCGCGTTGTCTCCCATTGCAGTCTCGGCTGTCTGCCGTGTGCGCGGGTAGGCACCGGCAGAAGGATCCCCCGGGGAAAACTTACGCCACCGCGCGACGGGTCCGTTCCATAGGCTGGGGGCATGCTTGATGAACCTCGCTCAGGGCGGCTGACCGCGTGGGGAAATGCCCTGCTTGCCGGACTTGCCGCCCCCGATGACGTCGCACAGGAGATCACGGCGGACGACGCCGTGCACCGGATCTCGGGGCTGCCGGGTGAGCACGTCCCAGTGGGGCTGACGCTGGGGCTCGGCAGGCTGCGCGCGCTGGGCGTGACGGGGCTGCGGCTCGCGCTGCCGGTGGCCGGGCATCCGCTGGGGCTGAGCGGGCCGCCGGAGTTCAACGCGCGGGCGCTGGCCGCGGGCGAGGCGGTGGTCACCGTCGGCGGCGCGGCGCTCGGTCTGGTGCCCGAGGTCCGCGAGGCGGGCCCGGCCGGCGATGTGCACGTCGAGGTCGAGTGGCGGTGCCTGCCGGTACGGGACGCGCCGCCCGCCGACGTACCGTCGCTGAGCGAGGCCGAGCGGGAGCTGGCCGAGGCGCTGCGGGACGCCACGAACGCGCTGGCGCGGCTGGACGTGGCGGGCGCGGGTCCGTCCGCGCACGCGGCGCTCGAGGCGTACCGGGCGCGCGCCGAGCGCGGCGGCGAGGTGCTCGCGCCGGGGTATCCGCCGCGCGCGGTACGGGTGCTGGCGCTGGCGCAGCGGGTCGCGGCGCTGGTGGAGATCGCCTCCGACGGGCACGGCGCGGCGGTGAGCGCCTCGCAGATCGCGGCGCGGGCGGAGCTGCTGCGGCCGGTGGAGCGTACGGCGCGCAGGGCGCAGGTGGCGGCGTACAACGCGTATGTCGAGGAGGCGGAGCGGCGCAGGACCTGACATCCCACGCGGGGCGCGGCACGGGACCTGACGTCCCCGCGCGGGGCGCGGCACGGGACCTGACATCCCACGCGAGGCGCGGCACGGGACCTGACGTCCCCGCGCGGGGCGCGGCACGGGACCTGACATCCCACGGCGCGGCGGCGCGTGGGGAGGCCCCGCGTACGGGGAGGGATCCCGTGCCGCGGGGCCTTCGGCGAGGCGGGCCGGAAGTCCGCGTCGTCCGTGGTTACTTGTTGACGGCGACGTTGCCGAACGCCGGGTTCAGCAGGCCGATCACATTCACCGAGTTGCCGCTGAGGTTGACCGGGATGTGCACCGGAACCTGCACCAGGTTGCCGGAGCCCACGCCCGGGGACTTCACGGCGGTGCCGCACGCGTCGGCGCCGCTGGCGGCGGAGGCCACACCGGTACCGGCGACGGCCAGGCCGCCCGCCACGAGGGTGACGGTCGCGGCCTTCTTGAGGTTCATCACTTCGAACTTCCTCTTTGCTGGGGGCACCTCCCAGCCGTGGCCGGGGGTGCACCGCGGCAATCCGCCGCGGTACGCCCTGCAGAACGGGCCACCGTGGATCAGGTTGCGCCGTTCGGACGACATACACCCGACAGTATGAATCTCACTCCGCCGAACGGATGCCCGCACGGACAGGTGGACGGTGGCCCGTACGAGCACGTGGTGGTCGGCCCGCACGGACAGGTGGACACGGTGGCGCCGCAAGCGGTCCCGTCAGTTCCCCACGCCGTTGCGCACCGCCCACAGCGCGGCCTGGGTGCGGTCGGCGAGGTCGAGCTTCATGAGGATGTTGGAGACGTGGGTCTTGACCGTCTTCTCGGAGAGCACCAGCGCGCGGGCGATCTCCCGGTTCGAGCGGCCGTCGGCGATCAGGCCGAGGACTTCGCGCTCCCGCTCGGTCAGCGCGTTGCCCCGGCCCTGGCCGGTGCCGCCCTGCTCCTGGGAGAGCAGCGCGCCCGCGACCTCGGGCTGGAGCAGGACGTGCCCGGCGTGCACGGAGCGGATGGCGTCGGCGAGCGCGACCGGGTCCACGTCCTTGTAGACGTATCCGGCGGCGCCCGCCCGCAGCGCGGGCACGACGGTGCGCTGTTCGGTGAAGCTGGTCACGATCAGCACCCGTGCCGGGTTCTCGGCGTCGCGCAGCAGCCGCAGCGCCTCGATGCCGTCGACACCGGGCATCTTGACGTCCATGAGGATCACGTCGGGCCGCAGTTCCTGGGCGCGGGCCACGCCTTCCTCGCCGTCGCCCGCCTCGCCGACCACCTCGATGTCGCCCTGCACCTCGAGGAAGGTGCGCAGCCCCCTGCGGACGACCTGGTGGTCGTCGACCAGCAGCACGCGGATGGTGTTCTCAGCCACCGGGCACCTCCATCTCGATGACGGTGCCCTTGCCGGGCTCCGATTGCACGGTGAGCCGGCCGCCGACGCCGCCGGCCCGGTCCCGCATGGAGACCAGTCCGAGGTGCCGTCCGGCCCGGCGGACCGCGGTGGGGTCGAAGCCGCGGCCGTCGTCGCGGATCCGCAGCAGCGCGCCCTTTCCGTGGCCTTCCAGGATGACGTCCACGGCGTCGGCGTGCGCGTGCCGCAGGGCGTTGTGCATCGCTTCCTGGGCGACCCGCAGCAGCGCCTCCTCCTGCGCGGCGGGCAGCGCCCGCACCCGGACGGCGTGGAAGGTGACGTCGGCGGAGTGGACGCGGTCCAGGACGTCGGCCTGGGTGCGCAGGGTGGCGACGAGACCGTCCTCGTCCAGGGCGGCCGGGCGCAGTTCCACCACGACGGCGCGCAGTTCGTCGGCGGCCTCGGCGGCGAGCGCCGCGACCTGCTTCAGCTCGCCCTTGGCGCGCGCCGGGTCGCAGTCGACCAGCGCGGCGGCGGCCTGGGCGGTCAGCCGCAGCGAGAAGAGTTTCTGCGAGACGGCGTCGTGCAGTTCGTGCGCGATCCTGGCCCGCTCCCCCGCCAGCGTCAGCTCGCGGCTGCGCTCGTAGAGCCGGGCGTTGGTCAGGGCGATCGCGGCGTGGTCGGCGAGAATCCGCAGCAGGTCCTCGTCGTCCTCGGTGAAGCCGCAGGTGCCGTCGGCGCCGCGGGTCCCGCCGGGGCCGCACTTCTTGTTGGCGAGGAAGAGCGCGCCGAGGATCTCGTCGCCGTCGACCACCGGCATGCCGATGAAGTCGCGCATGTCGGGGTGGTGCTTGGGCCAGCCCTGGAAGTCCTCGAAGGTGCGGACGTCGGCGAGCCGCAGCGGGGTCGCCTCGTGCAGGATCGCGGCGAGGATGCCGTGCTGCCGGGGCAGCGGGCCGATGGCCTTCCACTCCTCGTCGCTGACGCCGTCGACCACGAACTGCGCGAAGCCGCCGTGGTCGTCGGGCACGCCCAGGGCCGCGTATTCGGCGTCGAGCAGCTCGCGGGCGGACGCGACGATCGTCTGGAGGACGTCGCGCACCTCCACCTGGCGGCTCATCGCCAGGACCGCGGCGCTGACCGCTTCGATTCCGCCTCGTGGCGGCCGGATGGGCATGTCTCCACCGTACCGGCGCCGGGTGACGGTCCGTATGCGCCGCCGGACCGACCGTCCTCGGTCGTGTGGCCTAGTTCCAAGTGACCGTGAGGCGTGCGGCGGCCGGCCGAGGCGTGTGCGGCCGGGGCGTTCCTACGGTGAGGGCACGAGGTGGTCCGGCGGACGGCCGGGCCCCGGTGCGGAGGGCTGGATCATGCCGGTAGCGATCATCACGGGAGCGTCGCGCGGACTGGGGCGGGCGCTGGCCGCCGAGCTGGCGGGGCGCGGCTGGGACCTCGTACTGGACGGGCGGAACGCGGACGCGCTGCGGTCGGCCGCGGCGGACCTGGAACGGTACGGCCCGGATCACGCCGGGGGCGCGGCGGTACGGCCACGGGTGCGGGCGGTGCCGGGCGACGTGACGGCGGCGGGGCACCGGGCGGAGCTGGTGGCGGCGGCGCGCGAGCTGGGCGGGGTGGATCTGCTGGTGAACAACGCGAGCGCACTGGGCGCTGAGCCGCTGGTGCCGCTGGCCGAGCTGCCGGTGGCGGGGCTGCGGGAGGCGCTGGAGACGAATGTGACGGCGCCGTTCGCGCTGGTGCGGGAGGCGCTGCCGCTGCTGCGGGCGGCGGGCGGCGCGGTGCTGAACGTCAGCTCGGACGCGGCGGTGGAGGCGTATCCGACCTGGGGCGGGTACGGGGCGAGCAAGGCGGCGCTCGACCATTTGTCGGCGGTGCTGGCCGAGGAGGAGCCGGGGCTGCGGGTGTGGTGGGTGGACCCGGGCGATCTGCGGACCGGGCTGTACGCGGCGGCCGTGCCCGACGACGCGGACTTCGCCGCCCGGCCGCTGCCGGAGTCGGTGGTCCCCGCCTTCCTGCGGCTGCTCGACGAGGCCGCGCCCAGCGGGCGCTACACCGCCCCGGTGCTGCTGGAGGCGCGATGAGTGCGGTACGGGAGGGCGCGCAGGCGGCGCGGCCCGCGAAGGACTCCGGGCGGGGGGCCGCGAAGGACCCCTATATAAAGAGGACAGGAGCGGGCAATAAGGACATCGGGCGGGGCAGGGGCCCGGCCGGGGCCCCGCGGGCCGGGCTGGCGGGGCTGCGCGTCCCGGACTCGCTGCTCGCGACGGCCCCGGCCGCCCGCCGGGACACGGTACGGCTGCTGGTCGGCGAGCAGCGCACCGGCGCGGTCACCCACCACGGCTTCCGCGACCTGCCGAAGCTGCTGCGGGCCGGTGACGTCCTGGTGGTGAACACCTCGCGGACGCTGCCCGCGGCTGTGGACGGGCGGCTCGACGGACAGCCGGTGGTGGTGCACTGGTCCACCCGCCGGGACGACGGCCGCTGGGTGGTGGAGGTCCGCGACCCGGACGGGCACGGCTCGACGGTCCGCAGGGCCGGCGGTCCCGCGGGCGCGGCGGTCGAGTTGCGCGCCGGGGCCCGGCTGGTGCTGGAGGAGCCGCTCGACCCGGCCGGGGACCGGCTGTGGGTGGCCGCGCCCTCGCTGCCGGACCCGGTCGCGTACATGCGGCGGTACGGGCGGCCGATCCGGTACGGCTACACCGACCGGGACCAGCCGCTGGCGGCGTACCAGACGGTGTTCTCCGCCCGGTCGACGGACAGCCTCGGCTCCGCGGAGATGCCGAGCGCCGGGCGGCCCTTCACCACGGCGCTGGTGACGGAGCTGGTCTGCCGGGGCGTGCAGGTCGCGCCGATCACGCTGCACACCGGGGTGGCGTCGGTCGAGGCGCACGAGCCGCCGTACGCCGAGCCGTACACCGTGTCGGCGGCGACGGCCTGGCAGGTGAACGCGGCGCGCGCGGCGGGCGGCCGGGTGGTGGCGGTGGGGACGACGGCGGTACGGGCGCTGGAGTCGGTGGCGGACGAGCGCGGTGTGGTGCGGCCGGGCGGCGGCTGGACGGAGCTGGTGGTCACCCCGGAGCGCGGGGTGCGCGCGGTGGACGGGCTGCTGACCGGACTGCACGAGCCGGAGGCCACGCACCTGTTGATGCTGCGGGCGCTGTCGGGCGACCGGCTGCTGGAGCGGGTCTACGCCGAGGCGCTGCGCGGCGGTTACCTCTGGCACGAATTCGGCGACGTCAATCTCCTGCTGCCATAAACGTCACATAAAGCACCCCCTCCGTCACCTTGGGCGACGGAGGGGGCGACGGCGTGTGAGGTGACCTATAGGACGTACGTCACATACTAAGTCGCCTAGTGGAAAGGGCGCCTCACGCCACTGTCCGGGGGAATGCCGATTCCGATTTGTCCCTCGACCGTCTACGAAAGGAGTTCGTAGGAAGGCTCGTTGACCTCCGTTTTCCGACCCTCTAAGAATTCTCGGGTCCGCAAACGGAAGAGGTTAATTCCTATGCAGCTCCCCACGATCCCGAAGATCGGCCGGCTTACCAAGACCCACAAGATCACGGCGGCCGGCGCCGTCGCCGCGACCGCTGTCGTCCTGGCCGTCACCGGTCTCCAGGGGACCGGCGGGACTGCCTCCGCCGCGGTCGGTGACCCCACCGGCTTCCAGGTCTCCACCGGCGACCAGGTCAAGAGCATCGAAGCGCAGGCCGGCATCGCCTCGGAGCGCGCGATCACCGAGGCCGCGGCGAAGAAGAAGGCCGCGGACGAGGCGGCCAAGAAGAAGGCGGCCGACGAGGCCGCCGCGAAGAAGAAGGCCGCGGCCGACGCCGCGGCGCGGAAGAAGGCGGCAGCGGACGCCGCCGCGGCGCGGAAGAAGGCGGCAGCGGACGCCGCCGCCAAGAAGGCCGCGGCCGACGCCGCCGCGCAGCGCGCCAAGGACACGGCCGCCGCGAACCGCTCCACGACGCGTACCGCCGTGCAGGCCGCCCCGCAGGCCAGCACCGCCGCCACGACCACGTACACCAACGACCTGGACGGCTGGATCAAGCAGTCGCTGGCGATCATGGCCCAGAAGGGCATCCCCGGCAGCTACGACGGCATCTACCGCAACATCATGCGCGAGTCGAGCGGCAACCCGCAGGCGATCAACCTGTACGACTCCAACGCCGCCGCCGGCATTCCGTCCAAGGGCCTGCTCCAGGTCATCGACCCGACCTTCCAGGCGTACCACGTCGACGGAACCTCGTGGGACATCTACGACCCGGTCGCGAACATCACCGCCGCCTGCAACTACGCCGCGGCGAACTACGGCTCCATGGACAACGTGAACTCCGCGTACTGATCCGCGCGTTCGGCTCCCACAGCCGCAGCGCGAAAGGGCGGCGGGACCTTTCGGTCCCGCCGCCCTTTCGGCGTATTCGGATTCGCTACTTCCGTTTCACTACTTCCGCATGACTTCCGGCTCGTGGCGGCGCAGCAGCCGCGAGACCACGATGCCGCACACGACGCCGAGCAGCACCAGGACGACCATGTCGATCGTCCACTGGCTCGCGGTGTGCTTCCACAGCGCGTCGGGGTTGCCCGGGTCCCACGGCATGATCACGTTGAGATTCGCCGTCGTGCCGAGCGCGGCCACCGCCCACCTGGCGGGCATCAGCCAGGCGAACTGCTCGATGCCGGGCGAGTCGTAGAGCTGGAAGAGCACGCCGGTGAACACCACCTGGACGATGGCGAACATGACCAGCAGCGGCATCGTCTTCTCCGCGGTCTTCACCAGCGAGGAGATGATCAGGCCGAACATCATCGAGGTGAAGCCGAGGCCGATGATGGCCAGGGTCATCTCGACCGCGGGCTGGCTCTTCATGATGACGCCCTCGGTGGGCATCGCGCGCGGCGCGAACCCGATGCCGCAGATGACGGCGCCCTGCACCGCGGTGATCAGGCCGAGCACGATGACCTTGGACATCAGATACGCCGAACGCGACAGGCCGGTGGCCCGTTCCCGTTCGTAGATGACCCGTTCCTTGATCAACTCGCGGACGGAGTTGGCGGCGCCGGAGAAGCAGGCGCCCACCGCGAGGATCAGCAGGATCGTGCCCGCGTCCTTGTTGACGCCGTGCGCCTTGACCGGTCCGGGGCCCAGGCCGCTGGCCGCCGGGATGACGATGCTGACCACACCGAGCACCGCGGGCAGGATGAACATCAGGGCGATGAAGCCGCGGTCGGAGGCGATCACCGACATGTAGCGGCGGATCAGGGTGACGAGCTGCGGCAGCCACGCCTGCGGCTTGGGCGGCCTGGCCACCTGGTGCGGGATGACCGGCGCCTGCTGCGGGGCCGCCTGGTCCAGGTCCGCGGCGTACATCTGGTAGTGCTGCGAGCCGTGCCAGCGGCCCGACCAGTCGTAGTCGCGGTAGTTCTCGAAGGCGGAGAAGACATCGGCCCAGGTTTCGTAGCCGAAGAAGTTCAGCGCCTCGTCCGGCGGGCCGAAGTAGGCGACCGAGCCGCCGGGGGCCATCACCAGCAGCTTGTCGCAGAGCGCCAGTTCGGCGACGGAGTGGGTGACGACCAGTACCGTACGGCCGTCGTCGGCCAGGCCGCGCAGCAGCTTCATGACGTCGCGGTCCATGCCCGGATCGAGGCCGGAGGTCGGCTCGTCCAGGAATATCAGCGAGGGTTTGGTGAGCAGTTCGAGGGCGACCGAGACGCGCTTGCGCTGGCCGCCGGAGAGCGAGGTGATGCGCTTGTCGGCGTGGATGTCGAGCTTCAGCTCGCGCAGTACCTCGTTGATCCGCGCCTCGCGCTCCGCGGACGCGGTGTCACCGGGGAAGCGGAGCTTGGCCGCGTACCGCAGTGCCGTCCTGACCTGGAGTTCCTTGTGCAGGATGTCGTCCTGCGGGACCAGGCCGATGCGCTGCCGCAGCTCGGCGAACTGCTTGTACAGATTGCGGTTGTCGTACAGCACCTCGCCCTGGTCGGCGGGGCGGTAGCCGGTGAGCGCGCGCAGCAGCGTGGACTTGCCGGAGCCGGACGGGCCGATCACGCCGATCAGCGACTTCTCCGGTACGCCGAAGGAGACGTCCTTGAGGATCTGCTTGGTCACCTTGCCGTGCGGCACGGTGACGGTCAGGCGGCGGGCGGAGAAGGAGACCTCGCCGGTGTCGACGAACTCCTCGAGGCGGTCGCCGACCAGCCGGAAGGTGGAGTGGCCGACGCCGACGATGTCGTTGGGGCCGAGCAGATGGCGCTGGATCGGCTGGCCGTTGACGTACGTGCCGTTGTGGCTGCCGAGGTCGACGATCTCGTAGCGGCCGTCGGGGTGCGCGCGGAACTCCGCGTGGTACCGGGAGACCTGGAGGTCGGAGACGACCAGTTCGTTCTCCAGCGCGCGGCCGATCTTCATGACCCGGCCGAGGGCGAGCTGGTGGAAGGTGGTGGGGCTGCGGACGCCCTGCGGGTGTCCGCCCGCGGGCTGCTGGGGCTGCGCGCGCGGGGCGGGCGGCTGCTGGACCGGCGGCTGACCCCAGCCGCCCTGGCCGCCCTGGCCCTGCTGGGGAGGCTGCGGCTGCCGCGCGTACTGCTGCGGCGGCACCTGCGCGGGCGGCTGTCCCCAACCGCCGGGCTGCTGCTGACGCGGCGGGGCGGCGGGCGCCTGCGCGTGCATCTGCGCCTGCGGCTGGGCCTGGGCGGGCGGCTGGACGTGCTGCGGGGCCGGGGCCTGCGGGGCCCCGGCCTGTCCGACGGGTGCCGCGGGGGCCGCGGCCCGCGCCTGCGGGTAGCGCTGCTGCGGCGTCGCGTGCGCGGTCTCCGCGCTGTACACATCGGCGCCGGCCTGCGCGCCCGCGGTGAAGTTCAGCCGGGGTCCGTCCGTGGCGTTGCCGAGGTGGACGGCCGAACCGGCCCCCACCTCGGTCTGCTGGACCCGCTGCCCCTGTACATAGGTGCCGTTGGTGCTGCCGAGGTCCTCGATCACCCAACCGCGTTCCGCACGGCGGATGGTGGCGTGCCGCCACGACACCCTGGCGTCGTCGAGTACCAGATCCCCCGACGGATCGCGCCCCAGGCTGTACGAGCGGGACGCGTCCAGCGTCCAGGTCCGTCCGTTCAATTCGAGTACGAGTTCAGGCACCCCAAGCCCCATGTGTTGTCCCCCGAGTAGTCCCCCATGGGGGGAGTCTAGAGATAGCGAAGTTCGGGAGGAACTATTGCAGGCTCCTGTCTCGTAACAGAAAACAAGCCCGATGTACGTGTTCCGCAACGGACGTTGACGCGGCACCCGTCCGCGCCCGAGAGTGGGGCGCATTGGGTGCATGGGGGGACGAACGGCCTCGGGGGTCGGGATGAGTGCACGGACCACGCCCTGGACGAGCGTCATGCTCGCCGCTGTGGCGTCGGTGAGTTGGGCGTTCCTGGCGATGGCGGGCACCGCCGCTCTCGCCTTACATCTATTGGGCGCGGACACCGCCGGATCACTGGGGCCGATGACGGCAGCCGTGGTCGCGATGGCGGTGGGCGGCAAGGTGCGGCCGGGCGGTGACGTCGGCGCGTTCGGACTGAGCGGATCGCAGACCCAGGGCGCGATCGGTATCGCGCCGCTGGGTGTGGCACTGGTCGGCGCGCTGCTGCTGTCGTGGGTGTTCCTGCGCTCGCTGCGCAGGGCCGGTCCGACGGTCGGTGTCGGCGAACTGGCGGCGCGGGTCGTGACGACCGCCGTGCTGTTCCTGGCGGTCCTCGGCGGTCTCGCCTGGGCGGGGCAGGACACGGTGGCCATCGACGGCGCCGCGCTCGGCCCGTCCAAGGGCACCACGGACGACCTGCTGAGCAAGCTGCCCGGCGTGGGCAAGATCAGCGGCGGCCTCACCGACGGGTTGCAGGGGCTGATCCAGACCAAGGCATCGATCACCTTCCAGGTCGCCACCGGGCGGACCCTGGCGGGCGGCCTGGTGTGGGTGCTCGGCGTGCTGCTGATCGCGCTGCTCGCCTCGCGCAGGACACCGCTGCCGGCCGGATGGGAGGGCGTGCACCGCGCGGTGCGGCCCGCCGTGTCCGCGCTGACCGTCGTCATGGTGGTCGCGGTGCTCGCGGGTGACGCGGCGGCCTGTTACGCGGCGCTGACCGGCGACGAGCCGGGCCGGATCATGGGCGCGGCGCTGCTCGGCGCGCCCAACGGCGTATGGCTCGCGGTACCGCTCGGCCTGTTCGTGCCGTGGAAGGGGCAGGCGTCGGGGCCGCTGACGTCGTTCCTGCCCGATCCCGTCGACAAGCTGCTGGCGGGCGGTTCCGGCAAGACGATCACACCGGGCGCGCTGGCCGAACTCGACGGCCGGGTCTGGCTGCTGCCGGTCGCCATCGCGGTGATGATGCTGCTCGCGGGCGCGCTCACCGCCACCCGCACTCCGCTCGACGGCGCCGCCAAGGGCGGTTTCGTCGGACGGTGCGCGGTGCGGCTCGGCCTGGTCACGGCCGTGGCGCTGCCGCTGCTGTCGCATCTGAGCAAGGTGAAGGTCAACGCGAATCTGTCGGTCTTCGGCTTCGACGCCGTCGGCGCCGGGGTCGACCTGCACGGCAGCCTCCCGCTGGGACTGCTGCTCGGCGCCGTCTGGGGCGCGGGCATGGGCGCGGTGGGCGCGCTGCTCGCGCTGGCCACCGGGGCGGCGGGACAGCAGGTCGCGGCGCTGGCCCGGCCGGGCGGGGGCGCGCTTCCCGATACGGGGGACGGCGCCTACGACAGCGGCGGTCCGGCGCCGGGCACCGAGGAGGGCGTGCACGTGTCCGGCTCCGCCGGGGGCGACGACGCGGGCCGTACATATCCGGAGCTGGCCTATCGGGCGGGACCGTATCTGCCGAGCCCGGTCTACCGTCCGGAGGACGGTGAGGAGCCCAACCCGTACGCCGGGGGCGGCGGCGAGCCCAATCCCTACGCGGGGGGCGGTGCCGAGCCCAATCCTTACGCCGGGGGCGGCGAGCCCAATCCTTACGCCGGGCCGCGGCCCGGTGACGAGCCGAATCCGTACAAGGCCCCGCAGGCTGGCGGGGTGGACGCCGCGCCGACCATCGCGGGGCCGCCGCCGCCCGGTTTCCGTCGGCCGCGAGGCGGCTCCGGCGGGGCCGGGGCTTCGGGTCGGCCGGAGGAGAAGTGGCCGGAGCCGCCGCCTCCCCCGCCGCCTGCCGCGCCGCGCGGGCCCCGCTGAGCCGGCGTCCGCCGGGGGTGCGGGGATCTGCGGGGCCCCGCACGCCTCGGGCTCACGGCCCGAACGCGAACATCGTCTGCCCCATGAGGGCGGTGTTCACAGCTCGCCACCGCGAGCGCTGGTCGCGCAGTTCCCCGCGCCCCTGAAAAGCCTGGTCCCGCGCAGCCGCACCGCGCCGCCCCCCCGCTCCTGAAGGCGAGCCTCGCGCCCCCCGGAAAACCTGGGCCTGCGCAGCGGCACCGCGCCGCCTGAAAAGCCTGGTCCCGCGCAGCCGCACCGCGCCGCACCCCTGCTCCTGAAGGCGAGGCCCGCGGTCTTAGGGCGGTCCGCCAACCGAGACGGCCGATCATCGGGCCGGGCGGGGCGGCTACGGTGGGAGCACCATGAACGACGTCTCGCAGACCGCGCCTGTCGCCGCCGTTCCGCCGGCGGACGCGCCCACCATTCTGGTCAAGATCTTCGGCAAGGACCGTCCCGGCATCACCGCGGGGCTCTTCGACACGCTCGCCGCCTTCCGGGTGGACGTGGTGGACATCGAGCAGGTCGTCACGCGGGGCCGGATAGTGCTGTGCGCCCTGGTGACGGCGCCCTCCCCCGGCCTCGAAGGCGAGCTGCGCTCCACCGTGCACAGTTGGGCCGAGTCCATCGGCATGGAGGCGGAGATCATCTCCGGCACCGGCGACAACAGGCCGCGCGGCGAGGGCCGTTCGCATGTCACCGTGCTCGGCCGCCCGCTGACCGCCGAGTCGACCGCGGCCACCGCCGCCCTGATCACCAACGCGGGCGGCAACATCGACCGCATCTTCCGGCTGGCCAAGTACCCGGTGACGGCGGTGGAGTTCGCCGTCTCCGGCGCCGAGCCCGGCGTGCTGCGCTCGGTGCTCTCGGTCGAGGCGGCGGCGCTCGGCATCGACGTGGCCGTGGTCCCCGCCGGTCTCCAGCGCAGGGCGCAGCGGCTGGTCGTGATGGACGTGGACTCCACCGTCATCCAGGACGAGGTGATCGAGCTCTTCGCCGCGCACGCGGGCTGCGAGGCCGAGGTCGCCGCGGTGACGGCCGCCGCGATGCGCGGCGAGCTGGACTTCGAACAGTCGCTGCACGCCCGGGTGGCGCTGCTGGCCGGTCTCGACGCGTCCGTGGTCGACAAGGTCCGCTCCGAGGTGCGGCTCACGCCCGGCGCGCGCACCCTGATCCGTACGCTCAAGCGGCTCGGCTACCAGGTCGGCGTGGTCTCCGGCGGCTTCACCCAGGTCACCGACGACCTGAAGGTGCGGCTCGGCCTGGACTTCGCGGCGGCCAACACCCTCGAAGTGGTGGACGGCCGCTTCACCGGCAAGGTCGTCGGCCCGATCGTGGACCGGGCGGGCAAGGCGCGCCTGCTGCGCAGCTTCGCCGAGCAGGCCGGGGTGCCGCTCAGCCAGACCGTCGCGATCGGCGACGGCGCGAACGACCTGGACATGCTGAACGCGGCCGGGCTCGGCGTCGCCTTCAACGCCAAGCCCGTCGTACGCCAGGCGGCCGACACCGCCGTGACCGTACCTTTCCTCGACACCGTGCTGTATCTGCTGGGCATCACCCGCGAGGAGATCGAGGCCGCCGACGCGCTGGACGGCGTACCGACGCTCTGACCGCGACAATTCCCGCGCCGGGCCGGGCGCCGATACGTATCCGTACGCACGCGCACCGGTTCGCGCCGTCTCGTAGCGGCTACGGCGCTCGTACCGGCCGCGCGGGCCTCGTACCGGTCAGTCGTGCGGCGCCCAGAAGGCGGTCAGGCGGCCGACGCCGTGTTCGACGGACTTCCAGGAGCCCGAGAAGGTGACGACGGCGAAGGCGGCGGTGGGGAAGCCGCGGGTCATCCGGGCCGCGGTGTCGCCTTCGGCGGTGCCCGCGAGCGCGTCGGCGAGGGCGTGCATGCCGGGGTTGTGGCCGATCAGCAGCAGCGAGCCGACCTCGTCCGAGGTCTCGGTGAGCAGCGCGAGCAGATCGCCGAGCGAGGCTTCGTAGAGCCGCTCCTCGTAGACGGTCTTGGGGCGGTGCGGCATTTCGTGGGCGGCGAGCTTCCAGGTCTCGCGGGTGCGGACCGAGGTGGAGCACAGCGCCACGTCGGGGGTGATGCCGTCGTCGGCGAAACGGAGGCCCGCCGCAGCGGCGTCCAGCCGGCCGCGGTCGGCCAGTGGCCGCTCGTGGTCGGCGACCGACGGCCAGTCGGCCTTGGCGTGGCGGAGAAGGACGATCGTGCGGGTCGAATCGACGGTCATGTCCTTCAGCTTTCCAGAAAACCCGCTGTCAGGCGCGGGATGGCGCATCTCCACCGCCGCGGGGGCCGCCGGGGGCGCAGGTCAGAGGCCGTACGGGGGGCGGCGGGGCGGGAACGGCGGAAGGTCAGGGGTGAGGCTCACAGCAAGCGCTGGACGAGGTCCGGCAGCGAGGAGGCGATGTGGCCGAGCAGGTCGCCGGAGGAGGCCGCGGTCGAGGCGTCCGCGGTGCCGCCGCTGAGGAGGGCGAGCAGCGCGGCGAAGGCGAGCGCGGGCAGGGCGACGGCCCACCACGGCAGGCTCGTCTGCACGTTCCCGGACGACGCGTTCCCGGACGACGCGTTCGCGGACGACGCGTTTCCGCGTCCGGGCTTCTCGGCCCCGGCGGACCCCGCGGCCGTGGCGGACTCGACGGTGGGCCGGGACTGCCGGGACTGCCGGGAGTAGAGGTGCGGGGACTGCGTGGTCACGGTGACCGCCTCCGTGGAAAACCGTCGAAGTGCCGTTGTCTGCTTGCACTTCGACGCTACGGGCGGGCGCCGTGCGGTCCCATCCGGCCGTCCACCCACTTGACCCTGACCCTGGCCCCCTAGGGAAGGTGGGGTTGTCCCCACCTTCGGACTCGGGGTCGTGGCCCGAACGGGCCGGTGGGCGGGGGCGGTCAGCCCATCCGGGCGGCGAAGGTGGCGACGATGGCGACCAGCGCGGGCACGCCGAGCATGAGGCCGAAGACGATCAGCAGGCGCCGCTGGCTCTGCGGGGGATTCGGTTCGAGTACGGGCATGCGTTCAGTCTCGCACCGGGCCGCCGTGCCGCCGCACCGGGGTCACAGTTCGTCCTCGATGTGTCGCCGCCGCCCCGCGAGCACCCCGCAGACGATCTGCGGCACCATCAGCGCGATCATGAAGGCGATCGGCAGCCCCCAGCCGCCGCTGGCCTGGTTGAGGGTGCCGACGAGGATCGGTCCGGGGATCGAGATCAGATAGCCGGTGCTCTGCGCGAAGGCGGACAGCCGGACGACTCCCGCGCCGGTCCGCGACCGCATCCCGATCATCGTCAGGGCCAGCGGGAAGGCGCAGTTGGCGATGCCGAGCAGCAGCGCCCACACCCACGGCGCGGCGGCCGGGGCGGCCCACAGGCCCGCGTAACCGACCAGTCCGAAGGCGCCGAGCAGGACGACCAGCGGGCCCTGCGCCCGCATCCGGGCGGCGAGCGGCGGCAGCACGAAGGACAGCGGCACGCCCATCACCATGGTGACCGCGAGCAGCAGCCCCGCCTTGCCCGCGGACAGTCCGGCGTCCCGGAAGATCTGCGGCATCCAGCCCATGGTGATGTACGCGGCGGTGGCCTGGAGTCCGAAGAAGCAGGCGAGCGCCCAGGCGGTACGGCTGCCGGTGATACGGCCGTGGCCGCCGTCCGCGGCGCGCGCCGCGTCACTCTTCCGGGCCGCGTCGGTGTTGACGGCCGCGGCGTCCTTCCGGGCGCCGGTGGCGGGCGGCGCACCCGTACGGTCGCGGACCAGCGCGAGCCAGGGCACCACGGCGACGGCGGCCAGCGCGGCCCACACGCCGAGGCCGAGCCGCCAGCCGTGGCCCATGGCGTGGGTCATGGGGACGGTGACGGCGGCGGCGAGGGCGGTGCCGAGGGAGAGGGCCATGGAGTACAGGCCGGTCATCGCGCCGACCCGGTCGGGGAAGTAGCGCTTGACGATCACCGGCATCAGCACGTTGGAGACGGCGATGCCGCCGAGGGCGAGGGCGCTGAGGGCCAGGAAGACCGCGGTGTTCCCGGCCAGCGGGCGCAGCGCGAGCCCGGCGGTGATGGCGGCCATGCCGACGCAGATCACGGCGCCGGGGCCGTGGCGGCGGGCCAGTCTCGGCGCGGCGAAGCCGAAGAGCGCGAAGCACGCGGAGGGCACGGAGGTGAGCAGGCCCGCCATGGTGCCGCTCATGCCGAGGCCGTCGCGGACCTCCTTGAGCAGGGCGCCGAGGCTGGTGATGCCGGGGCGGAGGTTGAGCGCGGCCAGGACGAGACCGGCGACGACGAGGCGGCGCAGCCAGGGGTTCCCGGCGAGACCGGCGGCGGGTGCGAGCGCGGGTGCGGTGCCGGTACGGTCCCGGGCCGGGGCGGCGGTCGGGCCGGTGGCCGGGACCAGGCCGGAGCCCGTGTCCGGTACGGGTTCCGCGGCCGTCACGGGGGCCGTCGTTCGTGCCGTCGGCGGGGCCGTCTGCGGCGTCCGGGCGGGGTCGAGGGCGAGGGATTCGTCGTCACGCATTTCCCCATCATAGAATGATGGGATGAATCTCGGTCCAGTGCCCAGGCACACCACGCTCGCCGACCGTACGATCGGCAGCCTCCGCGCCCAGATCACCTCGGGCGCCTGGCCCGTCGGCTCCCGTATCCCCACCGAACCGGAGCTGGTGGAGCAACTGGGGGTGGCGCGCAACACCGTCCGCGAGGCGGTGCGGGCGCTCGCCCACAACGGTCTGCTCGACATCCGGCAGGGCTCCGGCACCTATGTGGTGGCCACCAGCGAACTGGCCGGGGTGATGCGGGCGCGCTTCGCCGACTCCGACCCCCTGCACGTGGCCGAGCTGCGCGGCTCGCTGGAGGGGACGGCCGCGGGTCTGGCGGCGCAGCGCCGTACCGACGCCGACCTGGCGCAGCTCGACGCGGCGCTCGACCGGCGCGAACGGGCCTGGGAGTCGGGCGACGCGGAGTCCTTCGTCGAGGCCGACGCGACCATGCACCTGGCGGTGGTGGCCGCCTCGCACAATGACGTGCTCACCGCGCTCTACGCCGACCTCGGCGAGGTGCTGCGGGACTTCCTGCGGGCCGACGTCGGCACCGACCTGCGGCCCGAGGACCATCTCGACCACGCGCGGCTGGTCGACGCGATCCGCGCGGCCGACCCGGAGCGCGCCGCGGCCGAGGCCCGTGACCACGCCTTCCACTGCCGCTTCGGCACGACGCTGGCCTGACCCGCCTGGCCTTCGTGAGCTGCCTGACCTGGCGGGGCCGTACACGGCGGAGCCCCCGCACCGGTCGGTACGGGGGCCCTGCCACAGTCCTCGGGGTGGTCAGCCGCCGACGGCGTGCAGGCCGCCGTCCACGTGGATGATCTCGCCGGTCGTCTTCGGGAACCAGTCGGAGAGCAGCGCCACGACACCGCGCCCGGCGGGCTCGGGGTCGGCGGTGTTCCACTCCAGCGGGGAGAGGTGGTTCCAGGTGTCCGACAGCTCGCCGAAGCTCGGGATGGACTTGGCGGCCATCGAGCCGATCGGCCCGGCCGAGACCAGATTGCAGCGCACATTGCGCGGGCCGAGGTCACGGGCGAGGTAGCGGGAGGTGGCCTCGAGTGCCGCCTTGGCCGGGCCCATCCAGTCGTAACCGGTCCAGGTGTACTGCGCGTCGAAGGTGAGGCCGACGACCGAGCCGCCGCCCGCGCCGGTGGCGCTGTCGTACGCGGGCATGAGCGGCATGCACGCCATGGTGAGCGACTTCAGCGAGAACGCGGAGACGTGCATGGCCGTCGCGACGGACTCGAACGACGTGTTGAGGAAGTTGCCGCCCATGGCGTCCTGGGGGGCGAACCCGATGGAGTGCACGACACCGTCGAGGCCGCCCAGCTCCTCGCGGACCACCTTCTCAAGACGCTCCAGGTGCTCGGTGTTGGTCACGTCCAGCTCGATGACCTTGACCGGCTTGGGCAGCTTCTTGGCGACGCGCTCGGTGAGGGTGGGCCGGGGGAAGGCGGTCAGGATGATCTCGGCACCCTGCTCCTGGGCCAGCTTGGCGGCGTGGAAGGCGATGGAGGACTCCATCAGCACACCCGTGATGAGGATGCGCTTACCGTCGAGGATTCCGCTCATGTTCTCAGTGACCCATGCCCAATCCGCCGTCAACGGGGATGACGGCTCCAGTGATGTACGAGGCGTCGTCCGAGGTGAGGAACCGCACCGTCGCGGCGATCTCCTCGGGCTTCGCGTAGCGGCCGAGGGGCACCTGCGCCACGATGCCCTCGCGCTGCTCGTCGGTGAGCGCCTGGGTCATGTCGGTGTCGACGAAACCGGGCGCCACGACGTTGAAGGTGATGTTGCGCGAGCCCAGTTCACGGGCGAGCGAGCGGGCGAATCCGACCAGCCCCGCCTTGGAGGCCGCGTAGTTGGCCTGTCCCGCGGAGCCCAGCAGCCCGACCACGGAGGAGATCAGGACGACGCGGCCCTTCTTGGCCCGCAGCATGCCGCGGTTCGCGCGCTTCACGACCCGGAAGGTTCCGGTGAGGTTGGTGTCGAGGACGGACGTGAAGTCCTCCTCCGACATCCGCATGAGGAGCTGGTCCTTGGTGATGCCGGCGTTGGCGACCAGCACCTCCACGTTCCCGTGCTTCTCCTCGATCTCCTTGTAAGCCTGTTCCACCTGCTCGGGGTCGGTGATGTCGCAGCGGACGGCCAGGCAGCCGAGCGCCACCAGTTCGGCGGGCGGCTCACCCGAGCGGTAGGTGATGGCGACCTTGTCGCCCGCGTCGGCGAAGGCACGCGCGATGGCGAGGCCGATGCCCCGGTTGCCTCCGGTGACGAGAACCGAGCGGCTCAACGGATCACTCCCTCAGTCGTGAGTTTCTCCGTGAAAAGCTATCGGTCCTCGCACCGATCCGGGGAATCGGCCCCGACAGGCTGCTCCCGTGGTCCCTGTGGGTTTCCTACAGAACCATGGGTCAGCCGTTCGCGCGGGCGGCGGCCCTGCGGCGGCTCCAGAGCAGCAGTCCCACGGCGCCCGACGCCAGAACGGCGCTGCCGGACAGGGCGGTCTCCAGGGTGCCGGTGGCCGCGCGGTTGTCGGTCACGTCGCTGGTCGCGAGCTTCGCCGTGGTGGATGTCACGGCGACGTCGCCGCCGTGACCGTGGTGGCTGACGGTGGACTTGGACGCGCCGGCCGCGATCTGCCGGTCGGTCGGCGCCTGGGGCGCGGCGACCGCCGCCGCTTGTACCCCCTGGCCGAAGACGACATCGGAGCAGCCGTAGAAGGCCTCGGGGCTGTCACTGCGCTGCCACACCTGGTAGATGAGCTGCCTGCCGGTGCGGCTGGGCAGGGTGGCGTTGAAGGTGTAGTAGCCGTTCGTCGCGGAGGCGACGGTGTTGTAGACGGCGATCGGGGTGGCGTCCAGGTCGGACCACTTGAGCGGCTTGGTCGGGTCGTATCCGGCCTTGGTGATGTAGAGCGTCATCGTGCCCTTGTGCGGCGCGGTGACACGGAAGTTGACGGTGGTGGTGCCCGCCGAGACCGCGGTGGCGGGCCAGTCGGTGCGGGCCCAGTCCAGCGCCCGGTACTTGTCGCGGTTGGCCGAGCAGAGGTGGCCGTCGGGGATGATCGTGCGGCTCTGGCCGTTGGCGTTGGCGATGTTCACCTCGTTCCAGTCGTACAGCGGCTGGGTGCCGCTGTCGGCGACCAGGTCCTTGCAGACCTGCGACTGGGGGTGTTCGGGGCCTTCGGCGAAGCAGCCGGAGATCCGGCTGACCGGTGCGCTGAGCGCGCCGTGGGCGCTGGCGGTCACCGGCGTGAGCGCGGCGATCGTCAAGGCGGCGGCGCCGACCGCGCCGACCGCGGCGGCATTACGGCGTACTGACATGTGGGGGGCTCCTCGTCGTGCGGAGTGTGGTGCAGCGGACAGGAGTGAGGGCGGCGTCATGAGCATAGAGATTGGTCTGGACCAACCTCAAGGTCTCGGCACGGATTGGCATCTGACGATTCGCCGGCCGCCCGCCCCGGCACACGCCGCGTCCTGCGGAAAAGCACGCGCTGGCGGTCGGCGGGACATGATTCACTGCGGATACCTGTCGAACGGTCGAAGGGGAAGTTCGTCGTGCCTCATGAGGTCGATCAGTCATTCCTGGCGCTGCCCCTGCGGGCACTCGCCGACGCCGCACTGGCCCGCGCCCGCGCGCTGGGCGCGGACCACGCCGATTTCCGGCTGGAGCGGGTGCGCGGCGCGACCTGGCGGCTGCGCGACGCGCGCCCGTCGGGCACCTCCGACACCACCGATCTGGGGTACGCGGTACGGGTGGTGCACGGCGGCGCCTGGGGCTTCGCCTCCGGGGTCGACCTGACGATGGACGCGGCGGCCAAGGTCGCCTCGCAGGCGGTCGCGATGGCCAAGCTGTCCGCGAAGGTGATCGCCGCGGCGGGGTCGCGGGAGCGGGTGGAGCTGGCCGACGAGCCGGTGCACGCGGACCGGGTGTGGGTGTCGGCGTACGACATCAACCCGTTCGACGTGCCGGACGCGGAGAAGACGGCGCTGCTCGCGGAGTGGAGCGCCCGGCTGCTGGCGGCCGACGGGGTCGACCACGCGGACGCCTCGCTGATGACCGTGCAGGAGAACAAGTTCTACGCGGACACCGCGGGCACCACGACCACGCAGCAGCGCGTCCGCCTCCATTCGCAGCTCACCGCTGTCGCCGTCGACGGCGACAGCGGCGACTTCGACTCGATGCGCACGCTCGCGCCGCCGGTCGGCCGCGGCTGGGAGTATCTGACCGGCGCGGACCACGGCTGGGACTGGGACGCGGAGCTGGCCCGTATCCCGGAGCTGCTGGCCGAGAAGATGCGCGCGCCCTCGGTCGAGGCGGGCGCGTACGACCTGGTGGTCGACCCGTCCAACCTGTGGCTGACGATCCACGAATCGATCGGCCACGCCACGGAGTTGGACCGCGCGCTGGGGTACGAGGCGGCGTACGCGGGCACCTCCTTCGCCACCTTCGACCAGCTCGGCACGCTCAAGTACGGCTCGCCGCTGATGAATGTGACCGGTGACCGTACGGCGGAGCACGGCCTGGCCACCGTCGGCTTCGACGACGAGGGCGTGGCGGGACAGTCCTGGGACCTGATCAAGGACGGCACGCTCGTCGGCTACCAGCTCGACCGGCGGATCGCGAAGCTCACCGGCTTCGAGCGGTCCAACGGCTGCGCGTACGCCGACTCCCCCGGCCATGTCCCGGTGCAGCGGATGGCGAACGTCTCGCTGCGGCCCGCGCCCGACGGTCCTTCGACCGAGGAGCTGATCGGCGGCGTCGAACGCGGCATCTACGTGGTCGGCGACCGCTCGTGGTCCATCGACATGCAGCGCTACAACTTCCAGTTCACCGGGCAGCGGTTCTTCCGGATCGAGAACGGGCGGCTCGCGGGCCAGCTCAAGGACGTCGCCTACCAGGCCACCACCACCGACTTCTGGGGCTCGATGGACGCCGTCGGCGGCCCGCAGACGTATGTGCTCGGCGGTGCCTTCAACTGCGGCAAGGCCCAGCCGGGCCAGGTCGCGGCCGTCAGCCACGGCTGCCCGGCCGCCCTCTTCCGGGGCGTCAGCATTCTCAACACCACCCAGGAGGCCGGACGATGAGCAGCGTGACGACCAAGCCGCACGAGATCGTCGAACGGGCGCTTGAGCTGTCGAACGCGGACGGCTGCGTGGTGATCGCCCAGGAGGAGTCCAGCGCGAATCTGCGCTGGGCGGCCAACTCCCTGACCACCAACGGCGTCACGCGCGGCCGTACCCTCACCGTGATCGCCACCGTGGACGGCGCCGAGGGCACCGCGTCCGGTGTGGTGTCCCGCTCGGCCGTGACCGCCGACGAGCTGGAGCCGCTGGTACGGGCGGCCGAGGCGGCGGCCCGCGAGGCCGGTCCCGCCGAGGACGCGCAGCCGCTGGTGACGGGTGTGCCGCACTCGGCGGCCTTCACCGACGGGCCCGCCGAGACCAACTCCGACGTCTTCGCGTCCTTCGCGCCCGCGCTCGGCGAGGCGTTCGCGACGGCGCGGGCGGGCGGCCGTGAACTGTACGGCTTCGCCTTCCACTCGGTGACGTCGACGTATCTGGGCACCTCGGCCGGGCTGCGGCTGCGGCACGACCAGCCGACCGGCACCCTTGAGGTGAACGCGAAGTCCCCCGACCGCAGGCGCTCGGCGTGGGCGGGCGCGGCCACCCGCGACTTCACCGACGTGGACCCGCTGGCGATGGACGCCGACCTGGCCCGCCGGCTGGTCTGGGCCGAGCGCCGGATCGACCTGCCCGCGGGCCGGTACGAGACGCTGCTGCCGCCGTCGGCCGTCGCGGACCTGATGATCTACCAGTTCTGGTCGGCCGCGGCCCGGGACGCCGCCGAGGGCCGTACGGTCTTCAGCAAGCCCGGCGGCGGGACCCGGGTCGGCGAGAAGCTGTCGCCGCTGCCGCTGACCCTGCGCAGCGACCCGGCGGAACCCGGCCTGGAGGCGGCGCCGTTCGTGATCGCGCACTCCTCGGGCGACGACACCTCGGTGTTCGACAACGGGCTGCCGGTGGAGCCGGTGAACTGGATCCACGAGGGCTCGCTCGCCCGGCTCACCACCACCCGGCACAGCGCCGGGCTGACCGGCCTGCCGGTCGCGCCCGCCGCCGACAACCTGGTGCTGGACGGCGGCGGCGAGCGGTCGCTGGACGAGATGGTCGCGGCCACCGAGCGCGGCCTGCTGCTGACCTGCCTGTGGTACATCCGCGAGGTCGACCCGGCCACGCTGCTGCTGACCGGCCTCACCCGCGACGGCGTCTACCTGGTGGAGAACGGCGAGGTGACCGGCGAGGTGAACAACTTCCGTTTCAACGAGTCCCCGGTGGACCTGCTCGGCCGCGCCGCCGAGGCGGGCCGCACCGAGCGGACGCTGCCGCGCGAGTGGAGCGACTACTTCACCAGGGCCGCCGCCCCGGCCCTGCGGATTCCGGACTTCAACATGAGTTCGGTCAGCCAGGGGGTCTGACGCCCGTGCCCGACGAGAAGAAGACGGTCAGGATCTCCAGGTTCCTGTCGATGGTGCTGCGGCACCGGCCCGACAGCGTCGGCCTCACTCTCGACGAGGCCGGATGGGTGGACGGGACGTGGAGACGGCCGTGCGCGTGGGATCACGGCACGGCCGTCCTGTGGTGCTCGCGCTGGACGCCAGGGGGCTGGCCGCCGAGGGCCATGTCTTCCGGATCAGCGCCAACGGCGTGTGGCTGACCGACCGGGTGCCGCCGCGGTGGCTGCGGCGGCACCCCACGGGCTGAGCGTCACCGCGGTGCGGGCGTCACCGCGGTGCGGCGGTCTTGCGCGTGCCCTTGAACATCGACCACAGGGCGTCGCCGATCGCCACGACGACGACGGCGCCGATGAGTTGCAGCACGTGCCGGGTCCAGTCGATGCCCTTGGTGTCGTTGACGCCGATCCAGGTCGACACGGCGTTGCCGAGAATGCTGCCGCCCATACCGCAGATCACGGTGAGCCACAGCGGCAGGGACTGCTTGCCGGGGAGGATCGCTTTGGCGATCAGACCCAGCACCAGACCGACGATGATCGCCCACAACCAACCCATGTCACTCGCCTCCTCGCGTCCGGACGGCGTACGCCCGGAACTCGTCCGGCCAGTCTGTGCCCGCTCCGGCTACGCCGCATGTCGAGTGGGCCGTCCGCCGTACGGCCCGACAGCGGCGCCGCACGGATGGTGCCCCCGCTATCGAAGGCGGGCGGTACGCGGCGTACCGTGGTGAGGCCGGGCCGGGCGCCGACCCGTGCTCAGGAGAGTCCGGCGGAGCGAGCGGGTGGTGGAGCGCGATGCGGAAGCAGGGCGGGCCTGAGGTCTTCCAGATCACGGGAGCGCGTACCGGTCTGACCGAGGACGTGGCCGGACGGCAGCGCAGGTACATCATCTCGATGTCGATCCGTACTCTCTCGGTGATCCTCACCGTCGTGCTCTGGGACGTGGAGCGGGTACTGGCCTGGGGGATGCTCGTGGTCGGGCTGCTGCTGCCGTACGTGGCGGTGGTGTTCGCGAACGCGGGCCGGGAGAACGTGCCCTCGCTGCCGTCGTCGTTCGTCCTTCCGCAGGCCAGGCCGATGCTCGAAATGGGCGATCCGTCCGATCCTGAGGGCTACGGCGAGCCGGTGCCGGTACCCGTGCCGCCGAACCTCAAGAAAAGCTCAGATCAATCGTGAAGTTCCACTCCACGGACGGTTGAGCGCGTGACATACTTCGTACGCGCTCCGCATCCCCCGTCGGAGCGACGGACCGACGCCGGGCGGCTCCCCCCGTGGCTGCCCGGCGTCGCCATGTCCAGCGGCGGTTCTGTTTACTGGGCGTCGTGAGCGATGCCGGGAACACTGTGAACGAGAACGAGAAGCCGATCTGCTCGGCCAAGGACTGCCGTACCCCCGCCGTGTGGGTGCTGGCCTGGAACAACCCCAAGATCCACACGCCGGAGCGGCGCAAGACGTGGCTGGCGTGCGACGAGCACCGCGAGCACCTGTCGCAGTTCCTGGGGATGCGCGGGTTCCTGAAGGACGTCGTGCCGCTGGCGGAGTGGGAGCGGGGAGAGCGGGAGCGGTAGCGGCGCGACGGGGCTCCGGGGGCGGCGGTTCTCCGAGGAGCCTCAGCGTGCGGCTGCGGCGGTTCTCCGAGCGGCCTCAGGGTGCGGCGGTTCAGCCGCCGATGGCCGACATGGGGCGGTCGGGCTGGAGGAAGGCCGGGTCGTCGAGGCCCGAGCCGGCCTTCTTGCCCCACATCGCCGCCCGCCACAGCTCCGCCATCCGCTCGTCGTCGGCGCCGGAGCGCAGCGGGCCGCGCAGGTCGGACTCCTCGCGGGCGAACAGGCAGTTGCGGACCTGGCCGTCGGCGGTGAGCCGGGTGCGGTCGCAGGCGCGGCAGAACGGCCGGGTGACCGAGCCGATGACGCCGACCGTGGCCGGGCCGCCGTCGACCAGCCAGCGCTCGGCGGGCGCGGAGCCGCGGACCGTCTCGCCCTCGGGGGTCAGGGTGAAGCGGGTCCGCAGGCGGTCGAGTATCTCGTCGGCGGTGACCATGTCGGTGCGCTGCCAGCCGTGCTGCGCGTCCAGCGGCATCTGCTCGATGAACCGCAGCTCGTATCCCCGCTCGACGGCCCAGGCCAGCAGGTCGGGCGCCTCGTCGTCGTTGACACCGCGCATCAGCACCGTGTTGATCTTCACCGGGGTCAGGCCCGCGTCGGCCGCCGCCGCCATGCCCGCGACGACGTCGTGGTGCCGGTCGCGGCGGGTGAGGGTGTGGAAGACCTCGGGGCGCAGGGTGTCGAGGGAGACATTGACCCGGTCGAGACCCGCGGCGCGCAGCGCGTCGGCGGTGCGGCGCAGGCCGATGCCGTTGGTGGTCAGCGACAGCCGGGGGCGCGGCTCCAGGGCGGCGCAGCGCTCGACGATGCCGACCAGGCCGGGCCGCAGCAGCGGCTCGCCGCCGGTGAAGCGGACGTCGGTGACGCCCAGCTCGTGGACCGCGATCCCGACCATCCGGACGATCTCGTCGTCCGTGAGCAGGTCGGGCTTGGCCAGCCACTGGAGGCCCTCTTCCGGCATGCAGTAGGTGCAGCGCAGATTGCAGCGGTCGGTGAGGGAGACGCGCAGGTCGGTCGCCACTCGGCCGTAGGTGTCGATCAGCACGGGCTCCGCCTCCCTCCTGGACGCTCGCGCGCCGTCGCTCCTGCGGCGGGCGCTCGGCGCGCCGCCGTTCCTCCACCCTATGACGTCGCACGGACAACCCGGCGGGGCCGCCGGGCGGGTGGGGGCCTGTCGGTGCAGCGTACGCGACGGGCGCCAAATTACAACAGTTTGTTGAAACGGCTGCTCGGCGTCCCGTCCCGTTGGCTCGGCGTCCGGTCCCGTCGGCTCGCCGCCCGGCCCGGCGTCCGCCCGCCCGGCCGGGCCGCCCGCGTCCTGCGACCAGGTCACCGGGCGCCGGACACCGACACCGCGGCGCGGCCGGTTCGTTGGACAGCCCGGCGGCGCCCACCACGCCGTCACCGTCCCCCGCCGCTCCGCGGGCCGGGGACCGCCGCCCAGGACCGCCGAGGACTCGCCGCGATGACCCCACCTCCGCCCCCGCCCCCTCCTCCCCCGTCGCACCGGCCGCAGCTCCCGGCCCGCAGGCCGTACGGGAGCGTACGGCTGCCCGCCGACCTGCCCGCCGACCTGTTCACGGGACCTTCCGCCGCCCGGCCGGGAACCGGCGCCGCCGCGCCCACCGGCTGGTACGCGCGGCGGGTCCGGCTGCCGCCGCTGAGCATCGCCGCGCTGCGATCCGGCCGCCGGTATGGCTGAACCGCCGTCGGCCACGGGGAAATTCCGACCGATCCATGCAATTGCGCTTCTTTGACCGGCCGTTGGGCACTAGTTTCCTTCGTCATGCACACGTCGGACGGCAGACCCTGCCGTCCCACGGCTGATGGACGATTGGAGATCCCATGGTTCCGCTTCCCGGCCTCCCCCGGCGCCGCCGCGCGCTCGCGGCCGGTCTCGGTCTGGTGACGGCAGCCGCCCTCGCCGTACTCCCCGGAGCCGCCCCGGCCTCCGCTTCCTCCGCCTCCGGCGCCTCCTCCGCCGCGCACGGCTCTCAACCGCCGCGCACGGACGGCCCGTTGCTGTCGTACGTCGTCAACATCGACGGCGGGCGCGGCACGCAGCGGTCGGTGGAGCGCGCGATAGAGCGGGCGGGCGGCCAGGTGGTGATCGCGTACGACCGGATAGGCGTCATCGTCGTGCACTCGGCCAACCCGGACTTCGGCGCGACGCTGCGGCGCGTCCACGGCGTACGGAGCGCGGGCGCGACCAGGACCGCCGCCATCGAGCCGTCCGCGACGACGCAGGCGGGCGGGGTACGGACGCTGACCGCGGCCGAGGTGGCCGCCGCCTCGGCGCACCAGGCGCCCGGCCAGGAGCCGCTTGAGGCGGACCAGTGGGACCTGCGGGCGATCCGGGCCGACAAGGCGGCCGGGGTCAATCCGGGCAGTTCCAAGGTGACCGTCGGCATCATCGACACCGGCGTGGACGACACCCACCCCGACCTGGCGGCGAACTTCTCCGCCAAGCAGTCCGCGAGCTGTGTGGGCGGCGTCGCCGACACCTCACCGGGCGCCTGGCACCCCTGGGACCCGGCGGCCGACTACCACGGCACCCACGTGGCCGGTGAGATCGCCGCCGCGCGCAACGGGATCGGCGTGGCCGGGGTCGCGCCCGGCGTGAAGATCGCGGCGATCAAGGTCAGCGAGCCGGGCTCCGCGCTGTTCTACCCGGAGAGCGTGGTCTGCGCCTTCGTCTTCGCCGCCGACCACGGCATCGCGGTCACCAACAACAGCTATTACATCGACCCGTGGCTCTACAACTGCCCGAGCGACCCCGACCAGCGGGCCATCGTGGACGCCGTGCGACGCGCCGCCGCGTACTCCGAGCGCGAGGGCGTACTGAACGTCGCCGCCGCGGGCAACAGCGACGACGACCTCAACTCCCACGCCCTGACCGACACATCGAGCCCGGACGACTCCACCGCGGTCACCCGCACCGTCGACCCGCACGTGTGCCTCGACCTCCCGACCCAACTGCCCGGCGTCGTGACGGTCTCCGCGACCGGCGCCCAGAACCTCAAGTCGTACTACTCCAGTTACGGCCTGACCGTGATCGACGTGGCCGCGCCCGGCGGCGACAGCAGGCAGATCCCCGACACCCCGTCCGGCAACGGCCGCATCCTGTCGACGCTGCCCGGCGGCACGTACGGCTACCTCCAGGGCACTTCGATGGCCAGCCCGCACGTGGCGGCGGTCGCGGCGCTGATCAAGAGCCGTCACCCGCACGCCTCGCCCGCGCAGCTCCAGGCGCTGCTCAAGATCGAGGCGAACAACCCCGGCTGCCCGACCGGACCCGCGCAGGACGCCACCTGCACCGGGCCGAAGGCGTACAACAGCTTCTACGGTCACGGCATCGTGGACGCGCTGAACGCCGTCACCAGGTAACGCCCGCCAAGACGGCCCGCACGCACGGCCGTTACCGGCCGCGTACCGCCCTCAGGGCTTCACCAGCACCTTGAGGGCGGTGCGCTCGTCCATCGCGCGGTAGCCCTTCGGCACGTCCTCGAGACCGACCGTCAGGTCGAAGACCGGGGACGGGTCGACGGTGCCGTCCAGCACGTCGGGGAGCAGTTCCGGGATGTACGTGCGGACGGGGGCGACGCCGCCGCGCAGGGTGATGTTGCGGTCGAACATCTCGCCGAGGTCGAGACCGGTGCCGCTGCCGTGCGGGACGCCGACGTAGCCGATCGCGCCGCCGTCGCGGGTGATGCCGACGGCGGTGCGCATCGACTGCTCGGTGCCGACCGCCTCGATCACCGCGTGCGCGCCCTGGCCGCCGGTCAGTTGACGTACCGCCGCCACGGCCTCGTCGCCGCGCTCGGCGACCACGTCGGTGGCGCCGAAGTCCCGCGCGATGTCGGTGCGCGACGTGTGCCGTCCGAGCGCGATGATCCGCTCGGCGCCCAGCCGCTTCGCGGCCAGGACCCCGCACAGGCCGACCGCGCCGTCCCCGACCACCGCCACCGTCGCGCCGGGCCGCACGCCCGCGCCGACCGCCGCGTGGTGGCCGGTGCCCAGCACGTCGGACAGCGACAGCAGGGCGGTCAGCAGCCGCTCGTCGCTGAGCGCCGCCGCGGGCAGCTTCACCAGCGTGGCGTCGGCGTACGGCACCCGGACGGCCTCGCCCTGGCCGCCGTCGGACTGCCCCTCCTCGCCGATCGAGCCCCAGAAGCCGCCGTGCGCGCACGACGTGGTCAGGCCCTCGACGCAGTACGCGCACACGCCGTCCGACCACACGAAGGGCGCCACCACCAGGTCGCCGGGGCGCAGCCCCGCCACCTCGGCGCCGGTCTCCTCGACCACCCCGAGGAATTCGTGGCCGATCCGCTGGCCGGGCTTGCGCGCCGACTCGCCGCGGTACGCCCACAGGTCGCTTCCGCAGATGCAGGCGCGCACCACGCGGACCACCGCGTCGCCGGGCCGCCGGATCCTCGCGTCCGGCACCTCCTCCACCCTGAGGTCGTGGGGTGCCTGGATCACGGTGGCGCGCATGGCGGTGTCCTCGCTGGTCAGCTCGTTGTCGGTGGGGCGTCTCCACGGTACGCCAGGGGCCCGCGGTCCTCACATCCCGGACGGGCTGGACGCGAGGTCGGGCGCGGCGGGCGTCAGGGCCGGCCCGGCCGCGTCCGCGGGGCGCCAGCCGGGGCCGCGGAAGAGGTAGCCGGCGCGGGCGCGCCAGGTGGGGGCGGCGCGGAGGTCGCGGGCGAGGGCGGCGTACTCGTGGGTGGCGACCCGCAGCGGGTTGTAGGTGGCGATGTTCTTGGTGAGGCCGTAGACGGGGGCGTCGGTCTCGGGGGTGAAGGAGCGGAAGAGGCGGTCCCAGACGATGAGGATGCCGCCGAAGTTGCGGTCGAGGTAGCCGCCCTGCGAGGCGTGGTGGACGCGGTGGTGCGAGGGGGTGTTGAGGGTGAACTCCAGCGGGGCGGGCAGCTTGCCGACGCGTTCGGTGTGGATCCAGAACTGGTAGACGAGACTGACGGCGGTGCAGAACGCGAGGGCGGCCGGGTGCACGCCGAGGGCGATCAGCGGGAGGTAGAACGGCCAGGAGGTGAGGCTGGTCCAGGGCTGCCGCAGCGCCGTGGAGAGGTTGAACTTCCGGCTGGAGTGGTGCACGACGTGGCAGGCCCACAGGACGCGGATCATGTGGTGGCCGCGGTGCGACCAGTAGTAGAAGAAGTCCTGCGCGAGCAGTATCAGCGGCAGCGTCCACCACTCGACGGGCACCCGCAGCGGGGTCACCGCGTAGAGCCCGGAGTAGACCGCCACGATCGGGATCTTCCACAGCGCGTCGGTGACCAGACTGCCGAGACCCATCGACAGGCTCGCGGCGGTGTCCTTGGTGCCGTATCCGGCGGAGTCCTCGTCGGGGTGAAAGCGGTAGCTCACCATCTCGACGACGGTGAGCAGTACGAAGGCGGGTATCGACCACAGCACGACATCGGGGAGTTGGGGCATGAGCGCACCATAAAGGCGCGTACAGGGCACCCGCCAGACCTTGTTACCGACAAGTAAGGAAAGCGGGTGGCGGTAGCTGTCAGTGGCGAGCCGTATTCTCTGTGACCATGCTCGACAACCTGGCCGCCCAGACACCGCCGCCGTCCCCGTGGCCTCCCGCCTATCCGGACGGTTACGCCGTGGTCGACGTCGAGACCACGGGGCTCGGCCGGGACGACCGGATAGTGTCCGCGGCGGTGTACCGGCTGGACGCCCGCGGCGAGGTGCAGGACCACTGGTATTCGCCCGTCAACCCGCTGCGCGACCCCGGCCCGGTGTGGATCCACGGACTCACCAGCGCGATGCTCGCCGACGCCCCGCTCTTCCCCGAGATCGCCGACCAGCTCGCCGAACGCCTCGCGGGGCGCGTCCTGGTGGCGCACAACGCGGTCTTCGACTGGTCGATGCTCGCCCGCGAGTACGCGCGCGCCCGGTCCGTCGCACCCGTCGAGCAGCGGCTGTGCACCATCGTCCTGGCCAAGGAGCTGCGGCTGCCCCTGGCCAACCACAAGCTGGAGTCGCTGGCCGCGCACTACGGGGTCGAGCAGCGGCGCGCCCACCACGCCCTCGACGACGCGCGCGTCCTGGCCGAGGCGTTCCGCCCGAGCCTGCACCTGGCCGCAGCGGCCGGTCTCCCCCTGCCGCTGCACACCTGCCGCCCGCTGACCGAGTGGGTCGACGGCTCCGACACGGTCCCCTCGCCGCGCCCCGGCGCCTCCTACGGGCCCGGCTCGTACCGCGCCACCGGCTGGCGCCCGGCCCGCAAACGGCCCGCGTGCCCGTATCCCAACCCCGGCCGCCTCGCTCCCGACGGGCCCCTGGTCCAGGGGATGCGGGTCGCCTTCTCCGGTGACACCGGCATCGACCGTGAGCTGCTGGAGGACCGCGCCACCGACGCCGGGCTCCACGTCGCCTCCAGCGTCAGCCGCCTCACCAGCCTGCTGGTCACGAACGACCCGGACTCCCCCACCTCGAAGGCCGTCAAGGCCCGGCAGTTCGCCACCCCGGTCATCGACGAGGCCCGCTTCACCGAACTCCTGAAGGCCGTCACCCCCGCGGCGGGCGTGCACGGCTAGGGGGCCGGGCGGGCACGGTTAGCGGGCCGGGCGGGCCGTGCGGGCACGGTTAGCGCGTCGGGCGGGCCGGGCGGGGCTCCATCCAGGTGACTCTCGCGCGACGCGGGGCCTCCCGCGTTGCCCCGGCGCGCTCACGGCAGCAGCCTGGGCACATGGCCCGATGCGAGGTTTGCGGAAACGACTACGTCATGAGCTTCGAGGTGCACGCCCAAGGCGCGGTGCACGTCTTCGACAGCTTCGAGTGCGCCATCCACCGTATGGCGCCGATCTGCGAGCACTGCCGGGTGCGGATCGTCGGCCACGGCGTGGAGGTGGACGGCCACTGGTACTGCGGCGGCCACTGCGCGAAGGCGGAGGGCGCGGCCGGGATCGTGGACAAGGTCGGCTCGATCGCCTGAGCCCGGCCGGCCGCCCCGCACCCCGTCCGACCACGGCCGCCCCCGCCTGAGGCCCCCCTCCGGAAGCCCCGCCCCGACCGAGTTGTACCGTCGTGGGGTGTACCGCTTCCTCTGGTCCCGCCAATGGGTGATCCTCACCCTCCTCGGTCTGGTCATGATGCCCACCATGGTCAGACTGGGCTTCTGGCAGCTCCATCGGCACGAGCACCGGGTGGCGAACAACAAGATCATCGCGGCGAGCCTGAAGGCCGCCCCGGTCGAGGTCGAGTCGGTGACACATCCGGGTGCCGTGCTGCCGAAGACCGATCTGTACAAGTCGGTGACGGCGACCGGGCACTTCGACACGGCGCACGAGGTGGTGGCCCGGCACCGGACGGCGGGCAACGACGGCTCGGACGACACGTCGGGCGGCGGCCAGGAGGTCGGCTACCACGTGATCACCCCGCTGGTGCTGGCCGACGGCCGCGCGGTGCTGGTGAACCGGGGCTGGATCTCGCCGGGCAACGACCCGACCGCGTTCCCGAAGATCACGCCGCCGCCGTCCGGCGAAGTGACGGTCACCGGGCGGCTGCGCCCCGACGAGACGACGTCGTCGACGGGCATCCGCAACCGCTCGGGCCTGCCGGACCGGCAGATCATGCTGATCAGCAGCACCGTGGACGCGAAGTACATGCCGCAGACGCTGCTTTCGGGCTACATGGAGCTGGTGTCCATCACGCCGAAGCCCGGTCCGCACCAGCCCGCGCTCATCCCCGAGCCCGACCACAGCAGCATCGGCCCGCACATGGCGTACGCGATCCAGTGGTGGCTGTTCACGGGCATGGTGCCGGTCGGCTGGGTGGTGCTGCTGCGCCGCGAGCGCGCCGAACGGCTCGCGGCCCGCGAGAAGCAGGACAATCCGGAGAGCCCGCAGGAACCCGAGGGCAGCGTTCCGGTAGCGGTCTGACGCTCCGCCCCCGCACGCTACGGAGACGAGGGCCCGGCGCACACCGTGTCCGGGCGAGGCGAGGACCACCGGAAGGCGGCGAGGCGGCACCGTGCCAGGACGTATCGAGGATTACGCGCTCATCGGCGATCTCCAGACCGCCGCGCTGGTGGGCAGGGACGGTTCCATCGACTGGCTGTGCCTGCCCCGCTTCGACTCGGCCGCCTGCTTCGCCGCGCTGCTCGGCGACGAGGGCAACGGCCGCTGGCTGCTGGCGCCGACGGGCGCGCGGACGTGTTCGCACCGCTCGTACCGGGGCGACACGCTGGTGCTCGACACCTTCTGGGAGACCCCGACCGGGACCGTCAAGGTCACCGACTTCATGCCGCAGCGCGACCGGGCGCCCGATGTGATCAGGATCGTCGAGGGCGTGTCGGGCCAGGTCGACATGCGGGCCGAGCTGACGCTGCGGTTCGACTACGGCGCGGTCGTGCCGTGGATGCGGCGCGCCGACGGGCACCGGGTGGCCGTCGCGGGCCCCGACTCGGTCTGGCTGCGCAGCGACCCGCCGGTCCGGGCGTACGGCAAGGACATGCGCACGTACTCCGACTTCACCGTCGCCGAGGGCGACCGGGTCGCGTTCATACTGACCTGGCACCCCTCGCACGAGAAGCGCCCGCGCCGGTTCGACCCGTACGAGGCGCTGGACCACAGCCTGGCCGACTGGGACGAGTGGTCGGCCCGCTGCCGTTACCAGGGGCCGTGGCGGTCGGCCGTGGTGCGGTCGCTGATCACGCTCAAGGCCCTGACGTACGCGCCCACCGGTGGCATCGCCGCCGCCGCGACCACGTCGCTGCCCGAGGAGATCGGCGGGGTCCGCAACTGGGACTACCGCTACTGCTGGCTGCGTGACGCGGCGCTGACCCTCAACGCCCTGGTGGAGGGCGGCTATCTCCAGGAGGCGGGCGCCTGGCGCGACTGGCTGCTGCGCGCGGTGGCGGGCAACCCGGCCGACCTCCAGATCATGTACGGCATCGGCGGCGAGCGGCGGCTGACGGAGTACGAGGTGCCGTGGCTGCGCGGCTACGAGGGCTCGGCGCCGGTCCGGATCGGCAACGCCGCCGCGGGACAGCTCCAACTCGACGTGTACGGCGAGGTGTTGGACTCGCTGTTCCTGGCACGGGCGGCCGGGATGCGCGACGAGCCGCACGCCTGGAATCTGCAACGCGCCCTGATGGACTTCCTGGAGTCCGCGTGGCACCAGCCGGACGAGGGCATCTGGGAAGTCCGCGGCCCGCGCCGCCACTTCGTGCACTCCAAGGTGATGGCCTGGGTCGCCGCCGACCGCGCGGTGCGGACCGTGGAGGCGCTGCCGCGGCTCAAGGGCGATGTGGGGCTGTGGCGTTCGATGCGCGCCCAGGTGCACGCGGAGGTCTGCGAGAAGGGCTACGACGCGCGGCGCAACACCTTCACGCAGTCCTACGGCTCCGAGGAGCTGGACGCGGCGACGCTGCTCATCCCGCAGGTGGGATTCCTGCCGCCCACCGACCGCCGCGTGATCGGCACGGTGGAGGCGGTCCGCCGCGAACTGGACCTCGGCGGCTTCGTCCGCCGCTACACCCCGGACGCGGTCGGCGTGGACGGGCTGCCCGGCTCCGAAGGGGCCTTCCTGGCCTGCTCGTTCTGGCTCGCGGACGCGCTGTACGCGATCGGCCGCCAGGACGAGGCGACCGAACTGTTCGAGCGGCTGCTGACGTTGCGCAACGACGTCGGGCTGCTCGCCGAGGAGTGGGACCCGGTCGCCGGGCGGCTGCTGGGCAACTTCCCGCAGGCGTTCAGCCACGTCGGACTCGTCAACACCGCGCTCGCCCTGTCGGGCGTGCCTGCCATAAGGGACTGCTGACCATGGATCTCGGACTCGACGGACGGGTGTACGTCCTCACCGGCGCCAGCCGCGGCCTGGGCTTCGCCACGGCCCGCGAACTGGTCGCCGACGGCGCGAAGGTGGTGGTCTCCGGGCGCACGGCGGAGGCGGTGGCCGCCGCGGCCGGGCAACTGGGCGGCCAGGACACGGCGTTGGGCGTCGCCGCAGACAACTCCGCCCCGGACACGGCGCAGCGGCTGCTGACGGCGGCCCGCGAGCGCTTCGGCCGGGTCGACGGGGTGCTGATCAGCGTCGGCGGACCGCCGGCCGGCGCCGCCGCCGACAGCACCGACGAGCAGTGGCTGCGGTCCTTCGAGACGGTGTTCCTGGGCGCGGTGCGGCTGGCCCGCGCCGCCGCGGCCGAGCTGTCGGACGGCGGTGTCATCGGCTTCGTGCTCTCCGGCTCGGTCCGCGAGCCGATCCCCGGCCTCGCCATGTCGAACGGTCTGCGGCCCGGCCTCGCGGGCTTCGCCAAGACCCTCGCCGCCGAGCTGGGGCCGCGCGGCATCCGGGTGGTCGGCCTGCTGCCGTCGCGGATCGACACCGACCGGGTACGGGAGCTGGACGCGCTCGGCGGCGACGAGGCGGCGGCCAGGGCCAGGGCGAGCGCGACGATCCCGCTGCGGCGCTACGGCACGCCCGAGGAGTTCGGCCGGGCCGCGGCCTTCCTGCTCTCGCCCGCCGCGTCGTATCTGACCGGTGTGCTGCTGCCGGTGGACGGCGGCGCCCAGCGCGCCCTGTGACGGGACGCGAAGAGCCCCCACCGACGGCCCGGTGGGGGCTCCGCGAGAGCGGGGCGGGCGGCCGGGTCAGCTGACCCGCGCCGCGCGGTGCCTGACCGCGCGCAGCCGCGCCTCGGCGGGCAGCTTGTCCAGACCGGCCGACGTACGGGCGCGGTGGAGCACCGCGCTGTCGAGACCGGCGACGACCTCGTCCGGGGTGGCGTCGGCCGCCAGGCCCAGCACTATCCGGGCGACCGGTGCGCCGCGCTTGCCGCGCAGCGCCGCTCTGGCCCACTCCACGCCGTCGTACGCCTCGGTCTCCGAGGTCAGCACGTTCTCCACCGCCCGGCCGCGCAGCAGCGCGCCCTGTCCGTCGCCGCTGTCGACCCGGAGCTGGCGCAGCCGCCGGGTGCGGGCCTGGGCGAGCAGCCACCACAGGGCGGCGAGCACGAGCACGCCGAGCACGGCGATGACCACCGGCCACCACCAGCCGTCGGAGCGGTAGCGGGTCCTGTCGTGCGCGGTGAGCAGCACGTCCTTGGGGCCGGTGAAGGGCCACCAGTGCGGCATCGTGAAATTCCACCGGCGTTGCAGGTCGAGCCCGCCGAGCAGCACGGACAGGCCCACGACCAGCAGGACGAGTCCGGTCAGCGCGAGCAGGACCCGGTTCAGTACGGTACGCATCCGCCCGGTCACCCTTTCTTCTCTGCGCGCTGGACATGGACGTGGAGCTGCGGCGGTTTGGCGAGGCCGAGCTGGCGTACGGCGTTGCCCAGCGCGTTCGTCAGGTCCGTGCGCACCGCGTCGAGTTCGCGGAAGTGCGAGGAGCCGTGCGCCGTGATCCGGCGGCGGCCGACCTTGACCCGTACCCAGCGGATGCCCGGTACCTCCATCGCCCGGTCGCGCAGCACCAGTTCGGCCGCGTGCCGGTCGAGTCCGGCGCGGACGCCGTTCTCGCCGCGCCGGGTCATCGGCAGCAGTCCGCGCTCGCCCGGCGTGAGGGCCAGCAGGATCAGCCAGAGGCCGAGCACGGCGGCCACGGCGGCGCCGACGATCACCCAGACGTTGTCCAGGTGGCGGGTGGCCAGCTCGTCGGCGAGCCGGGTCCGCCAGGCCATCGCGCGCCGGTCGGCGCGGACGGCGGCGATGTCGTACAGGAAGAGACCGGCGATCCCGAGGAGCACCGCGGCGGTGATCGCCGCGGGCACCCGGCGTCCGGCCCAGAACCGGCGCGCCTTGACCGGGGTCTGATCCGCGGTCAGGGCGTACGGCTCAAGGGTGCGGGTGGCGGGGTCCGTGAGCGTGTCGCCTCCGGCGAGGACGCCGGGGGTACCACCCGCGGAGGACGATCCCGGACCGGACGCCGGGCCGTACCCCGCGCCCGGGCCCTGCTCGGCCGCCGCGTATCCGGACTCCGAGCCGTATTCGGCGCCGCCGTCGTCCCCTTCGGAAGCCTGCCCGGAAGCCTGCCCGTAAGCCTGCCCGGAGCCGTACTCGGAGGCCCCGTATTCCTGGTCCTGAGCGTATTCCGAGCCGTGCTCGGGAGTCCGCCGGGAGCGGTCGTCGTCGGGACCCTGCTCGGGGCCCCGCCGCTCCCCCTGCCCCGGCTCAGCGCCGTCGTTCGGCTTCTTCCAGGGACTCTCGCTGTCGCTCACTGGACCCTTCCCTCGTCCTTGCGGCGGTCGGCGGCCGAGTGCAACCGCTCCACCTCGACCGCGACCTCGGGAACCGACATGCCGGTCAACGCCTCGACGCGGGAGGTGACATGGCTGCGCACCGAGCCGCACACCGAGCCGATGTCGGTGGGGTAGCCCAGTTCAAGGGTGAGCCGCAGCCGCGCGCTGTCCTTGCGGACCGAGACCGAGGCGTGCGGGGAGTGGTCCTTCGGCACCAGTGCGGCGCCCGGCGCGTCCGTCAGGACCTCGCCGGCCGCCTGGGCGGCGATCTTCGCGACCACCCGGTCCGCGATCCGCAGTGCCCCGCGGTCGGCCGCGGGCAGCGGTGCGGGGACGGCTGTCCCCATCAGCGCCGCCGGTCGCGGTCGCGGCCACGGTCACGCGAGCGGAAGAACTCCCCAGGTTCCAGATCGCCGTCGAGGAATTTGCCCGCCACGAAACCGACCGCGCCGAGCGCCGCCACCAGCAGAAAAGCACCGAACCCGCCGAAATACCCGGCGAATCCGAGCGCCATTCCGACGGCCAGGCCGATCACCGCCATGCTCATCGTCCGCACTCCGTCCCATTGGTCGTGTTGACCATCTCCGTCTGCACTGGCTTGGACCCTTATTGGACCCGTTGCTCACGCTCGTCGTCGTCATCTTCGTCGGGAAGTTTCACGTCGCCCACGGCGACGTTGACCTCGACGACCTCGAGACCGGTCATCCGCTCCACGGCGTTGACCACGTTCTCCCGTACGGCGCGGGCCACTTCGACGATCGACACGCCGTATTCGACGACGATGTCCAGGTCGAGCGCGGTCTGCACCTCACCGACCTCGGCCTTCACGCCGCGCGACACCGACTTGGTGCCGCCGGGCACGCGGTCGCGGACCGCGCCGAAGGTGCGCGACAGGCCGGTGCCCATCGCGTGCACGCCGACCACGTCACGGGCGGCGAGTCCGGCGATCTTCTCCACCACGCCGTCGGCGATCGTCGTGCGGCCGCGCGTGGCCGGGTCGCCGAGCGCTTTGCGCCCGCCCGCGCTGCCCTTGTCCAGGGTCCTGCCCTCGGCCGCTGACGAGCCCTCGGGCTCCGGCCGGTCGTACTGTGCGGTGTCCGTCATCGCGAGTCGTCCCTTCGTATGGGCTGCTCCGTGCCCCACACTATGTGCGCATGCCCCCGCGCGCTGCGGGGAACCGGCGAGAGGGCTGTTCCGACCCCCCAAGAGAGTGGTCGGCCTGCGGAAGGCGATATCTGGTGACCATGGACCGACTGGCCCGGACCGTACGGGAGCAGGTCGCGCTGGGCCGCCTGCTCCCGCTCGGCACCCCCGACGACAACGCCTGGATGACCGAGCGCGCGGCCGTACGCGCGCTGCGGTGGACGACCGCGGGGCTGTCCGGGGTACGGCTGGGCGGGGTGTCCCTGGCGCTGGCGGAAAGCGGGGGCGAAGCGCCGGAGTCCGGTCCGGTGGGCGCGCTGCCGCACCTGCCGGTACGGATCGAGGCGTCGTTCGAGGCGACCGCCGACGAGCCGCTGCCGCAGGCCGCCGACCGGCTGCGCGACGTGCTGTGGACGACCGCGCGCGACGGGCTCGGCATCGCCGTGACGGAGGTGGACCTCCAGGTCACCGGGTTGCTGGACGGTGACGACGCGCCCGTGAGCGAGCTGGCGGGCGCCGAGGACGCGGAGCCGGACGGCGACGAGGCTCCCGTACCGCTCGACCCCAGTGGCCTCGCGGAAGCCGTGGCAACCGCGGCGCTGACCGTGCCCGGTGTCGTACGGCTGAGCAGGCGGCCGGTCGGCCTCGGCTCCGGTGTGCGGATCCAGGACACGGCGGCGGATTCGGCCGGGGATTCGGCGGGCTCCGACGAGGCGCCGGGCCGTCGCGTCCAGGTGCAGATCGCGGTGTCGCCGGGCCACCGGCCGCTGGAGGTGGCCCGGTCGGTGGCCGCCGCCGTCGCGGTCGCGGCGGCCGAGGGCGCGCCCGGTCCGGTGCGTACCGCCATCGTGGTGACGGACGCGGGCTGATCCCTCCCGCGCCCCGTGAGACGTCCGGCGCGGACGGGCGGCTACTCGCCCACGCCCGCCAGGTCGCGCAGGCGGCGGCCCTGGGCGGCGCGTTCGGCCGCGTACTGCTCCTTCTCGGTGTGGGCGGCGGCGCCGCGCAGCAGGCCCTTGGTCTCGACGACCGCGTCGCGCGGCGGCGCGAGCAGGGCGCCGACCAGGTCGGTGACGGCGGCGTCGAGTTCCGCGGCGGGCACGACGAGGTTGGCCAGGCCGGTGCGCTCGGCCTCGTCGGCGTGCACGAAGCGGCCGGTGGCGCAGATCTCCAGGGCGCGGCCGTATCCGACCAGTTCGACCAGCGGCTTGGTGCCGGTGAGGTCGGGGACCAGGCCCAGACCGGTCTCGCGCATGGCGAACTGCGCGTCGTCCGCGCAGACGCGCAGATCGCAGGCGAGGGCGAGCTGGAAGCCCGCGCCGATGGCGTGGCCCTGGACCGCGGCGACCGTGATCACGTCGGTCCGCCGCCACCAGGTGAAGGCGTCCTGGTACGTGGCGATGGCAGCGTCGAGTCCGGCCTCCGAGCCACGCGCGAGGTCGAGGAACGACGGCTCACCGTCGAAGCCCTCGGGCGTGAACGCCTGGCGGTCGAGGCCGGCGGAGAAGGACACGCCCTCACCGCGCAGCACGACGACGCGTACCTGTCCCGGCAGCAACTGGCCCGCCTCGGTCAGGGCACGCCACAGGGCGGGCGACTGAGCGTTGCGCTTGGCCGGATTGCACAGGGTGATGTGCGCGACGGAGTCGTCGACGGCTAGCCGGACTCCGTCACGTTCGAGCAGGATCTTGGCGTCGGGCACTGGGCACCTCCGAGCGGACCGGACTGGATTACCGAAGAGTAACCAACCGGACCCGCCGGACCGCCCCCGGCCCTTGATACTCGCGGAGCCCTCAGGCCGTGGCGGCCTTCTTGCCCCGTGTGGCACCGCCGCGACCGCGCAGGGTCACGCCGGACTCGCTGAGCATCCGGTGCACGAATCCATAGGAGCGGCCGGTCTCTTCGGCCAGCGCCCGGATGCTCGCACCGGAGTCGTACTTCTTCTTCAGGTCTGCCGCGAGCTTCTCGCGCGCGGCGCCGGTCACCCGGCTGCCCTTCTTCAGAGTCTCGGCCACCCGTGCCTCCTCCAGGGAAGTGCGCTATGGACTCTCATGATCACCCCTAAGGGCGTTCCTGGCCACCCATTCGACAAGGTCCATCACGGGACATTCACCGGAGGAATGCCTGGATACGCCGGTGCGAAGGGGCCGGGAGCGGCTTTTCCGGGGCGGCAATTCCGTACGGAGAAGGGTGTGCGGGCAATAGCGGCAGGTCAGCCGTGGTCGGTAAGGAGTTCTCCGACGTCACACCACTGATCACGGCGGCGGTCGCCCGTAGCGCGCCCCGTGGGCGCGCGGTACGAGCCGGACTCACGCAGATGAAGGATGATCAGTGGGCCGAATGATCGAATCGACATGATCACTTCGTGCGGGTGCGGGCCTCTGAGCCGCCCCGCGCCCCGCGCGGGGCGGCGCCCGGCCGGGCGCCGCCGGGGCTCAGGCCAGCGAGACCAGGTCCTTGTAGTCCTGGCCCCACAGGTCCTCCACGCCGTCCGGCAGCAGGATGATCCGCTCCGGCTGGAGCGCGTCCACGGCGCCCTCGTCGTGGGTGACCAGGACGACCGCGCCGGTGAAGGTGTGCAGCGCGCCCAGGATCTCCTCGCGGCTGGCGGGGTCGAGGTTGTTGGTGGGCTCGTCGAGCAGCAGCACATTGGCGCTGGAGACGACGAGCGAGGCGAGCGCGAGCCGGGTCTTCTCGCCGCCGGAGAGCACCCCGGCGGGCTTGTCGACGTCGTCGCCGGAGAAGAGGAACGAGCCGAGGATCTTGCGGATCTCCACCAGATCGGTGTCGGGCGCGGCCGACCGCATGTTCTCCAGCACGGTGCGGTCCGGGTCGAGCGTCTCGTGCTCCTGCGCGTAGTAGCCGAGCTTGAGGCCGTGTCCGGGCGTCACCTGGCCGGTGTCGGCCTGCTCGACACCGGCCAGCAGGCGCAGCAGCGTGGTCTTGCCCGCGCCGTTCAGACCGAGGATGACGACCCGCGAGCCGCGGTCGATCGCGAGGTCGACGTCGGTGAAGATCTCCAGCGACCCGTACGACTTGGACAGGCCCTCGGCCATCAGCGGGGTCTTGCCGCACGGGGCGGGGTCGGGGAAGCGCAGCTTGGCGACCTTGTCGGAGGCGCGTACCGCCTCCAGGCCGGACAGCAGCTTCTCCGCGCGGCGCGCCATGTTCTGCGCGGCGACCGTCTTGGTGGCCTTGGCACGCATCTTGTCGGCCTGTGAATTCAGGGCGGCGGCTTTCTTCTCCGCGTTGGCCCGCTCGCGCTTACGGCGCTTCTCGTCGGCCTCGCGCTGTTGCTGGTAGAGCTTCCAGCCCATGTTGTACACATCGATTTGCGACCGGTTGGCGTCCAGGTAGAAGACCTTGTTCACCACGGTCTCGATGAGGGTGGCATCGTGCGAGATCACGATGAATCCACCGCGGTACGTCTTCAGGTAGTCGCGCAGCCAGGCGATGGAGTCGGCGTCGAGGTGGTTGGTGGGCTCGTCCAGGAGCAGGGTGTCGGCGTCGGAGAAGAGGATCCTGGCCAGTTCGACGCGGCGGCGCTGGCCGCCGGAGAGGGTGTGGAGCTGCTGCCCGAGGATGCGGTCGGGCAGTCCGAGCGCGGCGGCGATGGTGGCGGCCTCGGCCTCGGCGGCGTATCCGCCCTTGGTGAGGAATTCCGTCTCCAGACGCGAGTACTTCTTCATCGCGTTCTCGCGGGTGGCGCCCTTTCCGTTGGCCATCCGCTCCTCGTTCTCCCGCATCTTGCGCAGGACGGTGTCGAGGTCGCGGGCGGACAGGATGCGGTCGCTGGCGAGGGTGTCGAGGTCCCCGGTGCGCGGGTCCTGCGGGAGATAGCCGACCTCGCCGCTGCGGGTGACGGTGCCTGCGGCGGGCTGGCCCTCCCCCGCGAGCACCTTGGTCAGGGTGGTCTTGCCCGCTCCGTTGCGGCCGACCAGGCCGATGCGGTCGCCCTTGGCGACGCGGAAGGAGGCGGACTCGATGAGGATGCGAGCGCCGGCGCGCAGCTCAAGGCCGGTGGCAGTGATCACGGGAAAAGCTCCAGGACAGGACGGACGACGGAAACGGGCGCGAGGTCGTACGCCGTGGCTAATCGAGGAATAGAACTGCCATGGGGCTCAGTCTACCGGCGGCCGGCAAACGGTTTACCGCGCCGGGGGGCGCGGGCATTGCGGGGCCGACTGCCCCCGCCCCCGGTCAGGGGCGCGCCGGTACCCGGCCACCGGTGCGCCGAAGTGGGGCACATCACACATAATCGGCACATGCGGTTCGACGACGACACTCCGCTCGACACCTCGCAGGTCCAGGACCGGCGGGGCGGTTCGGGCGGCGGCCCCGGCGGGAAGCTGGTGGGCGGCGGAATCGCCGGGCTGCTCGCGGTCGTGATCGGCCTGGTGCTGGGCATCAGCCCCGACCAACTCGGCCTCAGCGGCGGCTCCGACACCGTCTCGGACACGCGCGCGGCCGGCGCCGGTCTGGCGCGGAGCTGTTCGACCGGGCGGGACGCCAACGCGCAGGAGCAGTGCCGGATCGTGGCCGTGGTCAACAGCGTGCAGGCGTACTGGACCGCCGAGTTCAGCCGCCGCGGCGCCGCGTACCGGCCCGCGCCGACGGTGTTCTTCGACGCTCCGGTGAGCACCGGCTGCGGTCCGGCCGACCCGCGGACCGGGCCGTTCTACTGCCCCGCGGACCGCAAGGTCTATATCGACTTGAATTTCTTCCAGACGTTGCAGACCCAATTCGGCGCCAAAGGCGGGCCGTTCGCCGAAAGCTATGTCGTCGCGCACGAATACGGCCACCATGTGCAGAATCTGACGGGTGTTCTGAGCGCGGCCCAGGACGGCCGCAGCGGGGCCGACAGCGCGTCCGTACGCGTGGAGTTGCAGGCCGACTGCTATGCCGGGCTGTGGGCGAAGAACGCCACCAGGACCCTCAATCCGGCCACCGGCACCTCGTTGATCACGGCGGTGACGCCCGACGACATCGCGCGCGGTCTCGACGCGGCGGCGGCCGTCGGCGACGACACGATCCAGTCGCGGGCGCAGGGGCGAGTGACGCCGGACGCCTGGACGCACGGGTCCGCGGCGCAGCGTCAGCAGTGGTTCACCACCGGGCTGAGGACCGGGGACCTGGCGGCCTGCGACACCTTCGGCTGAGGACCGGCGGGCGGTACGGGTCCCCGCGCGCCGTACGGCGCGGGGGTCGCGTACCGCTCGCGGCGGCTCAGGTCTCGCCGGTGTGGACCTGGAAGGCGGCCCTGCGCATCGCCTTGGCCAGGGCGGGGTCCGGGTGCGCGGCGGCGAGCGCCACGAGCACCTGGACGGTCCGGGGGTGGCCGACGTTGCGGACCTCTTCGAGCAGCCCGGGCACCGAGCCCTGGACGGCGGTCTCCAGGTGGCTGACGAGCAGGTGGTCCTCGCCGTGGTCGGCGACGGCCGCGGCCGTGTCGATCCACAGCCAGGTGGCCTCCTCGCGGGTCAGCAGGCCGGTCGCGGTGTCCGGGTCGCCGCCGTCCAACTCCGCCAGCCACAGCACCGCGTAGGGGCGCAGCGTCGGCTCCTCGACCACGCCGCGGACGGCCGGCTCTGCGGGGTCGCCGACCACGCGCAGCGCCTCGAAGGCGAGGCCGCGCAGCAGGGCGTCGTCGCCGCGCGCGGTGTCCAGCAACTCGCCGACGGCCAGCGCGACCGGGCGGGCGGCCAGCCAGGCGCGGTACTCGGCGCGGGCCGGCCCCGGCGAGAGGCGGGCGCTGGCCCGCAGCATGGTCTCGGCGGACTGCTCCATGTGTCCCGCGGGGCCCTGCGCGGCCACGCAGATCTGCTCCAGCTTGACCCACACCGCCCAGGAACCGATCGCGGTGAGCGTGACCTCGTCGGGACGCTTGGGGTCGCGGGGGCGCAGCGCGCCGACCCGGGCGACGGCGTCCAGCGTCCAGTCGAGCAGCGCGGGCAGCGGATCGGGGGCGTCGCCCGCGCCGTCGGCGGGCGGTTCGTGCCGCTCGGCGCGCAGTTCCGCGACGCGCTGCCGCAGCAGGTCGAGCAGGGTGTCGATCGGCACCGGCTCGTTGGACAGGTGCAGGAAGGACAGCAACTGCGGTGCGGCCTCGATGACTTCGGCGACCAGCGCCGGGTCGGGACCGGCCTGCGGGCCCGGCAGGAAGGGGTGGGCCAGCGACCAGGCGTCGAAGAGCGCGACCCAGCCGCGCAGCACGGCGGTGTCGTCGGTGTCCCAGGCCCGCAGCCGCCAGCCGGGCCGTGCGGTGCCGCCGTGCAGTTCGATCAGCCCCGACAGCCGCGCCCGGTCCCATGCGGTACGGATCTGGGGCCGGGTCAGGTCGAGCGCCGCTGCGGCCTGCGCGGCGGCGTCGTCGGGCAGTATGCCGGTCGGTCCCGCGGTGCCGGGGCCGGTGCCGGCCCAGCGCGCGAGCCGTGCGGCGTCGGCCAGTTCGGCGCGGGCCAGCCGGGCGAGCTGCGGCAGCGGCGGCGTGCCCTCGGGCGGCCGCGGGGGTCTGGACCGGCGCGTCGTTGCGGTCCGGCGGGCGGCGGTGAGCGGCCGTCGGGGGACAAGGCGGAGCGGAGTGTCTCGCGGGCTACGGGACGTCACTGGAGAAGTCTCTCCGGTGAGCGCCCATAATCCCAAACGGAACCCGGCCCGATGATCTACAAGGGTGCCCCGGGGGCGCTCTTCCGGGCCCCTTCGGGCGCGCGTTATCGCAGCTCAGCGGGGGTTTCCGGGGCGGCTCTCACCCCGATGGGGCGGTCTTGACACCGGTCACATCAGTGGTGTGAGGAATCGCCGCAACGTCTCCTCGTAGTCCGCCGGGTTGACGTTCCACATCGCCGCGTGCGGCGCGTCGGGCACGGTGTGGAGGGTCACCAAGTCGGCTCGGAGGGCCGCGAGTTCGCGGGAGGCGGCCCACGGGGCGAGGGTGTCGCCCGGTCCGTGCACGAGCAGGGTGGGGACGGTCAGCCGCGCCGGGTCCGCCGCGGCGGCGACCGGCTCGGGGAGCAGGCCGGTACGGCCCTCGGCGGCGCGGACGGCGAGCGGCATCAGCGCGTCGGGGACGCCGTTGGACTCGGCGGCGGCGCGGACGGTGGCCTCCCAGTCGAGGACCGGGGAGTCCAGCACCAGGCCGCTGACCCGGTCGCGTACCGGGGACCCGGCCAGCGCGTGCAGGGCCATCGTGGCGCCGGTGGACCAGCCGAAGAGCACCAGCCGCTGGGCGCCGTACTCGACCGCGTACCGCATCGCCGTGTCGAGGTCGCGCCATTCGGTGGCGCCGAGGTGGCCGATGCCGTCGGGGGACGCGGGGGCGCCGGGGTCGTTGCGGTAGGCGAGCAGGAGCTGCGGGAGGCCGTGGGCGTGCAGGGCGGTCGCCACGTTCAGCGGGTGCTCGCGGGTGGCGCCGAGGCCGTGCACCGCGATCACCCAGGTGTCGCGGGCGCCGGGCACGAACCAGGCGGGCAGCGGGCCGAGTTCGCCGCGCAGCAGGACCTCGGTGTGGTCCAGGCCGAGGGCGCTGCCGGGGTCGCCCGCGCACGCCTGCGGGGTCAGCCGGACCCGGGCGCCGGGGGTGAGGGCGCCGCGCTGGACGCTCAGCAGCCGCCGGGTCGCCGAGTACGGGGTCAGGTCGAGCACGTCGCCGACGGCGGCGTGCAGATCGTCGCCGGTCAGGCCCCAGACGCCGGGGCGGGCCGAGGACAGGGTGCGGGTGAGCACCACCTGGTCCGCGGTCACGCTGTGCAGCGTCACGTCGCCCTCGGGCACCGGGCCTCTCAGCGACGGCCTCAGGGCGAAGCGGGATCCGTACCGGCCGGCCGCCAGCGCGGCCGTTCCGGCACCCAGCACGGTGGTGGCTGCCATGGCCACCGCGGTTCGGGTACGCATCTCTTCCAGTGTGAGCGCGTCGGCCGAAAGCGGCCAGGCGACGGCGGCGGCCGGGTGACGTACGGGGGCCGGGTGGCGTACGGGGGCGGACGGCGTGTGCGGGGCGGCCGGGCGCGGCGGGCGCGGCGGGCGCGTGGAGAGGCGTGTGTGGAGACGGTGGAGAAGCGGCGGCCCGAGTCGTCTAGTCGGCGGGCTCCGGCGCGCCCTGCCCGTAGCCGCGCAGCTTTTCCGCGACTTTGGCCAGCTCGCGGCCGGGGAGCGTACGGGGCTCGTGGCCGTTGGCCGATCCGGCCAGCAGCCAGACGCGGCACATCCACTCCAGCTGGGCGGTGTTGTCGTACGCCTTGTCGAGGGTGTCGGCGTACACGAGGGTGCCGTGGTTGCGCATCAGGCAGCCGGTGCGGTCGCGGAGCGCCTTGAGGACGGCGGCGGCCAGCCTCTCACTGCCGTAGGTGGCGTAGTCCGCGACCCTGACCTGGCCGCCGAGGGCCGCCGCCATGTAGTGGATGACGGGCAGCTTGTCGACGAGGGTGGAGACGGCGGTGGCGTGCGCGGCGTGGGTGTGCACGATCGCGCGGGCGTCGGTGGCGCGGTAGACGGCCAGGTGCATGGGCAGTTCGCTGGTCGGCCGCAGCTCCCCCATGAGGCGGCGGCCCGTGAGATCCACCACTACGGCGTCCGCCGGGCCGAGCCGGTCGTAGGGGACGCCGGTCGGGGTGACCAGCACGAGATCGCCGACGCGGGCCGAGACATTGCCCGAGGTGCCGACCACCAGCCCGTCGGCGACCGTGCGCCGGGCGGTGTCCACCACGTCCGACCAAGCCTTCTCCAAGGAGTCCTGCACACGGGCATTATCACCGCCCGGCCCCCGACGGGCGCGGATCGCCTCCCCGAGGGGTCCGATCGGCCGGATCGGCTTGATACTGACTGAGGCCGCCCGACCGCTCCGGCACCACAAAGCCGCCGTCAGTTCATCTTCCGTTCATCCGCTCTCCGTACGGTCGCCTCGCCACTGTCCGATCAAACGAATGCCTGGGTACATGGAACACATCACGCTCCTGATCGGAATCGTGATCGTCACCGCACTCGTGTTCGACTTCACGAACGGTTTCCACGACACCGCCAACGCGATGGCCACCACCATCTCGACCGGCGCACTCAAGCCAAAGACGGCGGTGGCCATGTCCGCCGTGCTCAACCTCGTCGGCGCCTTCCTCTCGGTGGAGGTCGCCAAGACCATCTCCGGCGGCATCATCGACGAGTCCTCCGGCATCAGACCGGAAGTGATCTTCGCCGGGCTCGTCGGCGCGATCGTCTGGAATCTGCTCACCTGGCTGGCCGGGCTCCCGTCCAGTTCCTCGCACGCCCTGTTCGGCGGCCTCATCGGCGCCACCCTCGTCTCGGTCGGCACCCACGGTGTGCACGGCGAGGCGGTCGTCATGAAGGTGCTCATCCCGACCGTCGCCGCGCCGATCGTGGCCGGTCTCGCCGCCACGCTCGCCACCCGGCTCACCTACCGGATCGGCCGCCACGCCGACCCCGAGGCCACCTCGAAGGGCTACCGGGCGGGCCAGATCGCCTCCGCGGGCCTGGTCTCGCTCGCGCACGGCACGAACGACGCGCAGAAGACGATGGGCGTCATCACGCTGGCGCTGATCACCGGCGGCGTCGTCGCCCCGCACGCCGACCCGCCGCTGTGGGTCATCGTCTCGGCGGGCAGCGCCATCGCGCTCGGTACGTACATCGGCGGCTGGCGGATCATCCGCACGATGGGCAAGGGCATCACCGACATCCAGCCGCAGCAGGGCTTCGCCGCCCAGACCGGCGCCGCGGCCACCATCCTCGCCTCCTCGCACCTCGGCTTCGCGCTGTCCACCACGCAGGTCTGCTCCGGCTCCGTGATGGGCGCGGGCCTCGGCCGCAAGGGCGCGGTGGTCCGCTGGAGCACCGCGGGCCGCATGGTCGCCGCGTGGGGGCTCACGCTGCCCGCCGCCGGACTGGTCGCGGCCGGCGCCGCGCTGCTGGCCGACGAGGGCACCTGGGGCGTCACCGCCGTGGCGGTCCTCGGCCTGGCCGTGTGCGCGGTCATCCGTACGGCGTCGCGCCGCAAGCCGGTCACGCACGCCAACGTCAACGACCTGGACGGCGACCCGGCCGCAGGTCCGGACGCGGCGGTCGAGCCGCAGGGCGCGGTCACCGCGGCCATCGCGGCCGTCATCCCGCCGCCCGCCGGGCCCGTCGCGCCCGGCGCCCCCTCCGACACCGTTCCCGGCGCACCCGCCACGGCCTGACCTGCCCCTCCCCCGCGCCTCCCCGCTCTACCTCAAGGACCCAGGGACCCCCTCATGAGCATCGACTGGCACGCGCTCGGCACGGTCTTCGGCGTCACTCTCGTGGCGACCGTGGGCCTGGTCGGCCTGTTCACCCTCGGCATCGTCGGCCTCACCAAGCACGGCTCCGCTCCGGCGTCCGATTCCGGCTCCGGCTCCCCCGCCGCATCCGGGTCCGGCTCCGTTTCGCACGGGGGCGCCCTGCTCGCCCGGACCGGCGGCTACGCCTGCTTCGCCGTGTGCGCCGCGGCGGTCTCGTACGGCATCTATCTGATCGTGGCCTGAACTCACGGGTTTCGGCGGCGGATGTGGACCTCGCCACACTCCGTCTTCCCAGGTCAACGGTGAGTTGACCTGCCTGCGCGCACGTGGTGGACTGCGGAGGCCATGCGGCGGCAGGAGAGGAAGTCCGGTGCGAATCCGGCGCGGTCCCGCCACTGTCACCGGGGAGTGCACTCCCAACCCGTACGTCACGGCCGGAAATCCGGTTGGAAGGCCGGGAGTGCGTAGATCCGGGAGCCAGGAGACTCTCACCGCCGGTCACGTCGAACCAGGGCGCGGACCCTGAGTGAGGACCTCTGCCATGCCCGGCTGCGCTCGACTCGTCAGGGACCACCGCACGCAGGTGCGCACAAGTACGCCACCCTGTCCGGCACTTCACCTGGACGGCGTGGACGCGGGCTGAACCGGTGCGTGCCGATCGCGTGTTCGCGTACGGCGCCGCACTCGGCTTTCTCGGCGATCTCGTCGCGGGCGACCCGCGTCGCGGCCATCCGGTCGCGGTGTTCGGGCGCGCGGCGGGCGCGTTGGAGCGCCGGATGTGGCGTGACGACCGGGGCAGTGGGGCGGTGTACGCCGTGCTGTGCGCCGGGGGTGCGGTGGGTGCCGCCGCGCTGGCCGACCGGGCCGTACGGTCCTCCGTCGCGCTTCGCGTCGCGCTGACCGCCGCCGCCACCTGGTCGGTGCTGGGCGGGACGTCACTGGCCCGTGAGGCGCGGGCCGTCGCCGCCGCGCTCGACGCCGGGGACATCGAGGCGGCGCGCGCCCGGCTGCCGCACCTGTGCGGACGCGACCCGCAGGCTCTGGACGCGGCGGGCATCGCGCGCGCCGTGGTCGAGTCGGTCGCGGAGAACACCTCGGACGCGGTCGTCGGGGCCCTGGTGTGGGGCGCGTGGGGCGGGGTGCCGGGGCTGGTCGGCTTCCGCGCCGTCAACACGCTCGACGCGATGGTCGGTCACCGGTCGCCGCGCCACCTGAGATTCGGCTGGGCCGCCGCGCGGCTGGACGACGTCGTCGGCTACCCCGGCGCCCGCCTCACCGCCGCGCTCGCCGTCCTCGCCGGGCCCTCGCCGCGTACCGCCCTGCGCGTCTGGCGCCGGGACGCCGCCGCGCACCCCAGCCCCAACGCGGGACCCGTGGAAGCCGCCTTCGCCGGCGCCCTGCGCCTGCGTCTCGGCGGCACCCTCTCCTACGCGGGCCGCACCGAACACCGCGCCGTCCTGGGCGCCGAACACCCGGCCCCGGCCCCGGCCGACATCGCGCGGGCCGTCCGGCTGTCGCGGCGGGTCTCGGCCGCCGCGGCGGCGCTCTGCGTCCTGACAGCGGCGATACGGGGCGGCTCGGCGCCGGGCCACGGCCGGCCGGGGGAACGGCCCTTCGGGGGACGTGCCGTCGGCGTAGGGATACGTCCGCCGCGGCGGCGGGACGCACGAGGGTGGAGTCCGACGGTGTCGCGCCGGGCGCGGTCCCTCTCCGGCGCCGGGGGGACCTCGTGACGGCCCTCGGGGGCGGCCTGTTGGTCGCCGGGACGACCTCGGACGCGGGCAAGTCCGTGGTGACGGCGGGGATCTGCCGGTGGCTGGTGCGACAGGGCATACGCGTGGCCCCCTTCAAGGGGCAGAACATGTCGCTGAACTCGTTCGTGACGCGGGAGGGCGCCGAGATCGGCCGGGCACAGGCGATGCAGGCGCAGGCCGCCCGCGTGGAGCCGTCGGCGCTGATGAATCCGGTGCTGCTCAAGCCGGGCGGCGACCGCAGCAGCCAGGTCGTGGTGCTGGGCAAGGCCGTGGGCGAACTGAGCGCGCGCGGCTACCACGGCGGACGGCAGGCCGATCTGCTGGGCACGGTCACCGGCTGCCTCGAAGAGCTGCGCGGCCGGTACGACGCGGTGATCTGCGAGGGCGCGGGCAGCCCGGCCGAGATCAATCTGCGCAGGACCGACATCGTGAACATGGGCGTGGCCCGCGCGGCCGGACTGCCGGTGGTCGTGGTAGGCGACATCGACCGCGGCGGCGTCTTCGCGTCCTTCTTCGGGACGACGGCGCTGCTCGCGCCCGAGGACCAGGCGCTGGTCGCGGGCTATCTGGTCAACAAATTCCGCGGTGACGTCTCGCTGCTCCGGCCGGGTCTGGACATGCTGCACAAGCTGACCGGCCGGCCGACGCTCGGCGTGCTGCCGTTCGCCCACGGCCTGGGCATCGACGAGGAGGACGGGCTGGGGGTCCCCCGGGGCGGAGTTCGGGGGAGCGTGTCGCCGCGCGGCGCCGCCCATGAATCGCTGGTCGCGCCGCCGCACGGCGCGGAGTTGCTGCGGGTCGCGGTGGTCGCCGTACCGCTGATGTCGAACTTCACGGACGTGGACGCGCTCGCGGCGGAGCCGGGGGTGGTGGTGCGGTTCGTGGACCGGGCCGAGGAGTTGGCGGACGCCGACCTCGTGGTACTGCCGGGCACGCGCGGCACCGTGCGGGCGCTGGAGTGGCTGCGTGAGCGCGGCCTGGCCGACGCCGTCGTACGGCGGGCCGCCGAGGGGCGTCCGGTGCTGGGTGTCTGCGGCGGTTTCCAGATGCTGGCCGACCGCATCGAGGACGACGTCGAGTCGCGGGCGGGCTCGGTCCCCGGTCTTGGCCTGCTGCCGGTCCGGGTGCGCTTCGCCGCCGCGAAGACGCTGGCCAGGCCGGTCGGGACGGCGTACGGGGAGCGCGTCGAGGGCTATGAGATCCACCACGGGGTGGCCGAGGTCCTGGGCGGTGACGAGGAGTTCCTCGACGGCTGCCGGGTCGGCGCGGTGTGGGGCACGCACTGGCACGGCTCGTTGGAGAGCGACGGTTTCCGCCGGGCGTTCCTGCGACGGGTGGCCGCCGCCGCCGGGCGGCGCTTCGTCCCGGCGCCCGACACGTCCTTCGGGGCGCTGCGCGAGGCGCAGTTGGACCGGCTGGGCGATCTGATCGAGGAGCACGCGGACACCGGCGCGCTGCTGCGGCTGATCGAGCAGGGGCCGCCGCCCGACCTGCCGTTCGTGCCGCCGGGCGCGCCGTGAAGGGCAACCGGGACAACAGCCGGGACAACAGCCGGGGCAACGGCCGGGACAACAGCCGGAACGACGGCAGGACCGACGGCCGGGGCGGCACCCGTAAGGACTTCTCCGGGGCGGCCGGCCGGCCGCAGACCCACCCGTTCCCCCGCCGGGGAACGGGACGTGACGATGACGATGGGGCACACGTGAGCACCGTTCTGCTGCTGTCCACCGCCGACACCGACCTGTTGGCGGCCCGCGCCGCCGACTCGTCCGCCGTCTCCTACCGGATCGGCAACCCCTCCCGCGTCGATCCGGCGGCCGAACTGCCCGCGCTGCTGGACGGCGTGGACATCGCGGTGGTCCGGCTGCTCGGCGGCCGACGGGTCTGGGAGGAGGGGCTCGCGGCGCTCGCGGCCTCCGGGGTGCCGACGGTGCTGCTGGGCGGTGAGTCGGTGCCGGACGCGGAGCTGATGGCGCTGTCGTCGGTCCCCGCGGGTGTCGTCGCGGAGGCGCTGCGCTATCTGGTCGAGGGCGGCCCGGAGAATCTGACGGAGCTGGCCCGCTTCCTGTCCGACACGGTGCTGATGAGCGGCGAGGGCTTCGAGGCGCCCCGCCGGATGCCCGAGTACGGCGTGCACGGCGCGTACGCGTACGACGAGGCCCTGCCGACCGTCGCCGTCCTCTTCTACCGGGCGCACGAACTGTCGGGGAACACCGCGTTCGTGGACACGCTGTGCGAGGCGGTCGAGGCGAAGGGCGCCAACGCCCTTCCGGTGTACTGCGGTTCGCTGCGCAGCGCCGACGAGGGGCTGTACGCGCTGCTCGGGCGGGCCGACGCGATCGTGGCGACCGTGCTGGCGGCGGGCGGCACCGTCGCGTCCGAGGCGACGGCGGGCGGGGACGACGAGGCGTGGGACATCGGCGCGTTGGCGGACCTGGACGTGCCGGTGCTCCAGGGTTTGTGCCTGACCTCGTCGCGCGAGGCGTGGCTGGGGTCGGACGCGGCGCTGACGCCGATGGACGCGGCGATGCAGGTGGCGATCCCCGAATTCGACGGGCGGCTGATCACCGTGCCGTTCTCGTTCAAGGAGACCGGCGAGGGCGATGTGCCGGTCTACGCGGCCGATCCGGAACGGGCGGCGCGGGTCGCCGGTATCGCGGTCCGGCACGCGGCGCTGAAGTACAAGGCGAACGCCGACAAGCGGCTCGCGCTGGTCTTCACCGCCTACCCGACCAAGCACTCCCGGGTCGGCAACGCGGTCGGCCTCGACACCCCCGCCTCCGCCGTACGGCTGCTGGACGCGCTGCGCGACGCGGGATACGTGACCGGTGAATACCCTGCCGGGGGCGACGAGTTGATCCACCGGCTGATCGCGGCGGGCGGTCACGACGTGGAGTGGCTGACGGAGGATCAGCTCTCGGCGGCGCCCGCGCGCGTGCCGCTGGCCGACTACGAGAAGTGGTTCGCGACGCTCGACGCCGACCTGCGGGCCGGGATGCTGGAGCACTGGGGCGAGCCGCCGGGCTCCCTCTACCTCGACGGCGACGACATCGTGCTGGCGTCCCTGCGGTTCGGCAATGTCGTCATCATGATCCAGCCGCCGCGCGGCTTCGGCGAGAACCCGATCGCGATCTACCACGACCCCGACATGCCGCCGTCCCACCACTACATGGCCGCGTACCGCTGGCTGGAGACGGCGACCGCCGAGGGCGGTTTCGGCGCCGACGCGATCGTGCACCTGGGCAAGCACGGCACGATGGAGTGGCTGCCCGGCAAGGGCCTCGGGCTGTCGGCGGGCTGCGCGCCGGACGCCGTCCTCGGCGAACTCCCCCTGGTCTACCCCTTCATCGTCAACGACCCCGGCGAGGGCACCCAGGCCAAGCGGCGCGGCCACGCCACCGTCGTGGACCACCTCGTGCCGCCGATGGCCCGCGCCGACACCTACGGCGACCTCGCGAAGCTGGAGCAACTCCTCGACGAGTACGCCCTGGTGAACGATCTCGACCCGGCCAAGGCCCCGGCGGTCCGCAGCCAGATCTGGACCCTGGTGCGCGCCGCCGAACTCCACCACGACCTGCACGTGGACGAGCAGCCGGAGGAGGACGACTTCAACGACTTCGTGCTGCATGTCGACGGCTGGCTCTGCGAGATCAAGGACGTGCAGATCAGGGACGGTCTGCACATCCTGGGCGGCGGGCCGGTCGGCGAGGCCAGGACCAATCTGGTCCTCGCCGTGCTGCGCTCCGCGCAGGTGTGGGGCGGGGTCGGCGGCGCGCTGCCGGGGCTGCGGGCCGCGCTCGCGCTCTCCTTCGGCCTGGTGGAGAAGACGCTGCTCGCCGAGCCCGGCGCCCGCGTGGAGCTGCCGTCCGCGCTCACCTCGCTCGCGGCCGGCCCCGCGCGGACCGCCTCCGACGCCGTCGACCTGCTGGAGCAGCTCGCGCGGCGGCTCGCGGAGGCGATGGAGGCCGCCGACTGGCACCGTGACGCCGCCGCCGGGGTGGTCGCGCAGGTGCTGGGCGACCACGACGTGCCGGACGCGGTACGGGTGTTGGAATTCGCCGCCCGCGAGGTCGCGCCGCGCCTGGCCCGTACGACCGACGAGATCGACCACATCCTGCGGGCGCTGCGCGGCGGTTACGTACCGGCCGGGCCTTCCGGGTCGCCGACCCGCGGCCTGGTCAACGTCCTGCCGACCGGCCGCAATTTCTACTCCGTCGACCCCAAGGCCATTCCGTCCAGGCTCGCTTGGGATGTCGGCACGGCGCTCGCCGACTCGCTGCTGGCCCGGCACCTCGCCGACACCGGCGCGTATCCGCAGTCCGTGGGCCTCACCGTGTGGGGCACGTCGTGCATGCGCACCCAGGGCGACGACATCGCCGAGATCCTGGCGCTGCTCGGCTGCCGTCCGCTGTGGGACGACGCGTCCCGGCGGGTCACCGGCTTCGAGGTCGTCGGCGCGGAGGAGTTGGGGCGGCCCCGGATCGACGTCACCGTCCGCATCTCCGGCTTCTTCCGCGACGCCTTTCCGCACGTCGTCGCCCTCGTGGACGACGCGGTGCGGGCTGTCGCGGAGTTGGACGAGCCCGCCGACGTCAACTACGTACGCGCCCACGCCGACGAGGACTTCGCCGAGCACGGGGACCGGCGGCGCGCCACCGCCCGCATCTTCGGCTCCAAGCCCGGTGCCTACGGGGCCGGGCTGCTGCCGCTGATCGACGCCCGCAACTGGCGTTCCGACGCCGACCTCGCCGAGGTCTACGCCGTCTGGGGCGGTTACGCCTACGGCCGCGGTCTCGACGGGCGGGCCGCCCGCGGTGACATGGAGGCCGCCTTCCGCCGTATCCAGGTCGCCGCCAAGAACGTCGACACCCGTGAGCACGACCTTGTCGACGCCGACGACTACTTCCAGTACCACGGGGGCATGGTCGCCATGGTCCGGCATCTGACCGGCGACTCCCCGCGGGCCTATGTCGGCGACTCCGCGCTCACGGACCAGGTCCGCACGCGGACCCTCGGTGAGGAGACGCACCGGGTGTTCCGGGCGCGGGTCGTCAATCCCCGCTGGATGGCCGCGATGCGGCGGCACGGGTACAAGGGGGCTTTCGAGATGGCGGCGACCGTCGATTATCTCTTCGGGTACGACGCCACGGCGGGGGTCGTGGACGACTGGATGTACGAGAAGCTCGCCACCGAGTATGTCTTCGACGCGGAGAACCAGGAATTCATGCGGAAGTCCAATCCCTGGGCTCTGCGGGGGATTTCGGAGCGGCTGCTCGAAGCGGCCGAGCGGGGGCTGTGGTCCGCCCCCGACCCCGAGACCCTGGAGCGCCTGCGCTCCACCTATCTCGACCTCGAGGGTGACCTGGAGGGCGACGCGTGACCCCCACCGCCACCGCTACGCCTGCGGCGGGCCTTCTCCCCCACCCCGCCCCTCCCCGAAACCGGCGGCAAGCCCCCGTCCCCCCTGTCCTCAATCGCCGGACGGGCTCGTCGTGCCGCACCCCTCTCAGCATTCCCCAGCCCGCCCGGCGACGGAAGGCAGAGGTCGTCGAGGCATGCGCAGCACCCATCGTCCGGCAGCCGGAGGCGGAAGCCGCCCGCGCGCACCCCGCCCCGGCTCTCCAGCCCGCCCGGCGATTGAGGGCTTCGGGGAGGGGCGGGGTGGGGGGAGAGATGTCAGCGAACCGCATGTGCACGTACGAGGAGGCATCGTGAGTACGCCGTATCCGTTCACGGCCCTGGTGGGCCAGGAAGACCTGCGGTTGGCGCTGCTGTTGAACGCCGTGAGCCCGGCGGTGGGCGGGGTGCTGGTCAGGGGGGAGAAGGGCACCGCGAAGAGCACGGCGGTGCGGGCGCTGTCGACACTGCTGCCGGACGTACCGGTGGTGCAGGGGTGCAGGTTCTCCTGCGACCCGGCGGCCCCGGACGCGCAGTGCCCGGACGGCCCGCATGAGGCGGGCGGGGGAACGGCGCGCGCGGCGCGGGTGGTTGAGCTGCCGGTCGGCGCGAGCGAGGACCGCCTGGTGGGCGCGCTGGACATCGAGCGCGCCCTGTCGGAGGGCGTGAAGGCGTACGAGCCGGGCCTGTTGGCGGCGGCGCACCGCGGCGTGCTGTACGTGGACGAGGTGAATCTGCTCCACGACCACTTGGTGGACCTGCTGCTGGACGCGGCGGCGATGGGCGCGAGCTACGTGGAGCGCGAAGGCGTCTCCGTCCGGCACGCGGCCCGCTTCCTGCTGGTCGGCACGATGAACCCGGAAGAGGGCGAGCTGCGCCCGCAGTTGCTCGACCGGTTCGGCCTGACGGTCGAGGTCGCGGCCTCGCGGGAGACCGACGAGCGCGTCGAGGTGGTCAGGCGGCGGCTGGCGTACGACGCGGATCCGGCCGGTTTCGGGGCGCGTTGGGCGGCCGACGAGCAGGCGGTGCGTGAACGGATAGCCGAGGCGCGGCGGTTGCTGCCGTCGGTGCGCCTGGGCGACGGCGCGCTGCGGCAGATCGCGGCGACGTGCGCGGCGTTCGAGGTGGACGGGATGCGCGCGGACATCGTCATGGCGCGTACGGCGACGGCGCTGGCCGCGTGGGCGGGCCGCACGGTCGTCCTCGCCGAGGACGTACGGCAGGCCGCGCTGTTGGCGCTGCCCCACCGGCGGCGTCGCAACCCCTTTGACGCGCCCGGTCTCGACGAGGACAAGCTGGACGAGACGCTGGAGCGGGAGCGCGGGGCCGGCGAGGGAGAGGGAGAGCAGGGCGAGGGGCGGGACGGCGAGGGGGACGACGACCCGGACGGCCCCGGCGGCGGGCCGTCCGGGCCTCGGGAGCCGGAGGGCGGCCCGCAGGGCGGCTCGCGGGAACAGCCCGGCGGCGAGCAGGACGCGCCCGCGGGCCAGGACTCCCCCGCCGCGAGCGCGGGTGCGGGCGACAGCGCGGGCGACGGCTCCGGGCCCAAGGGCGAGCGCTCGGCGGTCGGCGCCGGGGACCCGTACAGGACGCGGCACTTCGATGTGCCGGGCATCGGCGAGGGCGCGGCCGGGCGCAGGTCCAGGGCCCGTACGGCGCACGGCAGGACGACCTCCGCCAGGCGCCCGCGCGGCTCGCTGGGCAAGCTGCATCTGGCGGCCACCGTGCAGGCGGCGGCCCCGTACCAGCGGGCGCGCGGCCGGTCGGGCGCGGGGCTCGTGATCCGCCGGGACGATCTGCGGCAGGCGGTCAGGGAGGGCCGCGAGGGCAATCTCGTGCTGTTCGTGGTGGACGCGTCCGGCTCGATGGCGGCGCGGGAGCGGATGACCGCGGTCAAGGGCGCGGTGCTGTCGCTGCTGCTGGACGCGTACCAGCGGCGCGACAAGGTCGGTCTGGTCACCTTCCGGGGCGCGGACGCCGACCTCGTGCTGCCGCCGACGTCGTCGGTCGAGGCGGGCGCGGCCCGGCTGGAGAAGCTGCCGACCGGTGGGCGTACGCCGCTGGCCGCCGGGCTGCTCAAGGCGCGTGAGGTGCTGCGCGTGGAACGGCTGCGGGACGCCACGCGGCGCCCGCTGCTGATCGTGGTGACGGACGGCCGGGCGACCGGCAGCCGGGCGGCGGCGGGCAGCACGGTCAAGAGCGGTCTGGAACCGATGGCGCTCGCCGCGCGGGCGGCCCGGCTGCTGGCCGCAGAAGGCACCGCCTCGGTGGTCGTGGACTGCGAGTCGGGCCCGGTCAGGCTCGGCCTCGCGGGCGCGCTGGCACAGGAGTTGGGCGGCGTCGCGGTGACGCTGGAGGAACTGCGCGCCGACACGGTGTCCGCGCTCGTCAACGACGTACGGAGGGCCGCGTAATGCCGCAGGGGCAGCCGAGTGCCGTACCCGACGACGGTTTGACGACCCGTCAGCGCAGGAACCGGCCGCTGACGATCGTGCACACCGGCGTCGGCAAGGGGAAGTCGACCGCCGCCTTCGGTCTCGCGCTGCGCGCCTGGAACCAGGGCTGGCCGGTCGGGGTGTTCCAATTCGTCAAGTCCGCCAAGTGGAAGGTCGGCGAGGAGCGGGCGCTGCGCGTGCTCGGCGACTCCGGCGAGGGCGGGACCGTCGCCTGGCACAAGATGGGCGAGGGCTGGTCCTGGGTGCAGCGGTCCCTGGAGTCCAGCGAGGACGCGGCCCGCGAGGGGTGGGAGCAGGTCAAGCGGGACCTGGCCGCCGAGACGTACCGGCTCTACGTGCTGGACGAGTTCGCGTACCCCATGCACTGGGGGTGGGTCGACACCGACGAGGTCGTCGCCGTGCTCCGCGACCGGCCCGGCGCCCAGCACGTCGTCATCACCGGCCGCAACGCGCCGCCCGCGCTGGTCGACGCCGCCGACCTCGTCACCGACATGTCCAAGGTCAAGCACCCCATGGACGCCGGGCAGAAGGGGCAGAGGGGCATCGAGTGGTGAACGTCCCGCGCCTCGTGGTGGCCGCGCCCGCCTCCGGCAGCGGCAAGACCACCGTCGCCACCGGGCTGTTGGCCGCCTTCGCCGAGGCCGGGCTCGCCGTGTCCCCGCACAAGGTCGGGCCCGACTACATCGATCCCGGCTACCACTCGCTCGCCGCCGGGCGGCCCGGTCGCAACCTCGATCCCTTTCTGTGCGGGCCCGACCGTGTCGTCCCGCTCTTCGCGCACGGCGCCGCCGGATGCGAACTCGCCGTCGTCGAGGGCGTCATGGGGCTCTTCGACGGTGCCGCGGGGCGCGGTGAGCTGGGCTCCACCGCGCAGGTCGCCAAGATTCTCCGGGCGCCGGTGGTTCTCGTCGTGGACGCCGGCGCGCAGTCGCGGTCCGTCGCCGCGCTCGTCCATGGCTTCGCCTCCTGGGATCCCGAGGTGCGGATCGGCGGGGTCGTTCTCAATCAGGTCGCTTCCGATCGGCACGAGGCCCTTTTGCGGGCCGCGCTCGACGAGTCCGGGGTGCCCGTGCTCGGTGTGCTGCGGCGCGCGCCGCTGCTTCATGTTCCGTCCCGGCACCTCGGGCTCATTCCTGTCGCCGAGCGGCGGGGGGACGCCGTGGGGTGGGTCCGTGAGCTCGCCGCGCTCGTGCGCGGTGCCTGCGACCTGCCAGCGCTCCTCTCCCTGGCGCGCAGCGCCCCGGACCTGCCGGGCACCGCCTGGGACCCGCTGTCCGAGCTGGCGGCCTGCGGCGCCGCTTTCCCCCACCCCGCCCCTCCCCGAAACCGTGGCTCCGCCGCGGCCCCTCCCCCAGCTGCCGCCGCGGGTGGGGCCGGGGGGTCGGGCTCGGCTTCGGGGAGGGGCGCGGTGGTGGCTGTCGCGGGTGGGGCGGCGTTCACGTTCGGGTACGAGGAGCAGGCGGAGCTGCTGCGGGCGGCGGGGGCGGAGGTGGTGGGGTTCGACCCGCTGCGGGACGAGGAGCTGCCGGAGGGTACGTCCGGCGTGATCCTCGGCGGCGGCTTCCCCGAGATGCACGCCGCCGACCTGTCGGCGAACGAACGGCTGCGCGAGGCGGTCGCCGCCTTCGAAGGCCCGATCGCGGCGGAGTGCGCCGGACTCCTTTATCTGACAAGGGAGTTGGACGGCGCCCCGATGTGCGGGGCGCTGAACGCCACGGCCACGATGACCGACCGCCTGACGCTGGGCTACCGCGAGGCCGTCGCGCTGAGCGACAGCGTGCTGGCGGCGGCCGGCACCCGCCTGCGGGGCCACGAGTTCCACAGGACCCGCGTGGAGCCGGGCGCGGGCGCCACCCCGGCCTGGGGTTTCACGGGAGAAGCCGCCCGCAGGGTCGACGGCTTCGTGGAGAAGAACGTGCATGCCTCGTATCTGCATGTGCACTGGGCCGCCGAGCCGTCACTGGCGCGGCGCTTCGTAGAGAGGTGTGCCGAATGACCGCGCTGCTGACCGGAGTCGGGGTGGGCCCCGGCGACCCGGAGCTGGTGACCGTCAAGGGAGTGAACGCGCTGCGGGCGGCGGCCGTGGTCGTCGTACCGGTACTCGACACGGGCGAGCGGGGACGGGCGGAGGCGACCGTACTGCACTACGTGGACGCGGCGCGGATCGTCCGGGTGGTGTTCGCGCTGAACGAGCGGACCGACCGGGCGCGGCGGGAGGCGGCGTGGGACGCGGCGGGCGCGCGGGTGGCCGAACTCCTGCGGGAGCACGGGACGGTGGCCTTCGCGACGATCGGCGACCCGAATGTGTACTCGACGTTCACGTATCTGGCGCAGACGGTCACGGAGTCGGTGGCCGCGGTGCGGATCGAGACGGTGCCCGGCATCACGGCGATGCAGGATCTGGCGGCGCGCAGCGGGGCCGTACTCACCGAGGGGACCGAGCCGTTGACGCTGGTGCCGGTGACGGCGGGGGCCGCGGTGCTGCGGGCGGCGCTGGAGGGGCCCGGCACGGTGGTGGCGTACAAATTCGGGCGGCTGGCCGGGGAAGTGGCGACGGCGCTGCGGGAGACCGGCAGGACCGAGGGCGCGGTGTGGGGCAGTTCGCTGGGGCTGCCCGGTGAATCCATCAGGCCCGCCAAGGAGTTGGCGGAGGAGCTGCGGGACGGCGCGCTGCCGTACCTGTCGACGCTGATCGCGCCCGCGCGGCGCGACGGCGGCCGGGGAGGAAAGCTGTGAGCGGCGCGACGGAACCGGGGACGAGCGCCGCAAACGGCGCGAAGGTGACGATCGTCGGCGCGGGCCCCGGCGCGGCGGATCTGCTGACCTTCCGGGCGGCGCGGGCCATCGCGGAGGCCGACGTCGTCATCTGGGCGGCGAGCCTGGTGCAGGCCGAGGTGCTGCGGCACGCCCGCGACGGCGCGGAGATCCTGGACTCGGCGGCGATGTCGCTGGAGGACGTGGTCGCGGTGTACGAGCGGGCGCTGCGCGAGGGGCTGCGGGTGGCACGGATCCACTCGGGCGATCCGGCGCTGTGGGGCGGCACGCAGGAGCAGGTGGACCGCTGCGCGGGGCTCGGCATCGAGGTGGAGATCGTGCCGGGGGTGTCGTCGTTCTCGGCCGTCGCGGCCCTGGCCGGGCGGGAGTTGACGATTCCCGAGGTCGCGCAGTCGGTGATCCTGACCCGGCTGGGCGGCGGCAAGACGCCGATGCCGCCGGGCGAGGAGGTCAGGGAATTCGCCCGGCACGGTACGACGATGGCGGTGTTCCTGTCCGCGGCGCGGTCCGGGCAGCTCGCCGCCGAGCTGCTGGAGGGCGGCTACGTCACCGGCACGCCGGTGCTGATTGCCCATCAGGTCACGTGGCCCGAGGAGCTGTTGCTGCGCTGCACGGTCGGCACGATGGAGGCCACCGTCAAGGAGCACAAGCTCTGGAAGCACACGCTCTTCCTGGTCGGACCCGCGCTCGCGGCCTCCGGGACGCGCTCGCACCTCTATCACCCCGGCCACTTCCACGGTTTCCGGCGGGCCGATCCGGTGGCGCGGCGCGCCCTGCGGGAGTCCCGTGCTCCGGGAGAGTCCCGTACGCCGGAGGAGTCCCGCGCTTCGGGGGAAGCGCGTGAGTCCCATGGGTGACGGCGTGATCACCGTCCTCGGCGTGGGTACGGGCGGCCCGGTGCCCGACGTCGGCGCCGCCGATCTGGTCGTCGGCGCCGCCCGGCACCTCGACGCGGTCCAACTGCCCGCCGGGGCACGGCGCGTGCTGCTCGGGCCGCTCGCACCCGCGCTCGACACGATCGCGGAGTACGCGGCCGCGCCCAGTGCCCGCGTGGTCGTGCTCGCCTCGGGCGACCCCGGATTCTTCGGGATCGTACGGGCGTTGGGCGCGCGGTTCGGCGCGGCGGCGCTCGACGTACGGCCGTCGTCCCCGTCCGTCGCGGTGGCCTTCGCCCGGCTCGGGCTGCGCTGGGACGACGCGGTGGTGGTCAGCGCGCACGGACGCGATCTGCGCACCGCCGTCCATGTGTGCCGGGCGCACCCCAAGACGGCCGTACTGACCGGACCCGGCGCGGGACCGGCCGAGTTGGGCGCGGCGCTGGCCCGTACCGGCCTGGACCGTACCCTCGTTGTCGCCTCCGCGCTCGGTACGGACGCCGAGCGCGTCGAGCGGGTCTCGCCCGCGCGGGCCGCCGAACGGGACTGGTCGGGGGCCGGGGTCGCGGTGGTGCTGTGCCTGGCGGCGGACTCCTTCGGCGAACGGGCCGACGTCTCCCGTACGGTCGCGGGGCCGCCGCCCGCACCCGCCCAATGGGCGCTGCCCGAGGAGGAGTTCGCGCACCGCGACTCCATGGTCACCAAGTTCGAGGTACGGGCCCTGGCCCTGGCCCGGCTCGGGCCGCGCACCGGGGACCTGGTGTGGGACGTCGGGTCCGGGTCCGGTTCCGTGGCCGTGGAGTGCGCGCGGTTCGGCGCCGCCGTGGTCGCCGTGGAGAAGACGGCCGACGGCGTCGAACGGATACGGGCGAACGCCGGCGCGCACGGCGTGGACGTGCAGGTCGTGCACGGGGACGCGCCCGCCGCGCTCGACGGACTGCCCGACCCCGACGCCGTCTTCGTCGGCGGCGGCGGGCGGGAGCTGGCCGCGATCGTCGAGGCGTGCGCCCGGCGGGCGCGGCGGACCGTCGTGGTGACGCTCGCCGCCGTCGACCGGGTGGCGGAGGTCCGCGGTGCCCTGCGGGCCGCCGGGCTGGTGCCCGACGGTGTCCTGCTCCAGTCGTCGCGGCTCGCGCCGCTGCCCGGGGAGGTGGCGCGGCTGGCCGCGACGAATCCCGTGTTCGTGCTGTGGGCCCGGCGCCCCGCACCCCAAGAAGGAGAGCTCTCGTGATCGGCCTCATCCACGCCACCGCGGCGGGGCGCACCGGATGCGAGCGGCTCGCCGCCGCGTGGCCCGGCAGGACGGTGCTGTACGGGGACGGCGCGGACCGTCCGCTGCGGTCCGTCGTGGCGACGGCCTTCGCCGAGTGCGACCAGCTCGTCCTCTTCCTCGCGACCGGCGCCGCCGTGCGGCTCCTCGCCCCGCTGCTGCGCGGCAAGGCCGAGGATCCCGGTGTCGTCACCGTCGACGAGGCCCACCGCCACGCCGTCGCCCTCCTCGGCGGGCACGGCGGCGGCGCCAACGCTCTGGCCTCCGCCGTCTCCTCCGTCCTCGGGTCCGCACCCGTCATCACCACCGCGACCGACTCCGTCGGCACCCCCGCGCTCGACGCCCTCCCCTACCCCACGGACGGGCCCCTGGCCCCCCTCACCCGCGCCCTCCTCGACGGCGCCCCCGTCCGCCTCCACACCGACCAGACCTGGCCCCTCCCCGCCTTTCCCCTGACGGTGGTCCCGGCAGAGTGGACCCCAGCGCATTCGGGGGAACCGTCATCCCCCGAAGACCCCCGGACCTTGGCCGGGCCCCGTACGGCTCCGCCGCCCCCCACCATCCCGCGTCCGCCGGACGCGGTGGATTCAGGGGAACCCACTTCCCCCGAAGGCCCCCAGACCTTGGCCGGGCGCCGCACGGCACCGCCGAACACCGCCGTCCCGCGTCCGCCGGACGCGGCGGATACAGGGGAACCCTCGTCCCCCGAAGGCCCCCGGACGTCGGCCGGGCAGGACCAGCCGTTCACGCTCCGCCCCGAGCCCCCGACCCAGCGCGAGCTGACCCCGGCACCGCCGAACACCGCCGTCCCGCGTCCGCCGGACGCGGTGGATTCAGGGGAACCCACTTCCTCCGAAGGCCCCCAGACCTTGGCCGGGCAGGACCAGCCGTCCACACTCCACGCCGAGCCCCCGGCCCAGCGCGAGCTGACCCCGGCACCGCCGAACACCGCCGTCCCCCGCCCGGCGGGCGCGGGTGGGTATGCGGTGTGGGTGACGGATCGGGTGGTGGAGGGAGATGAGGGGGGCGTCGCGGTGTTTGTGAGGCCGCCGTCGTTGGTGGTGGGGGTGGGGGGAAGCCGGGGGGTCGGGCGGGAGGAAGTGGTCGGGCTGGTGCGCAGCACCCTGGCGGAGGCGGGGCTGGCGCAGAAGAGCGTGAGCGCCCTGGCGACGGTGGACGCGAAGGCCGGGGAGGAGGGGATCGTGGCCGCGGCGGCGGAGTTCGGGGTGCCGTTGCTGACGTACGCGGCAGCGGAACTGGCGAGGACGGCCGTGCCGAACCCCTCGGCGGCGCCGCTCGCCGCGGTCGGGACACCGTCCGTGGCGGAGGCGGCGGCGATCCTGGCCGCCGGGACCGGCGGCCAACTGATCGCGGAGAAGCGGAAGTCGGCCATGGCGACAGCCGCCGTCGCGCGGCGCCGACCGCGCGGACGGCTGGCCGTGGTCGGCCTGGGCCCCGGCGCCCGCGACCTGGTGACACCGCGCGCCGTGGCGGAACTGCGCCGCGCTTCCGTGATCGTCGGCCTCGACCAGTACGTCGACCAGATCCGCGACCTGCTGATGCCCGGCACCCGCGTGCTGGAGTCGGGGCTCGGCGCGGAGGAGGAACGGGCCCGCACCGCCGTCGCCGAGGCCCGCGCCGGGCACGCCGTCGCGCTGATCGGGAGCGGTGACGCCGGGGTCTACGCGATGGCCTCCCCCGCGCTGGCGGAGGCGGCCGACGACATCGACGTGATCGGCGTACCGGGCGTGACCGCCGCCCTGGCGGCAGCCGCCCTGCTGGGCGCGCCGCTCGGCCACGACCACGTCTCGATCAGCCTGTCCGACCTGCACACACCCTGGGACGTGATCGAACGGCGCGTGCGGGCCGCCGCCGAGTCCGACCTGGTCGTGACCTTCTACAACCCCCGCAGCCGCGGGCGTGCCTGGCAGTTGCCCAAGGCGCTGTCCGTCCTGGCCGAGCACCGCACCCCGCTGACTCCGGTCGGCGTCGTCCACGCGGCGTCCCGCCCGGACGAGCGGGTCGAGGTCACGACGCTCGCCGACCTCGACGTCGGCACGGTCGACATGGTGACGGTCGTGACCGTCGGCAACACCGCCAGCCGTATCGTCTCCGGCCGCATGGTGACCCCCCGCGGCTACCGCTGGCAGACATGACGGCGCCCCGTCACCCGTTCCCACAAGCCCCGACCGCCCCCACCCCCTCCGGAGGAGAAGCCGCGTGAACCGTACGGTCCACCCCATCGAGCAGGAGTCCTTCCGCATCCTGCGGTCCCGGCTCGACACCTCAGGGATGACGCCGCTGCGACGGGCCGTCGTGGAGCGCGTGATCCATTCAAGCGCGGACCTCGGGTACGCGGAGGACCTGGTGTGCGAGGAGTCGGAACTCCGTTACGCGCACGCCGCGTTGCACGCGGGCGCGCCGATCGTGGCGGACGTGGAGATGGTCGCGTCCGGGATCACGGCACGGTCCTCGGTGTGCCGGCTCACGGACGCGGCCTCCGGGCCGGGACTGACGCGCAGCGCGCACGCGATACGGCTGGCGTACGCGGAGGTCGGGCCGGGCGCGGTGTGGGTGGTCGGATGCGCGCCCACGGCGCTGGAGGAGTTGCTGAACCTGGACGCGGCGCCCGCGTTGGTGATCGGGCTGCCGGTCGGCTTCGTCGGCGCGGCGGAGAGCAAGGCGCGGCTGCGGGCGTCGGGGCTGCCCGCGGTCAGCAACGTCTCGGAGAAGGGCGGCTCCGCGGTGGCCGCCGCGGCGCTCAACGCCCTGTTGTACACGGAATATCCCCTCGCGGAACATCACCTCACCGACCGTCCCCTCACCGACCATCACCTCACCGACCATCCCTTCAAGGAGAACGACCAGTGACCCACCCCCCTGCCCTTCTGCTCGTCGGCCACGGCACGCGTGACGCGGCCGGTGCGGCCGCCTTCCGCTCGTTCGTGGCGCAACTGGGCGCGGCCAGTCCGGAGTTGGCGGTCGGCGGCGGCTTCATCGAGCTGTCGCCGCCGCCGCTGGCGGACTCGGTGGCGGAGCTGGTCGGCGCGGGCGTACGCGACTTCGCCGCCGTTCCGCTGGTGCTGGTGTCGGCCGGGCACGCCAAGGGCGACATACCGGCGGCGCTGGCCCGTGAGGAGCGGCGCCATCCGGGGACGTCGTTCGCGTACGGGCGCCCGCTCGGGCCGCATCCGAATCTGCTGACGGTGCTGGAGCGGCGCGTGGACGAGGCGCTGGCGGGCGCCGACCGCGCGGAGACCACGGTGCTGCTGGTGGGCCGGGGTTCGACGGATCCGGACGCCAACGCCGAGGTGTTCAAGGTGGCGCGGCTGCTGTGGGAGGGCCGTGGTTACGCGGGGGTGGAGACGGCCTTCGTGTCGCTGGCCGAGCCGTCGGTGCGGGCCGGTCTCGACCGCTGCCGCAAGCTGGGCGCGCGCCGCGTCGTCGTCCTGCCGTACTTCCTGTTCACCGGTGTGCTGCCGGACCGGGTACGGGACCAGGCCCGCGAGTGGGCCGGGGAAGCGCCGGACGTGGAGCTGCGCTGCGCCGACGTGATCGGCCCCGAGCCGGAGTTGGCGGAGCTGGTGATGGAGCGCTACCGGGAGACGGTACGGGGCGACCTGCGGATGAACTGCGACTCGTGCGTGTACCGGGTCAAGCTCCCCGGCTTCGAAGACCGCGTCGGGCTGCCGCAGCAGCCGCACCACCACCCCGACGACCCGTCGCACAGCCACGGAAGCGGCCACCATGCGCACACCCACTGACCGCGACCGCGTGCCGGACCCGGCGGCGGGCGGCGGCCCGGACCCGTACGGCCGCGACACCCCCGACGGCCATGACGCCCGCCGCGCCGAAGTCGCCGCCGACGGCTACGACTTGCGGCATCACGGTGACGCCGAGGTCGGCGAGGGCCTGATCGACCTCGCGGTCAACGTCCGCGCGAACACTCCCCCGCCCTGGCTGCGCGAGCGCGTCGCGCGGTCGCTGACCGGCCTCGCCGGATATCCGGACGGCCGGGCGGCGCGGCACACGGTGGCCCTGCGCCACGGGCGGCCGGACGCCGAGGTGCTGGTGACGGCCGGAGCGGCGGAGGCGTTCGTGCTGCTCGCACGGGCACTGACACCGCGTCACACCGTTGTGGTACACCCGCAGTTCACCGAACCCGAGGCGGCGCTGCGGGCGGCCGGGCACGAGGTGCGGCGGGTCCTGTTGTCCGCGTCCGGCGGCTTCCGGCTCGCCCCGGCGGCGGTCCCGCCGGAGGCGGATCTGGTGGTGGTCGGCAATCCGACCAACCCGACGTCCGTCCTCCATCCGGCCGCGCTGATACGGGAGTTGGCCCGTCCGGGGCGCACGCTGGTGGTGGACGAGGCGTTCATGGACGCGGTGCCGGGCGAGAGCGAGTCGCTGGCCGGGTGCCGGGACGTGCCGGGGCTCCTCGTCCTGCGCAGCCTGACCAAGACCTGGGGCCTGGCCGGACTGCGGATCGGCTACGTGCTCGGCGACGCGGACACGGTCGCGGCGCTGGAGAGCGCACAGCCGCTGTGGGCGGTGTCGACTCCCGCGCTGGCGGCGGCCGTTGCCTGCGTGGAGCCGGACGCGGTCGCGGAGGCGGCGGAGGCGGCCCGTACCGTGGTCGGCGACCGCGCCTACCTGCTGGACCGGCTGGCCGCACTCCCCGGAGTCGAGGTCGCGGGCGACGCGCCCGCCGGTCCCTTCGTCCTGCTGCGCATGCCCGGAGCGGCCGACGTCCGGCTCCGGCTGCGAGAGATGGGCTACGCGGTCCGGCGCGCCGACACCTTCCCCGGCCTCGGACCCGACTGGCTGCGGATCGCCGTACGCGACCGCCGTACGACGGACGGCTTCGCGAACGCCCTGGCCACGGCCATGGCCTGAGAGCAGGGCGCTCAACCGGCCGCTTCTGCCTACTGCTTGACGCCGAGGGCGGTGAGGTCGACGCCGCCGAGGACCGGTTGCTCGTAGACGTTGGTGAGGCGGGGGGCGCGGTAGACGAGGTGCTGGGTGTAGATCAGCGGGACCATGGTCCCCTCGCCCATCACCTTGGCGTCGATGGCCTGCCACAGGGACGCGGCCTTGGCCGGATCGGTGACGCCGTCGGCCTGCGTGACCAGGCCGTTGATCTCGCTGTCGTCGAGCTGGGCGTAGTTGTTGATGCTGCCCGGCTGGATCAGCGAGCGCAGGAAGCCGCCGCCGGTGGGCCAGTCGGCGGCCCATCCGGTCATCACGATGCCCCACTTGGCGCTCTTGAGCTTGCTGGGCGACAGCAGCGTGTCGTAGAAGGTACTGGCGTCCTGCGTGACGATCTTGACGGTGATGCCGACTTCGGCGAGGGAACCGCGGATGGACTGCATGGCGTCCTCGACCCGCCCCGGCGCCTTGACCCCGGCCATGGTGACGGTGAAGCCGTTGGGCTTGCCGCACTTGCCCAGGTACTTGCGTGCCTCGTCGGGGAACGACACCCCCGCGTTGGTGCCGAAGGGCGTGGCCGAGGTGCTGTATCCGTCGGTGGTCGGCGGCAGCATCGTGGTGGCCACCTCGCCGCCGGCGTACTGCCCGCCGAGCACGGCGCGGACCTGCGCCTTGTCGATGGCGTACTGCACGGCCCAGCGGCACTCGTACCGGTCGAAGGGCGCCACCGTGGTCTGGAGGCTCAGGAAGCGGGTGGTGCCGTTGAAGACGAGGTCCGTATTGGCCTTCAGCGCCGGGTCGTTGAGGATCTTGGTCTCGGTCTGGTCGCTGACCGTCTGGCCGGCCAGGTCGAGGTCGGCGCTGCCGTCGAGCAGGTCGGTCTCGACCTCGTCCTGACTGCTGACGATCTTCAGGTCGATCGCGTCGGGCAGCGCGGAGTGCACGGTGTCGGTCCTGGGGTCCCAGTGGGTGTTGCGGACCAGGTGCAGCGAGGCGCCCGAGGTGTAGCTCGCGACGCGGTAGGGGCCGCTGCCGACGGGGTGCTTGCCGAAGTCCTTGCCGCCGCCGGTGTCGGCGGACTGCGGGACGGGCGCGCCGATCGACAGCGCGAGGACGTAGCGGAAGTCCGCGTAGGGCTTGGCGAGCCGGAAGACGATCGTGCGGTCGTCCGGTGTGGCCACCGAGCGCAGGCCGAGCTTGCCGGGGTCGCTGTCGGTGTACGGGCCCTGGTAGTTCTGCCCCTGGTCGAGGAGGTCCACGAGGTGGGTCGGGCCGCCGGGGAACTCGTCGCGGGCGAAGGTCCGCTCGATGCCGTACTTGACGTCCTTGGAGGTGATCGGCGCTCCGTTGTCGAAGGTGACGCCGTCCTTGAGGCGGAAGGTCCAGGTGCGGCCGTCGGAGCTGACCTGGCCGGTGTCGGTGGCGAGGTCGGGGACGACCTTGCGGCCCGCGCCGCCGGGCGCGGGCGCGTAGTCCACGAGCTTGCGCAGGTAGAGGCGCTGGAGATTCCACGACGGCTGGTCGTAGGTGGCGGCCGGGTCGAGGAGATTCTCCGAGGAGTAGGAGGAGATGAGTTTCAGCGTGCCGCCGGTGGCCGTCGAGGGTCTGACCACCCCGTTCAGCCCGCCGCTGTAGCCGGAACCCTCCTTCCCGCCGTGGAGTTGAAGCGCCGCGTTCTGCACGGTCGGCTTGTCGGTGGGCTTGTCGTCGCCGTGCTTCTTGCCGCCGAACGGCGCGAAGGTGAGCGTCACGGTCACGGCGACCGCGGTGACCGCCAGCCCGGCCGCGCCCGCCATCCACCGGCGGCGCCCGGCCCCGCCCCGCGACGGCTCCGCGGGCCTGCCCACATTGAGCGGCGGCGGGGTGCTCGGCAGATACTGCGGCGGCACCGGGCGCTGCGGGGCGCGGTACGCGGGGTGCTCCGGCTGGAGGTAGCCGGCCGCACGCGGCGGCGGGGTCGCGTCGCTCGCGGCGGCGGGCGGTATGGACGAGCCCCGGCCCGCGGACGGGGAGGGAGTGCCGGACGAGGGTGCGGGGGTGCCGGAGGACGGGGAAGGCGTGCCGGACGAGGGCGAGGGCGTGCCGCCGGACGGGGAAGGCGTGCCCGGCGACCCGGCGGGGGTCCGCGGTGCCCGTGGCGGCGTGCCTGCTCCGGCCGGGTCCGCCTTGGGCGGCAGCGCGGGCAGCCCGGCGCCCGGCACTCCGAAGGTCGCCCGGGGGTCGGCCGCCGACGACCGCTTGCCCGAACCGCCGTCCGCGGGTTCCGCGGCGGGCCCGGTCAGCGCGGAGGAGCCGGTGGCCGCCAGCCAGCCGCGCAGTTGGTCGCGGAAGGCGGCGGCGCCCTCGGGCCGCTCGGCCGGGTCCTTGGCGAGCGCGGCCAGCACCAGCGCGTCCAACTCCTCGGGCACCCGCGGATTGCGGGCGGACGGGGCCGGGGGTGGGGTGTGGACGTGCCAGTACATGAGGTTGATCGGGTTGCCGTCGGTGAACGGCGGTTTGCCGGTGAGCAGTTCGGTCAGGACGCAGCCGACCGCGTAGACGTCGCTGCGGGCGTCGACGTCGACGCCGTTGATCTGCTCGGGCGACATGTAGCTGGGCGTGCCGATCGCCGAGCCGGTGGCGGTCAGCCGGGCGTCACTGTGCAGGACGTGCGCGATGCCGAAGTCGGCGACCTTGACGGCGCCTTCGGTGGTGATCATCACGTTGGCGGGCTTCACGTCGCGGTGGACGGTGCCGTGGCTGTGCGCGTGGGCGAGCGCGTCCAGCACGTCGGCGGCGATGCGCGCCGCGCGCCCGGGCGCGAACCAGACCTGCTCGCGGACGAGTTGGGCGAGCGTGCTGCCCCGCACGTACTCCATGACCAGGTACGGCACCACGGTGTCGTCGTCGGTGCGGACCTCGTCCTGGTCGTGGACGGTGACGATGCCGGGGTGGTTGAGCGCTCCCGCGGCCTGCGCCTCGCGGGCGAACCGGCGGCGCGCGTCGGGGTCGCTGGCCAGTTCGGGCAGGAGCGTCTTGACCGCGACGGCGCGGCCCATGCGGGTGTCGCGGGCGCGGTGCACCCGGGCCATTCCGCCGGAGCCGAGAAGCTCCGCCAGTTCGTAACGACCCGCGAAAAGCCCGTCGACCATTACTCGTTCGCCCCGTTCGCCCATCCCCAAGTCGAACGGCAGTCGAGCCGCCGTTCGTAGGGAACAGAGTAGAGGGCGGCTCCCGGAGCGGAGCCGCCCTCCCCTGTATTCCCCCGATCCCCCCGTGGGCCGGACTACTCGCCGCGCGAAGCGACTGCCTTGCGGCGGCGGTTGGTGAGCAGGAAGGCCCCGCCGCCCACCGCGATCAGGCCGATGGCGCCGTACGCCATGTACGGCGTGGAGGAGCTGGCGCCGGTCTCGGCCAGGTTGCCGGTGTTCACCGAGGTGTCGGTGCCGGTCTGCGGGTGGGTGTTGCTGCCGCCGGAGGTGGAGCCGCCCGAGGTGCCCGCGGAGCCGGACGTACCGCTGGAACCGCCGTTGCCGGAACCGCCGTTGGACGAGCCGGAGGTGGAGCCGCCGGTGGAGTGACCGCCCGTGGAACCGCCGGTCGAGCCGCCGTTGGTGGACCCCCCGTTCGTGGAACCGCCGTTCGCGGCACCTCCGTTCGTGGAACCGCCGTTCGTGGAACCGCCGTTGGTCGAGCCTCCGTTCGTGGAACCGCCGTTCGTCGAGCCTCCGGAGTTGCCGCCCGACGTCGACCCCCCGGTCGAGCCGCCGGCCTGGGGCGTACGGCAGGTGGCCTGCGCCAGCGTGACGTCACCGGTGACCTCGGCGACCCCGAGGTTCAACGGGTTGATGTGGACCTTCAGTTGGAGGGCGGTGGCGGCGGCCGTACGGGAGGTGGTCACGGTGTTGGTGAGCTGGAGACTGACCTCACCGACCCCGCCGACGCGGACGTCGGTGGTGCCGACCGCGTTGAGCGAGATGGTCCTGCCGAGGATCGTCACCCCGACCAGCTTCGAGCTGGCGGTGGGCTTGTGGCCCACCTGGCAGGTCGCCTTGGACGTGACGGCGTCCAGCTTGATCAACGAGAGCAGCGGAAGTCCGGGGACATGGACCTCGGCCTTGGCCACGTTGGCGTAGCCCTCCGCCTTGTCACGGTCGGCGGTCGCGTTCGCCGTCGCGACGTCGGCCCGCAGGATGCTGATCTCACGACCCTGCTCCACACCGCTGCCGACCTTCACGGTCAGCGCGGTCTCCTTCGCGTCGGCGGGCGCCTTCACATCGTTGAGCGAGACATTCACCGGGACGTCCACGGTCTTGTTCAGCAGCGATACGTCGAGGCCCGCTCGCAGCACGGTCGCGGTGGACGTGCCGCCGCCCGACGGCGCGGGGGTCGCCTGCGCGCCCGGCGCTACGGCGAGGGTGCCCGCGGCGAGGGCGACGGCGGCGCCGATGGCGGCGGCCGAACGGCGTGCGGGCAGGCTGATGTTGATGGTGCGGTACACGGTGGAAAACCCCCACAAGTGGCATGGAGTCCCCGGCGCACGACTGTTGGGGACAGCCGCCGGGGACCTCGACCCGGCAATGTTTACGCACGGAGGGTGAACTGGCGGGCACACGGCGTCAGTTCACCCATAAGGGTGGTTTCCGTGAACTTCTTCGAATCTCGCCGCACGACCGTTCCCCAGCGTCACCCGGACCACGGGATGACACCCCTCACCTCGGTTGACGCCCCGGGCGTGCGCGAAGATGCCTAACGCGTCCCGGCTCCCGTACGTCACGGTCGGTCAACTCACGTCCTCGCACGTCGAACGGCCGTGGTGTACACGGGAGGCGTCCGCGAGCGGCGCCGCGCGACCGTACGCGCGCGGCGAACGGGACGGTGTGACCGCGAAGGTCCCGAGGGAGCTTGACGGTCCGTCAGGCGACGACCGTGCCGCGCAGCACGATCCGCCGCGGCGCCGCCAGCACCCGTACGTCCGCGCGCGGATCGCTCTCGTAGACCACCAGGTCGGCGGGCGCGCCCTCGGTGAGCCCTTCGCGGCCCAGCCATTGGCGGGCACCCCACGTGGTTGCGGAGAGCGCGGCGTTGACGGGCAGCCCGGCGGCGACCAGCTCCGCGACCTCGCCGGCGATCAGGCCGTGGGCGAGGCTGCCGCCCGCGTCCGTACCGGCGTAGACGGCGATACCGGCGTCGTACGCGGCGCGCACGGTGTCATGGCGGCGGGCGTGCAGCCGTCGCAAGTGGTCGGCCCAGCGCGGGAATTTGGCCTCGCCGCCCGCGGCCAGGGCGGGGAAGGTGGCGATGTTGACCAGGGTGGGGACGATGGCGACGCCGTGTTCCGCGAAGAGCGGGATGGTGTCCTCGGTGAGTCCGGTGGCGTGCTCGACGCAGTCGATGCCCGCGGCGACGAGGTCGGCGAGCGAGTCCTCGGCGAAGCAGTGCGCGGTGACGCGGGCGCCTTCCTCGTGCGCGGCGGCGATGGCCTCGGTGAGCGCGTCCTTCGGCCAGCACGCCGCGAGGTCGCCCGCCTCTCGGTCGATCCAGTCGCCGACCAGCTTCACCCAGCCGTCGCCGCGACGCGCCTCGCGGCGTACGTACGCGGTCAGGTCGCCGGGCTCGATCTCGTGGGCGTAGTTGCGGATGTACCGGCGGGTGCGGGCGATGTGGCGGCCCGCCCTGATGATCTTGGGCAGGTCGGCGCGGTCGTCGGTCCAGCGGGTGTCGCTCGGCGAGCCCGCGTCGCGCAGCAGCAGCGCGCCGGCCTCCCGGTCGGTGAGCGCCTGCTTCTCCGCGGTGTCGCGGTCGACGGCGCCGTGCGCGTCGAGTCCCACGTGGCAGTGCGCGTCGACCAGTCCCGGCAGGGTCCAGCCGGTGACGGTCGCGGCCGGAGCCGCGGCCGGGCGGCCGTAGCTGATCCGCCCGCCGACCACCCACAGCTCGTCCCTGACCTCGTCGGGCCCGACCAGCACCCGTCCCTTGATGTGCAGCACGTCGCGTTCACCCATGCACCGCACTGTACGAGGCACCCGGCGGTCACGGGTCGTACGGCCGCCGGTCGTACGGTCGTACGGCCCGGACCGGCGAGAAGCGCCGCCGCCCACCGGCCAGAGGTCAGGCCGTCGTCAGGCGGGTGAACGTCGCGCGGTAGTCGCTCGGCGTCAGCCCGGCCCTGCGCAGCAGGTGCTGCCGCAGCGAGTCGGCGGTGCCGAGACCGCTGGCGCGGGCGACCTGGTCGACGGGCAGGGTCGTGGTCTCCAGCAACTCCTTGGCCCGCTCGACGCGTTGGTGCAGCAGCCACTGGAGCGGGCTGAGTCCGGTCTCGGCGTGGAAGCGGCGGCTGAGGGTGCGGACGCTGACGGCCGCGTGGCGGGCGAGGTCGGTGAGGGTGAGCGGCGCGTCGAGCCGGGTCATCGCCCAGGCGCGGGTCGCGGCGAGCGACGTGCCGGTCTCCGCGGGCAGCGGTGTGTCGGTGAACTGCGCCTGCCCGCCGTGCCGTACGGGCGCGACCAGTGCCAGCCGGGCCACCGTGTTGGCGACGGCCGCGCCGTAGTCGGTGCGGATGATGTGCAGGCACAGGTCGATGCCCGCCGCGTACCCGGAGGACGTCAGCATCTGGCCGTCCTGGACGAAGAGCACGTCGGGCTCCATGACCACCGCCGGGTAACGCGCGGCGAGTTGGCCGGTGTACTCCCAGTACGTGGTGGCCTGGCGGCCGTCGAGCAGTCCGGCCTCGGCGAGCAGGAAGGCGCCCGTGCAGATGGACGCCACCCGCTTGCCCGCCCGCGCCGCCTGCCGCAGGACGGCCACGACACGCGGGTCCGGGTCCTCCCGCGACCCGGTCCCGGCCACGACCACCGTGTCGGCGCGCTCCACCGCGTCCAGACCCTGCCCGATCACCAGCTCGGCCCCGCCGCCGGTCCCGACGCTGCCGGGGTCAGACGTGCACAACTCCACCTCGTAGCCGGGCCCGCCGTCCACCCGGACCTTGCCGAACAGCATCTCCGGCACGGCGAGGTTGAACATCGACACCGGCCGCGCGGCGATCACCGCGACCCGGTGCGGGCGGGGACACGTGAAGGGCATGGCCAGAACCTCCGGGACCGTGGCATTCAGGCCACTACTGTACGGCGACGGCCGCGGCCACGCTGATCGCATGTCTCCGCGTCTCTCCGGTCCGGACTGTGCGGCCCCGCCCGCCGCCCGGAAACCCGTCGCCGCACCCGCACCCGCGCCCGCGCCCTCGTCCGCGTCCGCGCCCGTACCCTCGCCCGGCCGCACCCTGGCCGCCGCCCTGCTCGGCTTCTTCGTGATCACCCTGGACGCCTCGGTCGTGACGGTCGCCCTGCCGTCCATCGGCACCGATCTGCACGGCGGCCTCGCCGCGCTCCAGTGGGTCGTGGACGGCTACACGCTGGTCTTCGCCGCCTTCATGCTCTCCACCGGGGCGCTGTCGGACCGGATCGGCGCCGGGCGCGCCTTCGGCGCGGGCATGGCGGTCTTCACCGCCGCGTCGGCCGCGTGCGGTCTCGCGCCCGGCCTCGGCGTACTGATCGGCACCCGCGTGGTGCAGGGCACGGCCGCCTCGGTGATGCTGCCCGCCTCGCTCGCCTTGGTGCGGCAGGCGTATCCGGACGCCGAGTCCACCCCGCATCCGTCCGGCGCGGCGTCCGGCAGGATCGGCAGGGCCCGCGCCATCGCCCTGTGGGCGGCGGGCGGCGCCTCGGCCGTGGCACTCGGGCCCGTCGCGGGCGGCGCCCTCACCTCGGCGTGGTCCTGGCGCGCCATCTTCTTCATCAACCTGCCGGTCGGTCTGCTCGCCGCCGTGCTGCTGGCGCGGACGCCCCGCTCGCCGCGAAGGCCCGCGCCGCTGGACGTGCCGGGGCAGCTCACGGCGGTGCTGGGGCTGGCCGCGCTGACCTTCGCGGTCATCGAGGGCGGCGGGCTCGGGCTGGTGGCGGCGGCCGTCGCGGTGGCCGTCCTCGCCGGTTTCTTCCTGATCGAGGCGCGCAGCGCGCATCCGGTGGTGCCGCTCGGCCTGTTCAGGGACCGTACGGTCGCGGTCTGTGTGGCAGTGGGCGCCGCGCTGAGCTTCGCCTTCTACGGGATGATCTTCGTACTCAGCCTCTTCTTCCAGCAGGTGCGCGACCAGTCACCGCTCGGCGCCGGGCTCATGTTCCTGCCCATGACGGCGCTGATCCCCGCCGTCAACATCGTCTCGGGCAGGCTGTCCGCCCTCTCCCCGCCTTCGGCGGGAGGTGCCCCCGTCGGCGCCCGGCTGCCCATGCTCGCCGGTCAACTCCTCATGGTCGCCGGGCTGTTGGTGCTGCTGCCGGTCACCGCCCGCACCCCGGCCGCGCTGCTCGCGGTCGTCATGGTGCCGCTCGGCCTCGGCGGCGCGCTCGCAGTACCGCCGCTGACCGCCGCGCTGCTGGACGCGACCCCCGCCGACCGCGCCGGGCTGGCGGCCGGGGTGCTCAACGCGGGCCGCCAGATCGCGGGCGCCCTGAGCGTGGCCGCCTTCGGCGCGCTGGTCGCGGACCGGGACCGCTTCCTGTCCGGCATGCGCGTCTGCCTCCTGCTGTCCGCCGCCCTGCTGACCGTCACCGCCGTCGCCACGGCGGCGGCCCTGCGTCCCGGCCGCCCGGCCGACTCCTGACCCGGTGGCCCGCGACCGACCGGGCGGCCAGGTCCCGACAAGACCGCCCGGTCCCGACAAGGCGGCCCGGTCCCGACGCGGTGGCGGATCGGCGGCCGGAGGCGTGGACTGGAAGGAGTGAGACGGAGCGGAGAGGCGGACGGGATGGCGAAGGACGCGGGCGCGGCGACGGGTTTCCGGGTGCGGCGGATCTACGACGACGTGGACGCCGGGGACGGCCTGCGCGTGCTGGTCGACCGGCTGTGGCCGCGCGGGGTGTCCAAGGAGCGGGCGGCGGTGGACGACTGGTGCAAGGTGCTCACGCCGTCGGCCGAGCTGCGCACCTGGTACCACGCCCACCCGGACCGCCACGCGGACTTCGCGCGGCGCTACCGGGCCGAGTTGGCGGGTCCCGAGCAGGTCCCCGCCACCCAGCGGCTGCGCGAGCAGGCGCGCGCCGGGAGCGTCACCTTGCTGACGGCGGTGAAGGACCCGGAGCACAGCCACGTCCCGGTGCTCCTGGCCCATCTCACGGACGCGCCCTAGGACATGCCCCGAGGTCCCGTCCGGCGGCACCGGACGGGACCTCGGGGTCAGTCCGGCCCGGGGCACGTACCGACGTGCCCCCGGGGATCACCTGACCAGGACGCCGTCGACCCGGCGCGGGACGCCCAGCGGGTTGGCGTCGGCCAGCTCGGGCGGCAGCAGCGCGGGCGGGGTGTCCTGGTACGCCACCGGCCGCAGCCAGCGCTCGATGGCGGTGCCGCCGACGGAGGTGGAGGTCGAGGTGGTGGCCGGGTAGGGGCCGCCGTGGTGCTGGGCGGGGGCCACCGCGACACCGGTCGGCCAGCCGTTGACCAGGACGCGCCCGGCCAGGCCGGTGAGCCGGGCCAGCAGCGCCGCCGCCTCGCCGCCGGGCTGCCCGGCCTCCTCCGTACCGAGGTGCGCGGTCGCCGTGAGACTGCCCGGCAGCCGGTCGAGCACGGCGGCCAGTTCGGCGGCGGACCCGTACCGTACGACGACGGTCAGCGGCCCGAAGCACTCCTCGAAGAGCAGGTCGTACGCGCCCTGCTCGGTGAGGTCGGCCGCGGCGACGGTGACGAAGCCGGGCCGCACCGCGTGCTCGCCGCCGTCGCCCGCGGTGACGGGGGTCTCGACGCCGGGCAGGGCGGCGCGGGCGGCGACGCCCTTGAGGAAGTTGTCGCGCATGCGGGCGTCGAGGAGCACACCGGGGCCCGCGTCCGAGGCGGCGCCGGTGAGCGCGGCCACCAGCCGGTCGCCGTGCTCGCCGCCGGGGGCCAGGACGAGGCCCGGCTTGGTGCAGAACTGGCCGACGCCCAGGGTGAAGGAACCGGCGAGCCCGGTGCCGATCTGCTCGGCGCGCTCGGCCGCCGCGGCCTCGGTGACGACGACCGGGTTGAGGCTGCCCAGTTCGCCGTGGAAGGGGATCGGGCGCGGTCGTGCGGCGGCGGCGTCGTAGAGGGCGCGTCCGCCGGGGACCGAGCCGGTGAAGCCGGCCGCGGCCACCAGCGGGTGCTTGACCAGCTCGACCCCGGCCTCGAAGCCGTGCAGCAGGACGACGGTGTCGGCGGGCAGGCCCGCGGCGACGGCGGCGCGGCGCAGGATGTCGGCGCAGAGCGCGGAGGTGGCGGGGTGGTCGGGGTGCGCCTTGACCACGACCGGGCACCCGGCCGCGAGCGCGCTGGCGGTGTCGCCGCCGGGTACGGAGAAGGCGAGCGGGAAGTTGCTGGCCGCGTAGACGGCGACGACGCCGAGCGGGATCTTGTAGCGGCGCAGATCGGGGCGCGGGATGGGCTGGGCCGCCGGATCGGCGTGGTCGATGATCACGTCCAGATAGCCGCCCTCGTCGACCACATCCGCGAACGCGCGCAACTGATAGGCGGTGCGGGCGAGTTCACCGGTGAGGCGGGGCAGCCCGAGCGCGGTCTCGGCGTCGGCCGCCGCGATGACCGCCGCGCCCTCGTCCTCCAGCAGCCCGGCGGCGCCGCGCAGCAGGCGGGAGCGTACGCTGCGGTCGGCGAGCGCGGGAACGGCGGTCGCCGCCGCGCGCACGGCGGCGTCGACCTCGTCGGCCGTGGCCTCCACCGCGACCTGCTCCCGCTGCTTCCCGGTTCGGGGGTCGACGCTCCAGACTGGTACTGCCACCGGAAGAACCTCCACATTTCCGTACTGCACGACGGCATCGTTCTCTATACTGAACAACGTCTTCAGATATGAATCACCGATCGTCCGGAGCCTACGTCCACGGGCCCGGCCGGACAAGGCGGGCGCCGGGCACGGCGCGCGCACGGACACGCACGACGGACACGCAACGACGTGACGCACGACGGACACGCACGACGAACGGTCACGACAACCGAGCACGACAGACAGACACGACGAACACGCACCACACACGAGCACGACTGAACGAGCACCACGAACGTCTTAGAGGGGTCGTACGCGATGGCTGTTGCCGAGGGAGCCGGTTCCCAGGTCAAGTCCGCGGTCCGCACGGTGGAACTGCTGGAGTTCTTCGCGGGCCGCCCCGGCATGCACAGCCTGGCCGCCGTGCAGGAGTCGGTGGGGTACCCGAAGTCCAGCCTGTACATGCTGCTGCGCACCCTGGTCGACCTCGGCTGGATCGAGACGGACGCCACCGGTACGCGGTACGGCATCGGCGTGCGCGCGCTGCTGGTCGGCACCTCGTACATCGACGGTGACGAGGTGGTGGCCGCCGCCCGGCCCACGCTCGACCGGCTGTCCGACGACACCAGCGAGACCATCCACCTCGCGCGCCTCGACGGCACCAACGTGGTCTACCTGGCCACCCGGCAGTCGCAGCACTACCTGCGGCCGTTCACCCGGGTCGGGCGCAGGCTGCCCGCGCACTCCACCTCGCTCGGCAAGGCGCTGCTGGCCACGTACACCGACGAGCAGGTGCGCAAGCTGCTGCCGGAGACGCTGGAGCCGCTGACCGAGCACACCCACACCGACCGCGAGAAGCTGATCGAGGAGCTGGCCCAGATCCGCGAACAGGGCTACTCCGTCGACCGCGAGGAGAACACCCTCGGGCTGCGCTGCTTCGGGATCGCGATCCCGTACCGCACGCCCGCGCGGGACGCGGTGAGCTGCTCGGTGCCGGTGGCCCGGCTGACCCCTGGGCACGAGCAGATGATCAAGGACACGCTCTTCGACGCGCGGGACCGGCTGCTGCTCGCCACGCGCCGCCTCTGACGGTCGTACGGCCGGCGTCGTAGGGTCGGCGTCGTAGGGTCGGCGGCATGCGCGAATCCGATACCCAGATGTTCGCCCGCCGGGCCTCCTCCTTCGGCGCCGAGGCCGCCGCCTATGCCGCGCACCGGCCCGACTACCCGGTGGCGGGCGTGCGGTGGGCGCTGCACGCGACCGACGACGAGCGCGGCACGCTCGACGTGCTGGACCTCGGCGCGGGCACCGGCAAGCTGAGCCAGTCGCTGGTGGCGCTCGGGCACCGGGTCACCGCCGTGGAGCCGGACCCCGGCATGCGCGCGGAGTTGGAGCGGCTGCTGCCGTCGGTGACGGCGCTGGCGGGCGGCGCGGAGGAGATCCCGCTGGCGGACGCCTCGGTGGACGCGGTCGTGGTGGGGCAGGCGTTCCACTGGTTCGACCAGGAGCGGGCGATGCCGGAGATCGCGCGGGTGCTGCGGCCCGGCGGCACGCTGGGCGCGCTGTGGAACACCGACGACGACCGGGTGGAGTGGATCGCCGGGCTCAACACGGTGACGGCGAGCCGGGTGTCGTACATCGACTGGCGGCCGGGCAAGGGCATCGACCCGCACACCGGCTTCACGCCCGTCGAACACGGCGAGTTCCCGCACCGGCAGCCGCAGACGGTCGACTCGCTGCTGGCCACCGTCGCCACCCACTCCCACGTCCTGGTGCTCGAACCCGCCGAGCGCGAGGCGCTGGTGGGGCGGATCAGGGACTATCTGACGTCCCGTCCCGAGACCTCCGGCGGCCCCTTCGACCTGGAGATCGTCACCCGGGTACAGCGCTGCGCCCTGACGTGACGAGCCGTCAGTCGGCCTGCTGATCCGGGGTTCGCCGCCCGTCGCCGAAGTGCTGTTTCCCGACCTCTGCCCATGGCCTTCCACCGCTGCTACGCTCACGCCGCGCCGTGGCGGGGAGGTCCGGGCAGGAAGAGGTGACCGTGGGCACAGCCATCGGCGACGACGCCGACGCCGCCGCTGATTTCCACGCGTTCTTCGAGCAGCACTACGCGGAACTGGCGCGTCTGGCACACCTGTTGACCGGTGAGGCGGACGCGGCCGACGATCTCGCGGCCGACGCCCTGGTCGCCATGTGGCGGCACTGGGACCGGGTGCGGGCGGCCGACCACCCGGTCGCGTACGCCCGCGGTGTGGTGACCAATCTGGCCCGCTCGCGCATTCGCAGCGCGGTACGGGAGCGGCGGCGGATCGCGCTGTTCTGGTCGCAGCCGCAGGACCGGACTGACGGTCCCGACGTACCGGCGGTGCTCGACGTGCGCGAGGCGTTGCAGCGGCTGCCGTTCCGCAAGCGGGCGTGCGTGGTGCTGCGGCACGCGTTCGACCTGTCGGAGCGGGACACGGCGGCGGTGCTCGGCATCTCGGTGGGTACGGTGAAGAGCCAGACGTCGCGCGGCGTCGCGGAGTTGGAGCGGCTGCTGGCGCCGCGGACGGGCGGCGCCGAGCTGGACCCGGCCGCGGGCGACGGGGTGCGGGCGGTGCCGGGTGCCGCTACGGTGCCGGGCGCGGGTACGGTCCCGGGCGCGGGCGCCCCCGGCGGTGCGGGCCCTGTACCCGGCCCCGCCGTCCCCGGCGCCGCGGGCCCGGTCGTCACCGGCCCCGGCGCGGCGCGCATCATGGGTGCGGCGGGTCCTGCGGCTCGTACTCGTACGGGACGGGGAGTGTGATGGCCGACAGGACCGACAGGGCCGAGCTGCCGGAACGGCTGCGGGACGCGGCCGGGTCCCACCGGCCGGACCGGGAGCGGATGCTGGCACGGGTCGAGCAGGGCATGGCGGAACGCGACATGGCCGGGCACGGGATGGCGGAGCCGTCGCGCACCGGCGGGCGGTCCGACGGGCACGGCGGCGGGACCGGGGCGCCGTGGATGCGGATCGCTGCGGTGACGGCGGCCGTCGCGGGCGCGATCGGCCTCGGCGGCCTCGCGGTCGGCGCCGTGACCGGCAACGGCGAGCCGACGCAGTCCGTGGTGACCTCCGGCGGGCCCGGCGTCACACACTCCGCGACCTCCAGCCCGGTCGGCACCGACTCCCCCGCCGCGCAGCCGCGTTCACCGGCCGCGTCGTCGCACCCGTCCGGCCGCCACGGCGGCACCGGCGGTACGCGTCCCACGGGCACGCCGTCCGGCGGCGCGTCCTCCCCCACCGGCACTCCCCCGTCGTCGGCGGCCACCACCTCGGGCATCGACGGCGGCGCGCCGGGCTCGGTCGAGACCGCGCGGAACGGCACGCTGACCGCGCGGGGTTCGGTGGACAGCGCGAGCAACGACTACTGGACGCAGAGCGATGTGGTGCTGACCACCGGCAAGCCGCTCACGTCGCTCAGCGTCGAACTGCGCGTGGCCCGTACCGAAGGCGTCAGCAGCACCGGTTCGTGGACCTCCGTCTCGGGCGGCACGAACCCCACGGTGACCGTGGAGGGCGCGGAGCTGGTCTACCGCTGGACGCTCGACGCGAACAACACGCTGGCGCCCGGCACGTACACGTTCTCGGGCCAGTTCAACCACGCGGCGGGCGCCCGCGCCACCGGCGGCGACACGTACACCGCCCGCTGGACCGGGCCCGACGGCACGTCGTCGGTCGACGGCGGATTCTGACCGGACGGCTCCCGTAGCCCGCCGGAAATATTCGCGTCATACGCGGCAACCTCCGGTGCCCCGGTGGCGACTTGAGTACGCACAGCCCTCCCGCCTCACCTGAGGGTGACGCTCCGGGGCGCGGCGGTACCCCCATGATCGCCGCGCCCCGGCCCGTCTCGTGCTCCCGCCCGCCCCCGGCGGGCCCGCGCCGCGCGGGCCCGCGCCGCGCGGGCCCGCGCCGCGCGGGCCCGTCGTCGGCGCGTGCCGTCGGCGCGCGCCCGCGAAGGCTCCGTGCCTCAGGCCAGCGCCGACCGTACGGCCCTCAGGTCGGCGTCCGAGGCCAGGCCCGCGTGGTACAGGCGCAGTTCGGTGGCGCCGAGCGCGGCGGCGTGCGCGGCGTCCTCGGCGAGCGTGCCGGGGCTGCCGCCCATGCCGGAGACGACGGTGAGGTTCGCCGCCAGTACGGTGCCTTCGCGGCGGTGCGGCGCGAGCGGGGTCAGCATCGCCTCGCGGGCGGCCGGACCGCCGGCGCAGGGCAGGACGAGCCCGTCGGCGTGGGCCAGGACGCGGGCCGGTTCCACGCCCGCGTTGGCGCCGCAGCGGTACGGCGCCGGGTCGGCGTGCATCAGCACCTGGAAGCCGGGCGCGGCGGCGGCCCGTACGGCGGCCACGGCCCGCTCCTGGAGCGAACCGGCCGTCTGTGTACGCCAGGTGAGGGTGAGCGCCGTCAACTCCGCGCCGAGCAGCCTCTCGATCGCCGGGAGCCCGGCGGCGTCGCCCGGGGCGTCCCCCTCGAAGACGGGTGCCAGCGCGCGGCGGACGGCGGCGGCCACGTCGGCGGGATCGGCGCCGAGCCCGGCGTAGCCGTCCCGGCAGTGCGCGCAGAAGCACAGCGACATCAGGTACTGGGCGGCGTCGCCGAGCGGCACCCCGGCGATCTTGTCGTGGGCGTGCAGGTGGGCGAGGCCGTACCAGCCCAGGGACTCCAGTTCGGTGCCGCCCGCGCCGGGGCGTACGGCGGCCTCCGCCGCGAGGTCCACCAGGTAGGTACGGACGGCCGGTTGGGCGATGCAGGGCGCCCACGGGTAGCGGTCGCCGTAGGCGTTGACCACCGAGGTGGCCGGATGCTCGGCGCCGAGGCGGGAGTTGTGGGCGAGCACGACCCAGGTGTGGACGTCGAGCCCGGCGGCCGCCAGCGCGCGGGCCGCCGTACCGAAGGCGTCCCCGCCGCCGTCCCGGTCGAAATCCCCGGCCCCGACCCCGGCCCCGACCCCGACCCCGCCCCTCGCCCAGCTCCCGGCCGGGTAGGGCCGCAACTCCCTTCCCTCCCAGCGTTGTTCGTCGGGCGGGTAGAGCACGGCGGAGTGTTCCGCGGTGACGATCCGGTGCCGGGGGTGACGGGGGGTCAGCGCGCGGGTGGAGTGGTAGGCGGAGGCGAGGGTGACCTGCTGGACGCCGAGGGCGGCGATCCGTTCGGCCGCCTCGGGGTCGCCCACGACGTCCCAGGGGTAGACGAAGGCGGAAGTCCTCATGGTCGGCACGTCCGGGGCCCGTTCAGCGGTCGCCGAGCAGCGCGAGGCCCTGCTCGATCAGGTCGGCCAGTTCCTTGACGTGCGCGGCGGACGGCTCCGACAGCGGCGGCCGGACCTCGCCGACGTCCAGGCCGCGCATCCGTACCCCCGCCTTGACCAGCGAGACGGCGTAACCCCGGCCCTGGTTGCGGAGGTTGACCAGCGGGCGGTAGAAGCCGTCGATCAGCTTGTCGACGGTGGCGTCGTCGCCGGTGGTGAGCGCCTTGTGGAAGGCGAGGGCGATCTCGGGCGAGAAGGCGAAGACCGCGGAGGAGTAGAGCAGTACGCCGATGCCGCGGTAGGCGAGGCCGGTGAGTTCCGCGGTGGGCAGGCCGTTGAAGTAGAGGAAGTCCTGGCCGGGGAGTTCGGTGCGGACCGCGCTGATGATCCGCTGCATCAGGTCGAGGTCGCCGAGGCCGTCCTTGAGGCCGATGATGTTGGGCACCTTGGCGAGTTCGACGACCGTCTCGGGGGTGAAGACAGCGTTGTCGCGCTGGTACACGATGACATCGAGGCCGGTGCCCGCGGCGAGCGCCGCGTAGTGCCGCAGCATGCCCTCCTGGCCGGGGACGACGAGGTAGGGCGGCATGGCGAGCAGGCCGTCGGCGCCCGCCTCCTCGGCGAGCCGGGCGTACTGGACGGCGAGCGCGGTCCCGTATCCGGCCCCGGCCACCACCGGCACCCGCCCCGCGACCTCGTCCACCGCCGCCGCGACGCACGCGCGGAACTCCTCGGGGGACAGCGCGTGGAACTCGCCCGTGCCGCAGCACGCGAAGACGGCGGCGGCGCCCGCCTCCACCCCGGCGCGCACATGCGCGCGGAACGCGTCGAGGTCGAGAGCGCCGTCCGGGCCGAAGGCCGTCACGGGGAAGAACAGCAGGCCGTCGAGGCGCTCGGCGAGGGCGGGTGAGGTCATCGGGTTCCCCCTGAAGTCTGTGCGCTCATCTGATCCATGTCTATATTCATGAACGCTGCCACGCTAGGCGAGGTGACCTGGGCGGGTCAAGCCGACGGGCACCTCCAAGAGCCCCCGCGCCGCCCGCGCCCACCGCCAGGAACTGTCCATATACTTGAACGTCGTCCATGGACATACCCACGGCGGACGTCAGCCGTCTACAGTGACCCCTGAGGTCATCAGCGAAGCCCCCGCCAGACACGGAGACCCCGTATGCCCGCTCCCCGCACCGTCCTGCTCACCGGCGCCGCAGGCGGCCTCGGCACCCTCATGCGCGGCCTGCTGCCGTCGTACGGATACGACCTGCGGCTGTTCGACGTCCGCCCGGTCGAGGGGGCGCCCGACGGCACGCGGGTGATCACCGCGGACCTGTCCGACCGGGACGCGCTGCGCGAGGCGGTGCGCGGCGTCGACGCGATCATCCACCTCGCCGGTATCTCGCTGGAGTCCTCCTTCGACAAGATCCTGCGCGGCAACATCGAGGGCACCTACCACCTCTACGAGGCCGCCCGCGAGGAGAACGTCCGCCGGATCGTCTTCGCCTCCAGCAACCACGCCGTCGGCTTCACCCCGCGGCCGCAGGGCTCCCCGGTGCCGGACGAGGCGCTGATCCCGATCACCACCCCGCGCCGCCCCGACACCTACTACGGGCTCTCCAAGTGCTTCGGCGAGGACCTGGCGCAGCTCTACGCGGACCTGCACGGCATCGACACCGTCTCCGTACGCATCGGCTCCTGCTTCCCCGAACCCACGTCGGTGCGCATGCTGTCGGTCTGGATGAGCCCGGCCGACGGCGCCCGGCTCTTCCACGCCGCGCTCAGCGCCGGGACCACGGGGCACACCGTCGTCTACGGAAGCTCCGCCAACACCCGCCTGTGGTGGGACCTTTCGGGCGCCCGCGCGCTCGGGTACGAACCGCGGGACGACTCGGAGCCGTTCGCCGCGAAGCTCATCGCCGAGCAGGGCGAGCTGGACCCGGACAATCCCGCGCACGCCAACCTCGGCGGCCCGTTCTGCACGGACCCCCCGATCTGGCCGTACTGACGGACGAGACGCGTTGCGAGACGTACAGGTGGACGCGCGGAGCCGTACGGACCGTGCGCGGACGCGCCGCCCGCGGGCCGCTCAGCGGCCGGGCAGCCGTACCACCGACAGGAAGAAGTCGTCGATCTGCCGCACCGCGCTGATGAACTGCTCCACGTCGACGGGCTTGGTGACATACGCGTTCGCGTGCAGCTTGTAGCTGCGGAGGATGTCCTCCTCGGTGGCGGACGTGGTGAGCACCACCACCGGGATCATGGCCAGGTCCCGGTCGCCCTTGATCATCTCGAGCACCTGACGCCCGTCGTACTTCGGCAGGTTGAGGTCGAGCAGGATCAAGTCGGGCCGCACCGCGTCCTGGTGGGCGCCGCGCCGGTAGAGGAAGTCCAGCGCCTCCTCGCCGTCGCGGACCACGTGCAGGGTGTTGCCGATCCTGTTGTCGGCGAACGCCTCCCGGGTCATCAGTTCGTCGCCCGCGTCGTCCTCGACCAGCAGGACCTCGATCGGCTGTACGGGTTGACTCATACGCGCGGTGCTCCCTCTGCTCCCTCGATGCCAGGCGCCGCCGCCTGGTCAGGTGACTCTTCTGCCCCGGCGGGCAGCGTGAAACGGATGCGGGTGCCGCCGGTGTACTCGTTGTCCACCGAGATGCGCCCGCCGTGGTGCTCGATGATCTTCCGGCACATGGCGAGGCCGATGCCGGTGCCCTCGTAGGTGTTGCGGCTGTGCAGCCGCTGGAAGAGCACGAAGACCTTCTCGCTGAACTCCTCCTGGATGCCGATGCCGTTGTCGGTGACGCTGAAGACGAGCGTGCCGTCGGGGGCGGTTCCCGACTCCACCGTGATCACCGGCGGCCGGTCGGGGGAACGGAATTTGATCGCGTTCCCGATCAGGTTCTGCCAGACCAGGGCCAGCAGCGTCGCGTCGCCGACGGTGTCCGGCAGCACGGCGGGCCGCTCGACGCGCGCCCCGGACTCCTCCAGCCGCTCCGCGAGGTTGTACAGCGCCTGGTCGAGCGTGTTCTCCAACTGGACCGGCCGGTGGTCGTCCTGCGCCCGGCCCACCCGCGAGAAGGCCAGCAGGTCGTTGATGAGGATCTGCATGCGCTTGGCGCCGTCGACCGCGAAGTCGATGTACTGCACGCCGCGTTCGTCCAGCGCGTGCCGGTAGCGCTTCTCCAGGAGCTGGCAGAAGGACGCGACCTTGCGCAGCGGCTCCTGGAGGTCGTGCGAGGCGACGTAGGCGAACTGCTCCAACTCGGCGTTGGAGCGGCGCAGTTCCTCGGCCTGCTCGGTCAGCTCCGCCGCCTGGGCGGCCAGCAGTCCGCGCTGGCCGTGCGCCTCGGCCAGCGCGCCCGCGATACCGCTGCGCATCGCCTCCACGGCCTCGGCCAGCACCCGCAGATCGGCCGGGCCGCTGGGCTCGATCCCGGTGTCGAAGTCGCCGCCCGCGACCCGCAGCGCGTCGTCGCGCAGCCGCCCCAGCGGCAGGCCGACGATCCGGCGCAGGAGCAGCGCCAGGAAGACCATGGCCACCAGGAAGCAGGCCAGCATCGCCAGGAACACCGCGTCGCGTTCGTTGCGCACGCGCCGCAACTGATCCTGACTGTGCTGCCGGTCCTCCTTCAGGTGCGTGTCCTGGATCGTGAACTGGGTGCGTACGGTGTCGAAGCCCCGCTTGCTGCTGTCCAGCAGCGAGGTGTCGGCGGAGGCGGGCAGGCCCTCGCGGGCGTGCTCGATGAGCGGCAGCGCGTACGTGGTGCGCCAGCGATCGGCCGCCTCCTCCAGCGCCAGCAGGTCGGCGGAGGCGCGCTTGTTGCCGCTGATCAGCGGGCGCAGCCTGGCGGTGATCGTCTTCTGGTCCGCGAGGCCCTCGGTGTAGGGCTGGAGGAATTCCGTCGAATGGGTGAGCACATAGCCGCGCACGCCGGTCTCCTGGTCCAGCAGCGCGGTCTGCAACCGCACCCCCTCCACCCGCGCGGGCTGCACCCGGTTGGCCAGGTGGTCGGAGATCGACGTGGTGTGCGCGAGCAGTTGCGCGCCGATCACCGCGAAGACGAGGACGAGCAGCGTCATCCCGCCGAGCACGAGGTTGAACGCGCCCTGAACCGTGATCCGGCCCTTCTCGCGCGGCCGGAAGCCGGACCTCGTCCGGGGGGCCTTCTGCCCGCGAGCGGGTACGGGGGCGGGCACGACGTCGGGCGCGGGATCGGTATCCCGCGCGGGTTCGACGTCCGGAGCGGGTTCGACGTCCGGAGCGGGTTCGACGTCGGGGCCGGACTCGGACCGCGGCCCGGGTACGGGCGCGCTCTCGGACACGGGCCCGGCTTCGGATACGGACTCGGATACGGCCTCAGGCTCGGATACGGGCTCGGGCTCGGACACGGGCGGCGGGTCGGTCGGGGGATGCGGCACGGACGCGGACTCCGGAACTGGCGTGGGATCGGGCGTGGACTGGGCGACGGGCGCGGTCTCGGGAGCGGGCGCGGTCCCTGAAGCGGGCGCGGCCCCGGCAGCGGCTTGAGGCGTCGGCTCCGGCGCGGGCGCCGTGGGTTGCGTCGGCTCCGAACCGGGCCCCGGGACGGGCGGGCGTTCCGTCATGACCTCGCCCGCCATCCCGCGTGCATCACGGCCGCGTCGTCCTCGAGACCGCCGCGCCCCGCCGTCGCCGTCTCGGCCGCGTTGATCAAGGCGTCGACGAACGCCTCCGCGGGCAGTGCGCCGTTCTTCCGGGCCAGCTCCAACAGCCCGTCCTCGCCGAGCCGTTCCGGCCCGTCGCCGTACCGCCACTCGAAGAGGCCGTCGGTGAACAGGACCACGGACGCGCCGTCCAGCGTCTCGGTCGTCACCGGCCAGACGCCCTGCCCCGGCAGCAGCCCGAGCGCGGGCCCGTACGCCGGCTCCCACCACTGGACGTCGGCGCCGCGGCGCAGCAGCACCCCCGGATGCCCGGCTCTGACGATCTTGACGGTGGTGCGGTCGGGGGCGAACTCCAGGGAGCTGAGGGTGGCGAAGACGTGTTCGCCCGCGCGCTCGGCGACCAGCATCTGCTCCAGCATCCCGGGCAGTTCGGCGCCGCGGGTGCCGGCGAGGACGAAGGACCGCCAGGCGACCCGCAGGCACACGCCCAGGGCCGCCTCGGCCGCGCCGTGCCCCGACACGTCGCCGATGACGACGTGCACCGTGCCGTCCTCGGTCTGCACGACGTCGTAGAAGTCACCGCCGAGCAGCGCGTGGTCGCGGCCCGGCCGGTAGCGGGTGGTCACCTGCCAGTCGTCGCCGCGCAGCAGCGGGGTGGGCAGCAGCCCGCGCTCCAGCCGGGCGTTCTCCTCGGCCCGCATCGAGCTCTCGCGCAGCGCCACGTGCGCGCGCTCGATCTGCTTGCGCTGGACGGCGTAGCGGATGGCGCGGCTGAGCGACTGGGGTTCGAGGGCGCTCTTGGACAGGTACTCCTGGGCGCCGGAGGCGACCGCGGCGAGCCCGGCGTCCTCCTCCGACAGACCGGTCAGCACCACGACGGCCGCGCCGGGCGCGTCCTTCAGCAGCCGGGACACCGCGTCCACGCCGAAGGCGTCGGGCAGGTGCAGGTCGAGCAGGACGCACTCGGGCGCGGCGCGGCGGGCCAGCAGCTCCAGCGCCTCGGCGAGATTGCTCGCCCTGACCACCTGGGTCGCGGCGTCGCTCAGCGCGAGGTACTCCTCGACGAGCAGGGCGTCGCCGTCGTCGTCCTCGACCAGCAGGACCGTCGCGGGGCCCGACTGCCCGAAGGAGGCGGGCGGCGCCGTGCGCGGACTCTGACTGTCGCGAATGTCACGAACATCACGGCTGTCACGCCCGTCGCGGGTGTGCGGGATGCCCACCGGAAGTCCGGCCGGAACTCCGACCGGGCCGCTCTGCACCACGTTTCTTCCTCCGCCTTCGGCTGCCCGACCATTGAGATTGCGCTGAGCGTACTTGCCCAGGGCAGGAGCGTATATGCGGGAGCCTCCGGACCCCTGTTCGATCCGGCAACCTGTGCGTCGGGTCCGCCGCGCGACCCATCCGGAACCGTCGTCGCTACGAATGACGGAGGATTGACGGGGTACGTCGGAACGGGGATTCCGGAACGTCCGTTCGTACCTGTCACGGCACGTCGGCGGAGGGAACGGACACGGGTGGAGGCACGGGTGGCAGAGGACCGCGACGGCGACAGCGCACGCGCGGGGTATCGGGGCCTGGTGATGCGGCGTTCCGCGGCGGCCCCCGAGGCGGCGGTGCTGGTGCTGCACGGCGGCCGGGAGCGCGGTATGGGCCGGCCGTCCCGGCTGAACGCGCCGGGGCTGCGGATGCGCCCCTTCGTCCGGGCGCTGGCCCGCGCGACGCGGGGCCGCCGGGTGGTGCTCGCCGAGGCCCGCTACCGGCACCGCGGCTGGAACGGGGAGCGGGCGGACGCCGCGCGGGACGCGGCCGACGCGCTGGCGGAGCTGTCCCGGCGGACCGGCGGGGCGCCGGTCGTGATGGTCGGGCACTCCATGGGCGGCAGGGCGGCGCTGCGGGTGGCCGGTACGGACGGGGTGGTCGGCACGGTGGCGCTGGCCCCCTGGTGCCTGCCGGGGGAGCCGGTGGAGCAGCTCTCGGCGGCCCGGCTGGTGTTCCTGCACGCGGAGGCCGACCGGATCACCTCGCCCGTGGAGTCGCTGCGGATGGCGGAGCGGGCCAGGGCCGAGGGCGCCGAGGTGTGCCGCTTCGTGCTGCCGGGCGGCGACCACGCGATGCTGCGCCAGGCGGCCGTCTGGCACGCGCTCACCACTCGGGCCGTCTGCGGCCTGCTCGGCCTGTCCGCGCTCCCGCCCGAGGTCGCCTCCGCCTTCGCCCTGCCGCCCGGCTCCCCGGACGGCCTCGACGTGCCCGCGACCGCCGGTGACGGGCGGGGCGTGCGGGTGTGAGGGTACGGGGCTGCCGATACGGGTCCGACCGTACGCGACCGCGGGCGCGACGCTGCCGGTACGAGCCGGCGCGGGCGCCGGAATGGGCGCCGGGACCGGGTGCCCATAACGGGCCGGAAGCTGATCTCCGGGTCATGGAACCGCAAACAACAGTCGGTCGTTACGGGGGCATGACCGCTATGACGCCTGGCTCGAATGTGCCGCTCTCCGTGCCCCGAGTGGCCGTGGACGTCGCCGCCTCCTCCGCGCGGCTCGATGTCTCGGGCCTGCTCCTGACCGGTGACGGGAAGGTGCGCTCCGACGACGACTTCGTCTTCTACAACCAGCCCCAGGGGCCCGGCGTCAGCCACCGCTCCGGGGGCGGTTCCGGGCCCGACTCGATCACCGTGGACACCGCGGCCGTCCCGGCCGGGATCGAGAAGGTCGTGGTGACCGCGAGCCTGGACGGCGGCGGTCCCTTCGCGGGTACGACGCCGACGGCCACGGTCCGCAGCGCGGACGACGGCTCGGTGATCGCCACCTTCACGCCCACCGGGCTCGGCCCGGAGACCGCGCTCGTCGTGGTCGAGGTGTACCGGCGCGGCGGCGCCTGGAAGGTCCGCGCGGTCGGCCAGGGGTACGCCAACGGGCTGGGCGGCATCGCCAGCGACTTCGGGGTGAATGTGGAGGAGCCCGCGGCCCCCGCGGCCCCCGCCGCCGCGTTCACCCCGCCGCCGCCCGCGCCGGGACTGCCCAGTGCGCCGCCGCCCTCCGGCGCGCCCGCCGCGTATCTGCCGCCGCCGCCCTCCGCTCCCCCGGCCGCGCCGCCCGCTCCCGCGCCGGGCGCGGGCAAGGTCAATCTGGACAAGGGCCGGGTCAATCTCCGCAAGAACGAGACGGTGTCACTGGTCAAGGCGGGCAAGCCGTTCCTGTCCTCGGTGCGGATGGGCCTGGGCTGGGAGCCCGCCTTCGGCGGCCGGGACATCGACCTGGACGCGTCGGTGATCGCCTACGGTCCGCAGCGCAACCACATCGCGACCTGCTACTTCGGCAAGCTGTCCATCCTCAACGGCGCGGTCCAGCACTCCGGTGACAATCTGACCGGCGCGGGCTCGGGCGACGACGAGACGATCACCGTGCACCTGGGCGGGCTGCCGCCGGAGGTCACCGGTCTGGTCTTCACGGTGAACTCGTACTCGGGGCAGAAGTTCAACAAGGTCGCCAAGGCGTACTGCCGGCTGCTCGACGCGGGCACCGGCGAGGAGCTGGTCCGCTTCGACCTGACCGGCAGCGAGCCGCGCACGGGTGTGCTGATGGCGAAGCTGATCAAGCAGTTCTCCGGGGAGTGGGAGATGACCGCCATGGGCGACTTCATCGACTCGCGTACCGCCAAGGGGATGGTGCGGCCCGCCTCCGCGGCGCTCTGAGGCACCGCGGACCGGATGTGTGCCCTGCGGGGCCGCCGCCGGTCCGCGCAGGCTGGCATGAGTCCGCGCGGACGGGCGGCGGCCCGAGAGACCGGTCCCAGGCGGCGCGGGACCGGCCTCAGGCGGCGCGGGCCGGGCTCACACCGCAGGCCGGTCTCACACCGCGCGGCGGCCTCAGACCACGGGCCGCGCTCGGACCGCGCGTCGGGCTCAGACCGCGCGGATCGCCGTCGCCAGGGCGCCCGCCTCGGCCGGGCCGAGGTGCCGGGCGATGTCGGCCTCGCTGATGATGCCGACCAGGCGGCTCCCCTCGACCACCGGTACCCGGCGGATGCGCCGGGAGGACATGGTCGCGACGACGCTCCCCGCGTCGTCGTCGGCCGCGGCCGTCACCGGGCTGCCGTCCATCAGATCGGCGGCCCGGACCGCGCCCGGGTCGTGGCCGGTCGCCACACAGCGCAGCACGATGTCCCGGTCGGTGAGCACCCCTTGGAGCCCGCCGTCGTCACCGGTGACCGCCAGGGCCCCGATGTCCGCGTCCCGCATCCGCTTGGCGGCCACGTCCAGGGTCTCGTGGGCGGAGATCGTCTCGACGCCCTGATGCATGATGTCGCGCGCAGTGGTCACAGCAGCTCCATTCGTCCCGGGCCCCCGCGCCGACCATAAAGTCCCGCGCGCCGCCCCGCACGGCGGCGGGAGCCGGGGCCAGGACCGGTAGCGGGCGGGCGCGGGGGCGCCGTGCGCACGGCGCTCGGAGGCCGTGGGACCCCGGCACGCACCGGCTCGTGCGCCGCGCGGGCCTCGTACGGGCCGGACCGCCACCGGACGTTCGCACATCAACATGTCATGGTCACATAAAATTTACCGCTGACGGTCTACCCGCATAGACCCGTGGCCGGGACCCTGGTCGGGAACCACCCGTACCGCTCGACCCCCTAGCCACGGGAGCGCTCAGTCATGCCCAAAAACCGTCTCGTGCACGGAATCTGTGCCGCCGTCAGCGCGGCACTGCTCGCGCTGACCGTCCTGTTCGTCAGCGGCGGCCCCGCACAGGCCGCTCTGCCGACCCCGATCGCCGCCTCCACCGCCCGCAGTTACCTGTCCGGCATGACGGCCACCGCGGAGACGCACGCCTCGACGTACGACCGGAATCTGTTCCCGACCTGGATCACCATCTCGGGCACCTGCGACACCCGCGAGTACGTGATCAAGCGCGACGGCACGAGCGTGGTGACCGACAGCTCGTGCAAGGCGACCTCGGGGAACTGGACCAGCCCGTACGACGGCGTGACCACCACCGACCCGTCGACCTTCGACATCGACCACCTGGTGCCGCTCGCCGAGGCGTGGGCCTCGGGCGCCTGGGCCTGGACCACCGCGCAGCGCCAGGCGCTGGCCAACGACGTGACCCGCCCGCAGCTCGTGGCCGTCTCCGCGCACTCCAACCGCTCCAAGGGCGACGGCGACCCGGCCGAGTGGCTGCCGCAGGCGTCGTACCAGTGCACGTACGCCCGCGCGTGGGTGCAGGTGAAGCACTACTACGGTCTGACCGTGGACAGTGCGGAGAAGTCGAAGCTCACGTCGGTCCTCAGCGGCTGCTGAAACGTTCCGGCCGCACCCGGCCGCACCCGGCCTCGCTCGTCACGGCGGTGACGAGCGCGGCCGGGCGGCGGTCCGCCCCTCAGCCCGGCCGCCCCTCAGCCCGGCAGCCCGTCAGCCCGTCAGCCCGTCAGCCCGGCGTCTTCAGGGTCAGCGTGCGGCGGCCGGGCGCGTAGAACCAGACGGCCCCCTCACGCACGAGGTACACCCCGTCGTCCGCCCACCACAGGCCCGTCAGCCCGTGCGCCCGCGTGACCTCGCCCGCCGCGAACGGCGTCTCCACCCAGTCCACGCCGTACACGGTGCCGGGCCCGGTCGCCCGCGACAGGTCGTCCACGTAGCGGCCCCCGGAGTCGATGCACCGGAACGCCTGGAGCACGCCACCGTTCTGCGCCGACGGCGGCGTCCGCCGGCACAACGACGTTCCCGCGGTCAGATACGCGTGACCTCGCTTCGGGTCGGCCACCACGGCCTCCCGCGTACGGCTGACCGGCACCGGGGCTCCTCACGTCGCGCTGAGCACCCACGGTGCCGCCCCCCGGCCAACCCCGGATGAACGGCGTCCTTCCGCGAGGCGGCCACCCGGTTGCCCCCGGCGCGGGGGGCGCCCCGAGCGGTGGCCCGCCGCGCGTCAGCCCGAAAGGCCCTGGCGGGAGCGGGCCTTGAAGGCCGCCTTGCGGGCGTCCTTGGCGGATTTGCGGTCCGGGTGGAGACGCCCCATGGCTTCGAGGACGTCGGCGGTGGCGGGGTGGTCGACGCGCCAGGCGGCGTCGAAGAAGCCGTCGTGCCGGGCGACGAGGTCACGGACGAGGTCGGCCAGGATCTCGGGGGCGTCGTCGGCGGCGAGCTGCGCGGCGAGGGTGTCGATGGTGAGCCAGAAGACCATGTCCGCGTCGGGCGCGGGGATGTCGGCGGCGCCGCTCTCGGTGAGCCAGACGCGGGCGAGGCCGCCGAGCGCGCGGTCGTCGAGGACTTCGCGCAGCGCGGGCTCGGCCTCGGCGCCGAGCAGGGTGAGCGTCTGCTGGCAGATGAGACGACGGCCCGGCGCACCGGCGTCGTCGCCGCGCGCGGCGGCGAGCAGTTCGCGTGCGGCGTCGGCCGGCTTGCGGTCCTCCAGCCACAGCTCGGCCTCCACGCGCGCCGCCTGGTCGGGGTAGCCGGTCAGCGCTTCGAGGAGGTCGACGCCCGACCCGCCCGCGAGGTCGCCGATGGCGGGGGCCTGCGCGCCCGCGTCCACGAGCCGTTCGCGCATGCCGTGCACGCCGAGCGGCGTGAGCAGGACCATGCCGTAGCGGGAGACCTCCTCGGGGTCGAGGTCGTCCCCGACGGCCCCCTCGGGGAACTCGGGGAAGGAGCCGGTTTCCCCGTCGCCCTCCGCCTCCTCGATCAGCGCCTCGTCGACCGGCTGGTAGTCCAGCAGTCCGGTCGTGGCGAGCAGCCGGAAGTGGTCGTCCAGCCGCATCATCACCTCGGTGACCTCTTCGAGGACGGCGTCGCTGGGCTGGTCCATCTCGTCGGGCACGACGAGGGACGCGGCGAGCACCGGCAGCGGTACGGCGTCGGGCCCGTCCTCGGCGACCGCCGAGTCCTCCACGGCCATCAGCGCGTAGAGGTTGACCAGCGCGCTGTCGAGGAATTCGGCCTCCTTCTCCGGGTCCCAGTCCAGCTCGTCCAGGAGCACCTGGTCGCCGTCGTCCATGACCTCGCGCAGACTCTCGAAGTCCGGTGCGGCGGCGTCGGCGAGGGCCGACTCGGCGGCGGCCAGCCAGATGTCGAGCACGTCCTGCGGGAGGCCCGCGGTGATCCGCTCGTACGCCTCGCCGGGCAGCGCGCGACCGGCGACCTCGCCGACCGGCGTGGACTCCTCGGCCTCCTCGTCGATCTCCAGGACCAGCAGGCCGGTGTCGACGGCGACGCCCCACGCCTGGGCGGTCTCGGCGAGCCCTTCCTCGTCCTCGTCCACCGGGAGGCCGAGTTCCGCGGCGGCGGCCACCAGGTCGTCGTCCAGCAGCTCGCCCATCGCGTCGACCGGCCGTTCCGGTGTCGCCCACCGGGTCAGCCGCAGCGCTCGGTCCAGCAGCGGCACGGCCAGTGCCAGCCGCGCGAGGTCGTCCGCGGGGAGCAGCCGTACGGGCGGCAGGACGAGGGGACCTTCGGACATGGGGTGACTCCTAGAGGGCTCTACGGCTGTACGGCGTGAGGGGTGGGCCGGTCCGGCTCACCCCTGGCGGGTGGATCGGACCGGCACACGCGAACCGGTACGCGCGCCGGACGCGCGCACTCAGCGTAGGCCCTGCGACCCCCCGACCGTCGGCCTCCCGGCCCCGTCGCACCCGTCACCCCGCCGGTTCACCCGCCCGTAGCGACACGTTCCGGCCACCGCCGCCCGCCGCCGGGTGCGTACCGGCCACGCGTCCCTCAGGCGTACGGGAGTTCGGCGCGCGGGAGGGGCCGGCGCGAAGGGCTCAGCGCACCCCGTCCCACAGCGCGCGCTCGTCCGGGCGGGGGTCGCGTACCGGACCGCAGTGCGCGGGGTCTTCCGCCGTGCCGAAGACCATCGTCGTACGGTCCCGGGTGTCGTACGCGGGCCAGCCGGGATCGCCGGTGACGGCGAAGGAGACCCAGGCGGCGTGCATGGTGTCGGCGAGCGGCTGCGGCGGGGCCTCGCCGAGCAGCATGGTCTCGCCGGGCGCGTCCAGGTTGTCGAAGGCGAAGGCGATCTCGGAGGCGTGGCAGGCGCCGAGGCGGCCGTCGAAGGCGGTGGAGCGGCGGCCGAATTCGTAGACGTGGGCGCGCGGCACGGACTCGGCCAGGCGGACCGCGGGTATCCGGAAGAACCAGTCGGTGAGGACGGCGGAGAACAGGTCGCCGGTGGTGGCGCCGGGGCGGTTGGCCGCGTAGAGCGGCAGCGCGGTGTCGGGGTCGAGGCCGTGCCGGGCGATCGCGGCCCGCAGGTGCCTGTCGTCGATGTAGTCGATGACGCCGCTGGGCACGGTGAAGAGCCGGTACTCCTCGGCGGTGGTGCCGATCAGCAGGTCGACGGCGCAGTCGGCGCCGGGTCCCGGCACCGGGTGGGCGCGGGCGGCGGTGCTCGCGGTGTCCGCGATCGGCTCGAAGGGCATGGCGTTCAGCGCGACCTCGCCCCACAGCGCGGGGTCGGGGTTGGCGGTGACCTCGTTGCGCAGGGCGGTCTGCGCGGGCAGCAGGACGTCCAGCGGGAGTGCGGCGAAGGCGGCGGCGGTGGGTTCGACGCCGAGTTTCGCGGCGAAGTGCGCGGCGACCTTGCGGGCGGTGTCCCGGCCGATCGTGTGGTGCGCGGCACCGCTCTGGAGGATCGCCCGGTGGAAGAGTCCTCGGGCGCCGGGGGCGGTGAGCAGCACCCCGATGCTCATCGCGCCGGCCGATTCGCCGAAGACGGTCACGCGGCCGGGGTCGCCGCCGAAAGCGGCGATGTTGTCGCGGACCCATTCGAGGGCGGCGATCTGGTCGAGCACTCCGCGGTTGTCGGGGGCCCCGTCGAGGGACAGGTAACCGTCCGTCCCCAGGCGGTAGTTGACGCTCACGCAGACGACGCCGTCGCGGGCGAACGCGGCGCCGTCGTAGATCGGCAGCGAGCCCGAGCCGTTCATGAAGGCGCCGCCGTGCAGCCACACCATGACCGGTGCGCCGCCCGCGGTGTCGGGTGTCCACACATTGAGGTTGAGGCAGTCCTCGCCCGCGATGTCCGGGTCGGGCAGCAGCACGTCGAACGGCTTGACGTAGGGGCCCTTGGGCACGGTCGGGCCGAACGCGGTCGCGTCGCGTATGCCCTCCCACGCGGCGGGCGGTTGCGGCGCCATGAACCGGTGCGGTCCGAACGGCGGTGCGGCGTAAGGGATGGCGCGGAAGACGGCGACGCCGTCCTGGCCGGCCGCTCCGCGTACGTCGCCCTGCCGGGTGGTGCAGACCGGTCCGTCCATGCGTCAGACTCCTTCGTCCTGTGCCCGCTCCCGGGGCTCGCGTACGCTACCGGCGGCCCGCCCCTGCGGGAGGCGCCGCGACACCTTCAACGTACCAAGCGGTCGGTCAGGGGGCACGATGAGCGACGGCGGTCTCCGCGTCGAGGCGTACGGCGTGGGGCAGCGGGTCGCCTCGGGGCGGCAGACGCTGCGGGGGGTGAGCGTACGGATCGCGCCCGGCGAGCTGCTGGCCGTGGCGGGCGGCAGCGGGTCGGGCAAGACGACGCTGCTGGAGATCCTGGCCGGAATCCGTACCCCCTCGGCCGGTCGCGTCCTGCACGACGGTACGGAACCGGCCGTCCTGCGACCGGCGTTGGGGTATCTGCCGCACGGCAACGTGATGCACGACGACCTGCGGCTGGACCGGGCCCTCGGCTACGCGGCCCGCCTGCGGATGCCCGCCAGGACCGCCGCCGCTCTCCTGGACGCGGCCGTACGCGACGCGCTGGCCGCCGTCGGCCTCGCCGACCGCGCCCGCCAGCCCCTACGCACCCTCAGCGAGGGCGAGCGCCGCCGCGCCTGCATCGCGGTCGAACTCCTCACCCGCCCCCGCGTGCTGTTCCTGGACGAGCCGACGACCGGACTCGACCCGGCGACCGGCGCGGAACTCCTGCGCACCCTGCGGGACTTGACCGCCGACGGCGTCACCGTCGTGCTCACCACGCACGCGCCCGCCGATCTGACCCGCTGCGACCGCGTCCTGTTCCTCACCCCTGAAGGACGCCCGGCCCACCTGGGCACGGCGGCCACCCTCACGGCGGCGTACGGCGTCCCGACGCTGGAGGAGGTGTACGGGGCGGTGGCCCGCGGGGCACGGGCGGCGGACGAGGCTGCCGCGGAGGAGACCGGCCCCGCGCCCGAGGCGGCGCCCGTGGCCGACGGCGCCGCCGCCACGCGTCCGGCGCCGCTCGGGGCGGTCGGGCAGTGGTGGCTGCTCACCCGGCGGGCCGGGGAGTTGATGGCGCGCAATCGGCTGACGGCGGCGGTCGTCGTGGGGTCGCCGTTGGTGATCGTGGCGATGTTCGCGCTGCTGTTCCGGCCGGGGGCCTTCGATCCGGCGGCGCCGAGTCCGGGATCCGCGGCGATGATCCTGTTCTGGATCGCCTTCGGCGGCTTCTTCTTCGGCCTGACCTACGGCCTGTTGCAGATCTGCGCCGAGATGGCGGTGGTGCGCAGGGAGCGGCTGACCGTGCTGCGGCTCGGGCCCTATCTGCTGTCGAAGGCGGCGCTGCTGCTGCCCGTACTGGCCCTGGCGGACGCGGCGTTGCTCGCGGTGCTGCGCGGTCTGAACCGGCTGCCCGCCGCCGGGTGGGGCACGTACGGGTCGCTGTTCCTGACCGTGCTGCTCGCGTCGGCCGCCGCGCTCGCGCTGGGGCTGCTGGCGTCGGCGGCGGTGGGCGATCCGGGGCAGGCCACGCTGATGCTGCCGATGCTCTGCTTCCCGCAGGTGCTGTTCTCGGGGGCCTTTGTGCCGGTGCCCCAAATGGCGTGGGCGGGACGGGTGTTGAGCGCGGCGATGACCAACCGGTGGGCGTTCGAGGCGCTGGGCGGCGGGATCGGTCTGCGGGAGCTGTGGGCGCACGGCGCGTCGCCGCTGGGGCCGCCCCTGCTGGCCTCGTACGGCGGCTCGTTCGACCGGGCGGTGTGGGCGGGCTGGCTGCTGCTGGCCGGTTTCACGGCGCTGTTCCTGGCCGCCGCGTGGGCGGTGCTGGCGCGCAAGTGCCGCACGGTCAGCAGACCAGCCGCGGGCTGAGCCCCGCCGGGTCGGGCGAGCGGTCGCGGTAGGTCTGCGCGGCGAAGGCGAGGAAGGCGGACACGTCGGCCGCGTTGGAGGACAGGCCGAGCGAGACGCGGACGGCGCCGCCGGAGGGGAGGCCGAGGCGGCCGAGGTAGTCGTCGATGGTGCCGGTGGCGGTACGGACGGCGCCGCCGAGTACGTCGCGGTCGATGGCGAAGGCGACCTCGCCCGTGCCGGGGTTGCAGAAGCAGCCGGTGCGCAGCGATATGCCGTGCGCGGCGCTGTCGCGGCCGACGATCCGCTCGTCGATCACCCGTCCGTCGGCGCCGAGCAGATTCAGCGCGACCGTGCCGCCGCGGCCGGTGGTGTCCTGCGGACCGTAGATCCGTACCAGCGGGCTGCCGTCGGCGTGCCGCAGCCCGCGCAGCCCGGCCAGTAACTCGGCGGTGAGCGAGGTGACATGACGGTGTATCGACTGCACGCCGACGCCGGTGATCCAGTCGAGGCCGAATTCGATGTCGGGAATGCTCAGGTAGTTGACCGTGCCGTCCTCGAAGGCCGCCTCGCCGTCGGCCATGTGGTGCCACAGGCCCTGGGCGCTCACCACGTGGATGGTGCCGCCGGAGAACCACGGCCGCCGCAGCCGCGTCAGCGCCTCCCTGCGGGCCAGCAGACAGCCGATGCCGGTCGGGTAGCCGAAGACCTTGTACCAGCTCACGGCCACGAAGTCGGGGCTGAACCGGCCGAGGTCGAGCACGTTCGCGGGCACGTAGGCCGCCGCGTCCAGCAGGACGTCCCAGCCCGCCGCCCGCGCCCTGGTCACCCAGTCCAGCGAGTGCTGGACCCCGCTGAAATTGCTCTGCGCGGGGTACGCGAGCAGTCCGGGTCCCCGGGCCCCGGACTCCGTGCCCGCCCGCGGCCTCGCGCCCGTCAGGACGGCGTCCATCGCCGTCGCGTCGATGCCGAGGCCCGGCGCCTCCAACGGTACGTACACCGTCCCCGCGCCCCGGCCGCGGGCGTACTCCCGCAGGCCGTTGACGGAGTTGTGGTTGTCGAGGGTGAGCACCAGCCGGTTGTCCGGCCCGAACGGGTAGGCCTCGCCGACCAGTCGGCACGCCCCGGTGGCGTTGGCCGTGAACACCACGGCGTACTCGGCCGGATCGGCCCTGAAGTGCGCGAGCACCCGTGCGCGGGCCCGCTCCACCAGTTCGCCCGACGCCTGCGAGGCCGGGCTGACCGAGTGCGGATTGCCGTAGCAGCCCGCCGCGATCCGGTCGGCGTGCGCCCGCACTTGGGCGCGGGCGGGAAGTCCCGCGCCGGTGTGGTCGAGGTACACCTGCCGTCGCTCGTCGAGATACCCGTATTCGACCGCGCGCAGCGCGCCAAGGCTGTCCATGAGCGACCCCCGGTCTTCCGGTCTCCGGTCCTCCGCGACGCGACCCCGCGCGACCCCGCGCGACCCCGAACGGCCGCCCGTACGACCGCCGTTGCGCCAGTCGTCGCGCCGGCCGTACGACGCCCGCGCGACATCCGTGCGACGTCTGTACTCAGGATCGCACCGCGAGCCGTCCGCCGTGCGGCGTTGCGTACGGTCGTCGGCCGCGGCCGACGGGAGCGCGGTCAGGTCCGGGCGACCGCGCCGCGGACCAGGGCCAGCAGCGCCTTCGTACTGTCCCTGCGGGCCCAGGCGATCAGGGCCAGCGGCAGGATGAGGATGATCGGCGTCGCCGCGTTGTCGCCGTCGAAGACGGTGATCTGGGTAATGGTGGCGCCGATCATCAGGCCGATCATCGCGACCGCGGCGACCTGGTAGAGCACCGGGATCAACAGGGCGACGGCGCCCGCGAGTTCGAGCGCGCCGGTGAGGTACATGAACCAGTCGCCGAAACCGATGCGGTCGAAGGAGTCGGCCGCGGCGTCGATGCCGAGGAGCTTGGGGGCGGCGCTGGCCACGCCGTAGAAGAGGGCCAGCACGATCTGGAGGGCGAGCAGCGCGGTGCGCGCCCGGCTACGGGCGGGGCGGGCGGTGACGGCTGTCGCGGTACCGGTCGCGGTGGCGCTGGTGGGGGTGGAGACGACGGACACGAGGGGCTCCTCTGATCGGGTCGATGCGGTGCTGTCGTATGCGCCGTGGCGCTGTCGAAGAGGTAGACCGGGGACCGCCGCGGAACTCATCGCAGGCGCGGGAAAGACAGGGGAAGGCCAGGGGAAAGGCGCGAGGAAAGCCCGGAAAAGCCACCCTGTACAGTGTGAGTTCCCAGAAGGTACTCACTCACCGGGGGTGTACGGCACATGCAGGAGATCACCGACGAGGCCGAACTGCGGGAACTGCTCGGCGAGCCCACCGCGGTCGTCCGCGACAAGGCGCGCGACCGGCTGCACGAACTGGACGTGGCCTGGCTGAAGGCGGCGCCCTTCTGCCTGATGGCCACCTCGGCGGCCGACGGCACCTGCGACGTGTCGCCCAAGGGCGACCCCGCCGGTTTCACCGTCGTCCTGGACGACCGGACCATCGCGGTCCCCGAGCGGCCGGGCAACCGCCGCGCGGACGGCTTCCGCAACATTCTGTCCAACCCGCACATCGGCCTGCTCTACTTCGTCCCCGGGCGCGGCGACACCCTCAGGATCAACGGAAGGGCGCGGCTCCTGCGCGACGCCGACTTCTTCGACCGCATGGTCGTCAAGGGCCACCGCCCGCAGGTCGCGGTCCTGGTCGACATCGAGGAAGTCTTCTTCCACTGCTCCAAGGCGTTCCTGCGCAGCGCGCTGTGGAAGCCGGAGACGTGGCAGCCCGACGCGCTGGCGTCGCGGGCGCGGATCTCCAAGACGCTGGAGCGGACCGAGGACTCGCTGGCGGAGCTGGAGACGTACTACGGGGCCGCGTACGCGGAGAAGATCTACCACTAGGGCCTGTCCGGCGGATCACGACCGCGATATCCGGGTGACGGCCGCCGGGACCGGCAGTAGGGTCGCCCCTTATGCGCATTCTCGTTCTGGGCGGTACCGCCTTCGTCGGCCGCGCCATCGTGGAGGACGCACTCCACCGCGGGCACGACGTCACCCTCTTCGGCCGCGGCAGGACCGGCACCGGCCTCTTCCCGGGCCTCCCCCGGCTGACCGGCGACCGCGACACCGGCGACTACGCGGCGCTCGCGGGCGACACCCGGTGGGACGCCGTCGTGGACGTCAGCGGCTACGTCCCGCGGCACGTCGCGCAGGCCATGGACGCGCTGGGCGACCGGATCGGCCGGTATCTGTTCATCTCCAGCCACGCGGTGTACCAGCGCGAGGGTGTGGCGCCCGGCTCCGACGAGGACACCCCGCGCCGCCCGCCGGTCCGCGACACCGAGGTGCTGAGCGAGGCCACGTACGGGCCGTGCAAGGTCGCCTGCGAGGACGACGTGACCGCGCGCCACGGGCAGCGCGCCACGATCGTGCGGGCGGGGAAGGTCGCCGGTCCGCACGACCCCTCCGACATGTTCACCTACTGGGTGCGCGCCGCCGCGCGCGGCGGCCGGGTCGCCCTGCCCGCCGACCCCGCCCAGCCGGTGCAGATCATCGACTCCCGCGACCTGGCCCGGCTGGTGATCCGGCTGCTGGAGGACGACCGGCCCGGCGCCTTCCACGCCGTGGGCCCCGAACAGCCGGTCACCCTCGGCGAGTTGATCGAGACGTGCGCGCGGGCCGCGGGCACCGAGGTGGAGATCGTACGGGTCACGCCGGACGTCGTACCGCCGATGTTCCCGCTGGTCCGGGAGGACACCGCCACACAGCAGCGCAGCGCCGCGCGCGCCCGGGCCGCCGGGATGCCCGCGACCCCGCTGGCGGTCACCGCCGCCGACGTCCTGGCCTGGGACCGGGAACGCGGCGAGCCGCCGCTGGAGGCCGGCTGGTCCCCCGAGGAGGAGCGGGCGGTGCTCGCGGCGGCGGCTCGTACGGCGTGAACCGGTCACGCGTGACGCGTCGTCAGTTGTGGCTGTGCAGCGCGTCGTTGAGGCCGCCCCACGAACCCGTGCGCTGAAGGACCTCGACCTTGCCGGTGGTCGAGTTGCGGCGGAAGAGGATGTTGTTGGCGCCGGAGAGCTCCAGCGCCTTGACGATCTTGCCGTCCGGGAGCGTCACGCGGGTGCCCGCGGTGACGTACAGGCCCGCCTCCACGACGCAGTCGTCACCGAGGGCGATGCCCAGGCCCGACTCGGCGCCGAGCAGGCAGCGTTCGCCGACCGAGACGACCTGGGTGCCGCCGCCGGACAGGGTGCCCATGATGGACGCGCCGCCGCCGATGTCCGAGCCGTCGCCGATGACGACGCCCTGCGAGATGCGGCCCTCGACCATGGAGGCGCCCAGCGTGCCCGCGTTGAAGTTGCAGAAGCCCTCGTGCATGACGGTCGTGCCGGACGCCAGGTGCGCGCCGAGGCGTACGCGGTCGGCGTCGGCGATCCGCACGCCGGACGGGGCGACGTAGTCCGTCATCCGCGGGAATTTGTCCACGCCGTACACCGCCAGGTGCAGGCCCTCCGCGCGGGCCGCCAGCCGCGCCCCTTCGACCGCCGCCACCGGCACCGGGCCGATCGACGTCCACGCGACGTTCGCCAGCAGGCCGAACAGCCCTTCCAGATTGGGCTCGTTGGGGCGGACCAGGCGGTGGCTCAGCAGGTGCAGCCGCAGATACGCGTCGTGCGCGTCCAGCGGCTTGTCGTCCGTCGAGGCGATGACGGTCCGCACCGCCACGACCTCCACCCCGCGCCTCGGGTCCTTCCCGAGCGCCTTGGGCGCCGCCGCTCCCAGCAGCTCCGCCGCGCGCTCGGCGCTCAGCCGCTCGGTGCCCGCGGGGCCCGCCTCCGCGGCGAGTTCCGGTGCGGGGTACCAGGTGTCCAGGACGGTGCCGTCGTCGGCGACGGTGGCAAGGCCGACGCCGAGGGCGCCGGGGGCACGATGCTCATTCATACCCAGACGCTAACCCGTCCTCCCCCCGGCCAGCCACCCGCCCCGCCCCCCGCCCCCGTACGGCTCCCGATCCGCTACGGGCGCGCCCGTGGCGCGCCGCGGCGGCCTCAGTGCCGCGCCCTCGGCGGTGCCTCCTCCCACGCCGCCGCCCCCGCGGCCCCGGCGCCGAGCACCGCGCAGCGCAACCAGTGCTCGCCGGGCGGGAGTTGACCCACCAGCACGGGCAGTGACGTGCGCCGCGCCAGCACATTGGTGCCCGGCAGCGGGTCGAGCACCCGGCCGCTACGGCCGCCGTCCAGATCGCGCAGCCCGCTGAGGTCCCCGGCCCCGGTGACCGTCACGGCGCTGCCCTCGTTCTCCTCGCGCCGGGTGAGCCCCGCGTCCCGGTCGACCGCGAAGCCGCCCTCCGCCGTGTACAGCGCGCGGCCCGTACGGACGCGGTGGGTGCGCAGGTGCCAGGGCGCGGCGGCGGTGAGCCAGGTGGTGATCTCCACGTCGGGCCACGGCCGCCAGGTGCTGCGTACGGTGTCGCCGTCCTCGACCGCCGGATCGTGCTGCTCCTCGCGCACCCGGAAGTGCCGCGGCGCCGTCCCCTCCTCAATGTCGGCCTCGTCGCTGACCGCGAGCACCGAGTCGTACGCCCCCGGCTCCGGGCCGAGACCGTCGACCGGCGCGCTGAAGCCGAAGCGGGAGGAGTACGCGAATTTGGCGTACTTCGCGGCGCCTCCCCGCGCCCAGAGATTGTGCTGCGACCCGCTGAGCAGCGTCGCGTCCCCGCCCGAACGCATCAGCACCGCCCCGGCGTCCGGCTGCGCCAAGGTCTCCGGCAGTTCGGCGGCGGGCTCCTCGTCCGCCGTCCAGAAGGCGTGGTCCGCGGGCAGGGCCAGCGGCAGGAACGCCTTCATCGCCCAGTACGGCGAGCCCGGCCCGTTGTACTGCTCAGCGACCGCCGGCTGCGGATAGCCGTACCCGATGGTCAGCACCCCGTCCGGCGACGTCAGCGCCGACCGCTCCCGCCACCAGCGCAAGTGCCGCGACAGCAGCCCCTTGGTCTCCCCCGGCGGCACGGCGTCCACCCCCGCGTACGGCAGCGCCCCCCAGAACGAGCCCTGCGCGAACCGGTACGTGAGACTGCGGCCGAACGGCACGGCGGCGCCGTCCGCCGCGAACCAGTGCCGGAAGCCCGGCGCGAAGTCGGCCGCCCGCTGCCGGAAGCGCGCCGCCCGCGCCGGGTCGCCGTCGCCCGCGAGCGCCGCGTAGATCAGGCCGTAGAAGTGCATGGCCCACGGGATGTAGTAGTCGCGCTGCGCGGTGTTCCCGTCGGCGTACCAGCCGTCCTGGCGCGCGTACGTCTCCAGCCGGTCCAGCCGGGCGTGCCGCGCGTCCCGGTCGTGCGCGTACCCCACCCGGTCCAGACCGAGGCTGACCAGCACCGGGAAGAAGTTCCAGTTGTTCTCGGGCGTGTCGGCTCCCAGGAAGCTCGCCAGCCAGGCACCCGCCTGGTCCCGTTCCTTGCCGCTGAGCGGGTCCCATAGCTTCTCCGGCGCCAGCGCCAACGCGAATCCGACGGCCGCCGTCTCGACGGTCCGCTGGTCGATGCCGGTGGCCGTCCCCCAGTACTCGGGATGCCCCGGGTCCGTCCCCGCCGCCAGCCCCCGCGCCCACAGCTCCCAGTGCGCGAACTCCCCGCCCCCCGCCGCCAACGGCGCCAGCCCCCACAACGGCCGCGCGTATCCCTCCAGGTCGGCCGCGGTGTCGTCATGGTGCGCCGTGTTCACCCCCAGCCGTATCCGAGCGCCCCCCTCGCTCGCGTACCGCACCAGCGGATCGACCAACTCCCGCACATACGCCTGCATCTCCCCACGCGCGCCACTGCCGCTCGCCATCCCAACCGCCTCCCTCACGAAGTTGCGATAATTTTCGCAACACCCCCAAGAGACCGTCAACGGCCCGGACACGGCATCGGGGGGGGGGCCCCCGGGGGGGGGGGGGGGGGCCCCCGGCGGGGGGGGGGGGGGCGGCGCGGGCGGGGGGGGGGGCCCGGCGGGG
>NZ_JBIUSD010000013.1:114365-196966 GCF_044741185.1 Streptomyces sp. NPDC088197
CGCCCGCCCCCGCCCCGCCCCCGGCTGGGGGCGCCCCCGGGGTGCGCCGGGGGGCCCGCCCGATGCCGTGGCGCGGAGCCCTGCGATGCCGAGGCGGAGAGCCCGGAGAGAGATCAGACGTTGAAGCCCAGGGCGCGGAGCTGGTCGCGGCCGTCGTCGGTGATCTTGTCGGGGCCCCACGGGGGCATCCAGACCCAGTTGATCTTGAGGTCGTTGACGATGCCCTCGGTGGCGGAGACGGCCTGTTCCTCGATGACGTCGGTGAGGGGGCAGGCCGCGGAGGTGAGGGTCATGTCGAGGGTGGCGACGTTGGAGTCGTCGACGTGGATGCCGTAGATGAGGCCGAGGTTGACGACGTCGATGCCGAGTTCGGGGTCGACGACGTCGTAGAGGGCCTCGCGGATCTCTTCTTCTGAGGCCGGAGTGGTGCTCAGGCCGTTCGGTACGGGGCTCATGAGGTCTTCCCTTCGGAAGCTTCCGAGGCTTCGGGACCGTCGGCCAGCGCTTGCGCCGTCGCGTCCTTCCACGCCATCCAGCTCAGCAGCGCGCACTTCACACGCGCCGGGTACTTCGAGACACCGGCGAACGCGACCGCGTCCTCCAGCACTTCCTCCATCGCGTCGTCCGGCTCGACCTGGCCCTTGGACTGCATCAGCTCCAGGAAGGTCTCCTGGATCTTCCGCGCCTGGGCCACGTCCTTGCCGACCAGCAGCTCGTTCAGCACCGACGCGCTGGCCTGGCTGATCGAGCAGCCCTGGCCCTCGTACGAGATGTCGCCGATGACGGCGCCGTCCATCCGCACCCGCAGGGTGATCTCGTCCCCGCAGGTGGGATTGACGTGGTGCACCTCCGCCTGGCCGTCCCGCAGGCCGCGCCCGTGGGGGTGCTTGTAGTGGTCCAGGATCACTTCCTGGTACATCGAGTCGAGCTTCACAACACCACCATCACCCGAAGAAGTTCCGTACCTGCTCCAGCCCCTCGACCAGGGTGTCGACCTCGGCCGGGGTGGAGTACAGATAGAACGACGCCCGCGTGGTCGCAGGAATTCCGTACCGCAGGCAGACCGGCCGCGCGCAGTGGTGGCCGACGCGTACGGCGATGCCCTGTTCGTCGAGCACCTGGCCGACGTCGTGCGGGTGGATGTCGCCGAGCGTGAAGGAGATCGCGGCGCCGCGGTCCTCGGCCGTGGTGGGGCCGATGATCCGCAGGTCGGGAACCTCCAGCAGACGGCCCACCGCGTAGTCGGTCAGCGCGTGCTCATGCGCGGCGATCTTGTCCATGCCGATCGCGGTCAGATAGTCCACGGCCGCGCCGAGGCCGACGGCCTGGGCGATCGGGGGCGTACCGGCCTCGAACTTGTGCGGCGCGGGCGCGTACGTCGAGGAGTGCATGGAGACGGTCTCGATCATCTCGCCGCCGCCGAGGAACGGCGGCAGATCCTCGAGCAGCTCCTGGCGGCCCCACAGGACGCCGATGCCGGTCGGGCCGAGCATCTTGTGGCCGGTGAAGGCCACGAAGTCCGCGCCGAGCGCCTGCACGTCGAGCACCATGTGCGGCGCGGCCTGCGAGGCGTCGATCAGCACCAGGGCGCCGACGTCCTGGGCGCGGCGCACGATGGCCTCGACCGGGTTGACGGTGCCCAGGATGTTGGAGACCAGCACGAAGGAGACGATCTTCGTCTTCTCGGTGATGATCTGCTCGATGTCCGACAGGTCGAGCCTGCCGTCGTCGGTCAGCCCGAACCACTTCAGCTTCGCGCCGGTGCGCTGCGAGAGCAGCTGCCACGGCACGATGTTGGAGTGGTGCTCCATCTCCGTGATGACGATCTCGGTGTCGCTGTCGACGCGGTACGGCTCGTCGGCCCAGCCGAGCATGTTGGCCACGAGGTTCAGCGACTCGGAGGCGTTCTTGGTGAAGATCACCTCGTCACGGCTGGGCGCGTTGATGAAGGCGGCGATCTTGTCGCGCGCGCCCTCGTACAGCGCGGTGGCCTCCTCGGCGAGCACGTGGACGCCGCGGTGCACATTGGCGTTGTGCCGCTCGTAGTACTCGTTCAGCGCGTCGAGCACCTGGCGCGGCTTCTGCGAGGTCGCCGCGTTGTCCAGGTACACGAGCTTCTTACCGTCGTGGACCAGGCGGTCCAGGACGGGGAAGTCCTTGCGGATCGCTTCGGTGTCCAGGAGGCCCGGCAGCACCCGGCCGACGGACGAGGGGACTGTCACGCGGCGTCCCCCTCGGAGTTCGCTCCGCTGCTCACGGGGCCGCCCTTCACGTAGGACTCGTAGCCCTCTTCCTCCAGCTTGTCCGCCAGCTCGGCGCCGCCGGACTCGGCGATCCGGCCCTGCGCGAAGACATGCACGAAGTCGGGCTTGATGTAGCGCAGGATGCGCGTGTAGTGGGTGATCAGCAGGGTGCCGACCTCGCCGCTCTCGCGGACCCGGTTGACGCCCTCGGAGACGACCCGCAGCGCGTCGACGTCGAGGCCGGAGTCGGTCTCGTCGAGGATCGCGATCTTCGGCTTGAGCAGTTCGAGCTGAAGGATCTCGTGGCGCTTCTTCTCGCCGCCGGAGAAGCCCTCGTTGACATTGCGCTCGGCGAAGGCGGGGTCCATCTGGAGGCGTTCCATCGTCTCGCGGACCTCCTTCACCCAGGTGCGCAGCTTGGGCGCCTCGCCGCGGATCGCGGTGGCCGAGGTGCGCAGGAAGTTGGAGACGGAGACGCCGGGGACCTCGACCGGGTACTGCATGGCGAGGAAGAGACCGGCGCGGGCCCGCTCGTCCACGGTCATCGCCAGCACGTCCTCACCGTCGAGGGTGACGGTGCCGCCGGTGATCGTGTACTTGGGGTGGCCCGCGAGCGAGTACGCCAGGGTGGACTTGCCGGAGCCGTTGGGGCCCATGATGGCGTGGGTCTCACCCTGCTTCACGGTCAGGTCGACGCCGCGCAGGATCTCGCGGGGGCCGTTCTCGGCTTCGACGGTGACGTGCAGGTCGGTGATTTCAAGCGTTGCCATGGGTGCCTCAGGACTCCTGGGTGACGGAGACGAGCACGTCGTCCCCAACGATCTTTACGGGGTATACGGGGACCGGCCGCGTGGCCGGCAGCCCGGACGGCTTGCCGGTGCGCAGGTCGAAACTGGAACCGTGCAGCCAGCACTCGATCTGGCAGTCCTCGACCTCGCCCTCGGAGAGCGAGACGTTCGCGTGCGAGCAGATGTCGTTGATGGCGAACACCTCGCCCGCGGTGCGGACCACGGACACCGGGACGCCGTCCAGCTCGACCCGGCGGGGGGTGTCCTCCTCCAGGTCGCTGGCGGCGCAGGCGCGGACGAATCCGACCGTGCCGTTGTCGACGCTCATCAGACGGACGCCTCCAGCTCGGCGTCGATCTTGGTCATCAGCCGCTCTTCGAGGTCGGCGAGTCCGATCTGCTGGACCAGTTCGCCGAAGAAGCCGCGGACGACCAGGCGGCGGGCCTCGTCGGAGCGGATGCCGCGGGACTGGAGGTAGAAGAGCTGCTCGTCGTCGAAGCGGCCGGTCGCCGAGGCGTGGCCGGCGCCGACGATCTCGCCGGTCTCGATCTCCAGGTTGGGGACCGAGTCGACCCGCGCGCCGTCGGTGAGCACCAGGTTGCGGTTGAGCTCGTAGGTGTCGGTGCCCTCGGCCTCCGCCCTGATGAGCACGTCGCCGATCCACACCGCGTGCGCGTCCTGCCCCTGGAGCGCGCCCTTGTACGTGACGTTGCTGCGGCAGTGCGGGGTGTCGTGGTCGATGAAGAGCCGGTGCTCCTGGTGCTGGCCCTCGTCGGTGAAGTACAGGCCGAACAGCTCGGCCTCGCCGCCGGGGGCGCCGTAGATCACCCGCGGGTGCAGCCGGACCAGGTCGCCGCCGAAGGTGACGACCACCGACTTGAAGGTGGCGTCACGGCCGACCAGCGCGGTGTGCTGGGCGACGTGCACGGCGGTGTCGTCCCAGTCCTGGATCGAGACGACGGTGACCTTGGCGCCGTCGCCGACCAGGACCTCCACGTTGGCGGCGAAGGTGCCGTCACCGGTGTGGTCGATGACGACCACGGCCTCGGCGAAGGCGCCGACCTCGATCACCTGGTGGCCGTAGACCGTGCCGCCCTCGCCGTGGACGGCGATCCGGACCGGCTCGGTGAGGACGGTGTCCTTGGGGATCGAGACGACCGAGGCCTTCTCGAAGGCGCTGAACGCCTGGGCGGTGACGCGGTCGGCGGGCTTGCCCGCCTTGCCGACGCGGGCGTCGGTGCGGTCCACGGTCTCCACGGTGACGCCCTCGGGCGCGGTCACCTCGACCCGGAGGGCGCCGGTGGCCTCGGCGGTGCCGTCGTGCAGGCCGCGCAGCCGCTCCAGCGGAGTGAAGCGCCACTCCTCCTCGCGGCCGTGCGGCACCGGGAAGTCGGCCACGTCGTACGACGGGGCCGCGCTGACCCGGGCGTCGGCGGGATGGCCCACCGTGATGGCACCGTCCGTGGTGCTGCCCGCAGGGGTGTTGTCAGCCATGGCTGTGCTGGTGCTCGCTTTCTGCCTTATTGTGTCCGGCCGGGGGGATGGTGGACGAGGAAGCCGGCGCGGTCAGCCGACCGAGCCTTCCATCTGGAGCTCGATCAGCCGGTTCAGCTCCAGGGCGTACTCCATGGGGAGTTCCTTGGCGATCGGCTCGACGAAGCCGCGCACGATCATCGCCATGGCCTCGAACTCGGTCATGCCGCGGCTCATCAGGTAGAAGAGCTGGTCGTCGGAGACCTTGGAGACGGTCGCCTCGTGACCCATCGACACGTCGTCCTCGCGGACGTCGACGTAGGGGTACGTGTCCGAGCGCGAGATGGTGTCGATCAGCAGCGCGTCGCACAGCACGTTGGACTTGGCGCCCGACGAGCCCTCGCCGATCTCGATCAGACCGCGGTAGGACGTCCGGCCGCCGCCGCGGGCCACCGACTTGGAGACGATGTTGGACGACGTGTTCGGCGCCATGTGCACCATCTTCGCGCCCGCGTCCTGGTGCTGGCCCTCGCCCGCGAAGGCGATGGACAGCGTCTCGCCCTTGGCGTGCTCGCCCATCAGGTAGACGGCCGGGTACTTCATGGTCACCTTGGAGCCGATGTTGCCGTCGACCCACTCCATCGTGGCGCCCTCGTAGGCGACCGCGCGCTTGGTGACCAGGTTGTACACGTTGTTCGACCAGTTCTGGATGGTCGTGTAACGGCAGCGGCCACCCTTCTTCACGATGATCTCGACGACCGCGGAGTGCAGCGAGTCCGACTTGTAGATCGGCGCGGTGCAGCCCTCGACGTAGTGGACGTACGCGTCCTCGTCGACGATGATCAGCGTCCGCTCGAACTGGCCCATGTTCTCGGTGTTGATCCGGAAGTAGGCCTGGAGCGGGATGTCGACGTGCACGCCCTTCGGCACGTAGATGAAGGAGCCGCCGGACCACACCGCGGTGTTCAGCGAGGCGAACTTGTTGTCGCCCGCCGGGATGACCGTGCCGTAGTACTCCTGGAACAGCTCCGGGTGCTGCTTGAGCGCGGTGTCGGTGTCGAGGAAGATGACGCCCTGCTCCTCCAGGTCCTCACGGATCTGGTGGTAGACGACCTCGGACTCGTACTGCGCGGCGACACCGGCGACCAGCCGCTGCTTCTCGGCCTCGGGGATGCCGAGCTTGTCGTAGGTGTTCTTGATGTCCTCGGGCAGGTCCTCCCAGGACTCCGCCTGCTTCTCCGTGGACCGCACGAAGTACTTGATGTTGTCGAAGTCGATGCCCGACAGATCCGAGCCCCAGGTGGGCATGGGCTTCTTGCCGAAGAGCTTGAGGCCCTTCAGCCGCATCTTCAGCATCCACTCGGGCTCGGACTTCTTCTGCGAGATGTCACGGACGACGGCCTCGGACAGGCCGCGCTTGGCCGCGGCGCCGGCCACGTCCGAGTCGGCCCAGCCGTACTCGTACGTACCGATGCCCTCGAGCTCCGGGTGAGTGGTCTCCGTGGGAGCAGTCATGCGGGGTTCCTCCCGGACGTGCTGGCAGATGCTGTGGGATCTTCGGGTGCGTTCTGGGGTGGGTCCGACGGGGTCCCCGGTGGTGTGTCAGGTGGGGCTCCCGACGGGATGGTGCTCGCGTGGTTGACCTGCGGGATGAACGTGGTGCACACCCCGTCGCCGTGGGCGATGGTGGCCAGCCGCTGGACATGCGTCCCGAGCAGGCGGGAGAAGACCTCGGCCTCCGCCTCGCAGAGCTGCGGGAACTGCTCGGCGGTGTGGGCCACCGGGCAGTGGTGCTGGCAAAGCTGCTCCCCGGCGGGGCCGGGGGCGCTTCGAGCCGTAGCAGCGTACCCGTCCGCGGACAGCGCCTGGGCCAGCGCGCGTGCGCGGTCCTCGGGCGCCGCCGCCTCGACGATGGGGCGGTACCGCTCGGCCTGGTCGGCCACCCGGGCGCGGGCGAAGGCCGACACCGCGGCCTCGCCGCTCTCGCCGCCGCCCGCGGACCTGGCGATCCAGTGCAGGGCGTCGGCGGCGAGCTGGTCGTACGCCTGGTCGAACGCGTCACGACCACAGTCGGTGAGCGCGAAGACCTTGGCGGGCCTGCCGCGGCCACGGTGGCCGTAGACCCGCTGGTCACGCGGCTCCACGACATTGTCCGCGTGCAGTGCGTCCAGATGGCGGCGGACGGCGGCCTGCGTGAGGCCGAGCCGTTCCGCCAGGTCGGCCGCGGTGGAAGGTCCGTGGTCCAGGATGGACCGGGCGACCCGGTTGCGGGTGCGCCGCTCCCCGGTCGTCTGCTCCTCCGCCGCCCTCCGGGCAGCACTGGTCCCGTATTCCACAACACCATTGTTGCGTAATTCCTCAGGAGCAGGCAAGCCGCGCCGGTCGCGATCACGGTGGGCTGCGTCACTTAGGGTTACCTAACCAGGGACGGTACGAGGCCGCGTACGGGCGGTACGAGGCCGCCGCGGAGGAGAGCGGGGAGCGGCTTCCCGGGACCCGGGCACGGCCGGTCCTGCGCCGTCCCTAGACTCACAGCATGCGAAACGAGCCCGCGGTCGAGGTGACCGGTCTGGTCAAACGGTACGGGACAAGGACCGCGGTGGACGGCCTCGACCTGACCGTGGCCCGCGGCGGCGTCACAGCGGTGCTCGGCCCCAACGGCGCGGGCAAGACCACCACCGTCGAGGTCTGCGAGGGCTACCGGCGGCCGGACGGCGGCACCGTACGGGTCCTCGGTCTCGACCCGGCCGCGCGCGGCGCGCAACTGCGGCCCCGGATCGGCGTGATGCTCCAGTCCGGCGGTGTGTACCCCGGCGCGCGCGCCGAGGAGATGCTGCGGCACACCGCGACCCTGCACGCCGACCCCGTCGACCCGGCGCTGCTGATCGAACGGCTGGGTCTGGAGTCCTGCGGTCGCACCACCTACCGCCGGCTGTCCGGCGGCCAGCAGCAGCGCCTCGCGCTCGCCATGGCCGTCGTCGGCCGCCCCGAACTGGTCTTCCTCGACGAGCCCACCGCCGGTCTCGACCCGCAGGCCAGGCACGCGACCTGGGATCTGGTGCGGGAGCTGCGCGCGGACGGCGTCACGATCGTGCTCACCACCCATTTCATGGACGAGGCCGAGCAGTTGGCCGACCAGGTGGTGATCATCGACGGCGGCCGGGCCATCGCCCGCGGCACCCCGGACGAGCTGTGCCGCGGCGGCGCGGAGAACACGCTGCGCTTCTCGGGACGCCCCGGGCTCGACCTGGTCTCGCTGCTCAACGCGCTGCCCGCCGACACCGCCGCGGCGGAACTGACCCCGGGCAACTACCGCATCGAGGGCAAGGTCGACCCCCAACTGCTGGCCACCGTCACCTCCTGGTGCGCCCAGCACGGCGTCCTCCCCGACCGCCTCTCGGTCGAGCGCCGCACCCTGGAGGACGTCTTCTTGGAGCTGACCGGCAAGGAGCTGCGCGGATGAGGAACCTGGCGGGCATGAAGGAGCTGCGCGGATGAGGAACCTCGCGGGCATGAAGGAGCTGCGCGGATGAGCGCCGAAGTGAGCGCCCCGACCGGTACCGGCGTCTTCGCCCCCGCCCCCGGAGCCGCGCCGCTCCCCCGGATGATCCGGGCCCAGGCGGCGCTGGAGACCAGGATGCTGCTGCGCAACGGCGAGCAACTGCTGCTCACCGTGATCATCCCGGCGCTGCTGCTGGTGCTGTTCAGCGCCGTCGACATCGTGGACACCGGGGCGGGCAAGTCGGTGGACTTCCTGGCCCCCGGCATCCTCGCGCTCGCGGTGCTGTCCACCGCGTTCACCGGCCAGGCCATCGCCACCGGCTTCGAGCGGCGTTACGGCGTGCTCAAGCGCCTCGGCGCCTCGCCGCTGCCGCGCTGGGCGCTGATGACGGCGAAGACCTGCTCGGTGCTGGTCACCGAGGCGTTGCAGATCGCGCTGCTGGTGGTGATCGCCTTCGCGCTGGGCTGGTCGCCGCACGGCAACCCCTTCGCCGTCGTGCTGCTGCTCCTGCTCGGCACCGCCGCCTTCTCCGGGCTCGGGCTGCTGATGGCGGGCACGCTGAAGGCCGAGGCGACACTGGCCGCCGCGAATCTGGTCTTCATCCTGCTGCTGGTCGCGGGCGGCGTGATCGTGCCGCTGAGCAAGTTCTCCGGCGGCGTCCAGTCGGTCCTGAGGCTGCTGCCGATCTCGGCGCTGTCCGACGGGCTGCGGGACGTGCTCCAGCACGGCGCCTCGATGCCCTGGGGCGACCTGGGCATCCTCGCCGTCTGGGCGGTCGTCGGGCTGGCCCTGGCGGCCCGCTTCTTCCGCTGGGAGTAGCCGCCCTCACCCGCCCGCGGCCGGGATGCAGTCGGTGAACCGTACGAAGTCCCGGCCCTGCCCCTCGTCCAGCGCCAGGAACGCGGTCGGCGGGTGCGAGCCGAAGCGGCACATGTCGTAGCGCACGCACACCGGCGGATTGGCGTTCGCCGCCGTACGGAACTGGTGCGCGCCGACGAGCTGGCAGGAGTCGTAGCGGACCAGCGGGCCGTTGGCGCCGATCGTGTAGCGGTGGGCGCGCAGGTCGTCGGAGAAGTCCTTGAAGGCGTGCGCAGTGTCGTCGCAGTCGTTGAAGTGGACGGTGCCGCGGTTCCACGCGCAGTCGATGACGACGACCGAGGGGTCGCGCAGTTCGAAGCGGATGTCCTCGGCGTGGAAGCGCTGGGCGCCGTCGAAGTGCGAGGCGCGCGGGAAGCGGAAGAAGGCGCTCTCGAAGCCGTAGTCGGGGTGCGGGGTGGGGCGGCGCCCGGTGACGATGTAGCTGCCCGCGCGGCAGGTGACGGACCCGCCGTAGGGGAACTCCAGGAAGTTGCCCCACTCGTAGGTGACGTTCATGTCGGTGAACCAGTAGTTGAGGAACTGGTCCTGCTGCTCCAGGTTCTTGGAGTTCAGCGACAGCCCCGAGTAGAGGAACGCCTTGCGGTAGGCGCCGCCGACCCGGCACGCCTCCCAGCGCATCTCGGAGTTGGTGTTGCTGCCGTCGAGCGCGAGCCCGTACTCCCACTCCCCCATCCACTCGCAGTCCGAGAAGCGGTAGTTCGCGGCGCCGCCGGTCGAGTACGAGTAGAAGAAGGACGCGCCGGGCGTGGCGGAGGTGAAGCGCAGACCCTCGAAGGAGATGTTCTGCCAGGTGTCGATGTTGCGGCACAGGTAGGCGTCCGACGCGTTCGGCGGGTCGAAGACGATGTCGCTGATCCGCAGCCCCGCGCCCCGGAACCGCAGCCCGTTGACCTGCCGGGTGGGCTTGTTGGCGTCGATGAAGGCGTACGGCTTGGTGATCCGGAACACACCGGGCGGCACGTCGATGACGGTACGGCCGGTGCCGCCGTCCGCGCGCGACTCGGCGTAGGCGTACGCGGCGGCGAAGGCGGCGCTGTCGTCGGTGTGGCCGTCGCCCTTGGCGCCGAAGTCGGCCACGACGTCGACGTATCCGGGGTGGTTCGCGGGCCCCGGGTGCGCGGGGTCCGCGGTGTCGGCCGCCGAGGAGTCCCAGGCGCCGCCCGCGTAGGCGGCGAGGCCCGTCCCCGCGAGGGCGGCTGCCGCGCCTCCGTAGAGCAGGTGCCTGCGGTTGACGGTCTCACGGTGTTCGCCGGTCATACGGCGCCTCCCGTCGTCGGTCCCCGTGCGTGAGCCCCGATGGTAGGGCCGTACCACCGGGTTCGGGTGGTTTCGGGGCGATCGGATCCGGCGCGTACACACCCCTCGTGAAAGCGTGCACAAGCGTGCCGCCTACCATGGGCGCGTGCCGAAGCTTCTCGAACTCGTGCGAAACCCCCTCGCCGCCATCGCAGAGCGGTGGACCCCGTCCCCCGCCACGGTCCGCAGGGCGACCCTGTCCGCGCTGGTCATGTCGGTCGTCATCGTGGTCACCGGCGGTGCGGTACGGCTGACCGGTTCCGGCCTCGGCTGCCCCACCGCGCCCCGCTGCGTGGGCGACAGTTGGGTGCCCACCTCGGCGATGGGCGTACACGGGGCGATTGAGTTCACCAACCGCATGCTGACGTACGTTCTCTGCGCCGCCGTCGGCTGGGCCATCATCGCGGTGCGGTCGCAGAAGCCGTACCGGCGCAGTCTGACCCGGCTCGGCTGGGCGCAGTTCTGGATGGTCGTGGCGAACGCGGTGCTGGGCGCCTTCACCGTGCTCACCGGGCTCAACCCGTACACCGTGTGCGTGCACTTCCTGCTGGCGTTCGTGCTGATCACCATCGCCGTGGTGATGTGGCGGCGGACCGCGGAGGGCGACAGCGCGCCGAGTCCGCTGGTCGGCAAGCCGGTGCAGCAGCTCGGCTGGATTCTGACCTGTGCGACCGGGCTGCTGGTCGCGGTGGGCACCGTCGTGACCGGCGCGGGGCCGCACGCGGGCGACTCCAGCGATGTGCACCGCGTCCCGGTGGACTGGAAGTCGGTGGCGCAACTGCACGCGGATCTCGCGTGGGTGGTGGTCGCGCTGACCGTCGCGCTGTGGTTCGTGCTGCGCGCGGTGGACGCGCCGGTCGGGCCGCGCAACAGCGCCCGCGACCTCTTCCTGGTGCTGATGTCCCAGGGCGTGATCGGCTACGTCCAGTACTTCACCGATCTGCCGGAGGCCGTCGTCGGCCTGCACATGTTCGGCGCGGCCATCGTGTGGATCGCGGTGCTGCGGGTGCTGCTGTCGATGCGCGAGCGGGCCGTCGACGTGCCCGACGCCACCGTGCCGGGGCCCGCGCAGGCCGGGTCAACGCTGAGCGTCGGCGTCTGACCCCTCAGGTCCCGTCCACCGGTCCGCGTCGGCGGCCGGGTCGGGGCGGAAGACCCGGCGCGCGTTCCCGCCGCCGACCAGCGCGCTGACCCTGCGGCCGTCCGCGGCCGACCAGTCGCCGCCGGCCACCCGCTCGCCGACGAACCGGCCGAGCGCCGCGCCGAAGGTCCGCACCCCGGTCACGTACAGCTCGGGCAGCGCCACGGCGCCGCTGGCGTACAGCACCTTCGCGAAGGGCACCCGGTCGAGCACCGCGGCCGGTCCGGCGCCGAGCGCCACATGCACATGCGGGAGTACGGCCGCCAGGTCGGCCGCCGCGCCCTCGTGTCCGGGCCCCGGCAGCAGCACCACCTCGGTGCCCAGGCCCGCGGTGGCCCGCAGGAATCCCCCGGCCGCCGAGGGTCCCGCCCCGCCCGCGCCGTGCCGCAGCGTCAGCGGCACCCCGGTCGCCACCGCGTTCCACAGCAGATGACGCAGGAGTACGGGGTCGGCGGGGCGCTCGCCGACCGGCCGCCGGGCGAGCCAGTCGGCGGCGGCGTACCGCACGTGCGCGGTGTCCGGCGGTCCGGTGCCCAGCGCCTGGTCGGCGCCCGCGCGGAAGGGTCCGCCGTGCGGGCGGTCGGCGCAGGAGAAGCCGACCGTGTCGAGCGCGGCGGTGTGCACGGCCTCGGCGAGGTTGGCCAGGAAGCCGTCGACCGTGCCCGAGGTGTCGGCGACCTGCTGGGCCAGCGGTTCGAGGCGGACGATTTCGTGGGCCGCCGCGCCGCCCGCCGCGCCCAGCTCCTTGGGCGATGTGAGGTCGCCGGGCTCCCCGGTGTCGACGAGATACGCCTCGATGCCGGTGGCGCGCAGCAGCAGCCGGGTCGCCTCGTACGCGCCCAGCTCGCGGCGGCGGGCCAGGTAGCGGGCCGGGGAGCAGTGCGGTTCGAGGCCGAGCAGCGGCGCGCACCAGCGGCGCACCGCGAAGCCGGTGGGGCTGTCGAAGAGGGTGGTGTGCGGCGCGGCGACGCCGGGCAGCCGCGCCTCGAACGCGCCGAGGCCGAGGTCGCCGGGGAGCACGCCGTGGCAGTACGCGTCCACGAGGTGTGTCAGGTCCCCGGTCATCCGCCCGCTCCCTCGCCGTCGTTCCCGGTCTCCCGGCCTCCTGGCTTAACGGACGAGGGCGCCGTCAGGTGTGGGCGCGGCGGCGGTCAGGTGTTGGCCGGGCCGCCGATCTGCATCCCGGCCATCCGGGTCCACTCGTACGGGCCGGTGCGGACCCGGCCCGCGAACTCCCCGTCGAAGTCCTCGTGGACGGTGACGCCCGCGTCGGCGACGGCCGCCCGCGCCATGGCGTACGTCGGTGCGACGAGGTCGCCCCAGGCGCCGTCCGGCGCGACGAGCACGATGCGCGCGCCGCGCTCACCGATGTACGCGATGTTCGCCTCGGCGGCGCCGCCGTGCTTCTTGCCGAAGGCGTCGATCTGCCGGACGAGCCGGGCGGTGCGTCGCGCCTCGCGCGGGTTCTCCTGAACCGTGTCATCAGCCATACCGCTGATGCTACTTCCCGGTAACCGCCGAGGGCACCCCGCCGGAGGGGACTCAGTGCAGGAAGGGGTCGACCGCCACCGCGACGAACAGCAGGGTCGCGTAGGTGATGGACCAGTGGAAGAGCCGCATCTCCTTGAGCTTCGCGCCGGTGACGCCCGCCTTGGCGCGGGCGTGCAGGCCGTGCGCCTCCTTGAGCCAGAACGCGCCGAGTACGGCCGCGACCACCGGGTAGAACCAGGAGGTCTCGCCCAGCGGCCACCACAGTGCCAGGGAGGTGATCACCATCACCCAGCTGTAGAGGACGATCTGCCGGGCCACGACCTGGTTGCCCGCGACGACCGGCAGCATCGGGACGCCGACCCGCTCGTAGTCGTCCTTGACCTTCATCGACAGCGGCCAGTAGTGCGGCGGCGTCCAGAAGAAGAGGACGAGGAAGAGGACGAAGGGCGCCCAGGCCAGCTCGTCGCGCACGGCGGACCAGCCGATGAAGACCTGGAGACAGCCCGCGACCCCGCCCCAGACGATGTTCTGCGCGGTACGCCGTTTGAGACCGAGGGTGTAGACGAAGACGTAATAGAGGATGGCCGTCAGCGACAGCCCGGCGGACAGCGGATTGACCAGCGTCCAGAACCAGACCGTCGAGACGACGGAGAGCGTGATGCCGAAGACGAGTCCTTCGCGCGGCGACACCAGACCGGTCACCAGCGGACGCTGCTCCGTACGGTGCATCAGCGCGTCGATGTCGCGGTCGATGTACATGTTCAGCGCGTTCGCACCGCCGGCCGACAGATAGCCGCCGACCACCGTGGCGATCACGAGCCACAGATCGGGCACCCCGCCGGCGGCGAGGAACATCACCGGAACCGTCGTGATGAGCAGTAGTTCGATGATCCGCGGCTTGGTCAGCGCCACGAAGCCCATCACACGGGCTCCGAACGGGCGGTGACCGGAGGAGCCCGTCCCGATGACCCCAGCGGGTCGGGATTCGACGGCCGTCACGAACACCCCAAGAGAAGAGATGAAGTCCAGCAAGTCCGGTCACCTGCGGAGGCGCGGGACCCGGTGAGACTTGCGCGTACCACGCCACTCTAGACGCAGGGAATACTCCGTCCGCTTTTGGGGGGTGGAGAGTGTCGCTCGACCCGGTTCACCAGGCGTTCACCGCGTTCAGGAGGCGAAGACCGGCGTACCGGGGCAGGATCGAAAAGGTGAGCGCCTGTACGGCGGTAGGCTCGACAACGCCGGGTAGGCACCACGTCACCGGCGTTTTCAACATGTGGACAAGCATGTGGAGAGGAGCCCTGACCCAGGGTGAGCAAGCAGCCGACCACCACAGACCTCGAGTGGACCGATCTGGACCGGCGGGCCGTTGACACCGCCCGCGTCCTGGCCATGGATTCCGTGCAGAAGGTCGGCAACGGCCATCCCGGCACGGCGATGAGCCTGGCCCCGGCGGCCTATCTGCTGTTCCAGAAGGTCATGCGGCACGACCCGGCGGACGCCGACTGGGTCGGCCGGGACCGCTTCGTGCTCTCCGCGGGGCACTCCAGCATGACCCTCTACACGCAGCTCTACTTCGCCGGTTACGGCCTGGAGCTGGCCGATCTGGAGGCGCTGCGGACCTGGGGTTCGCAGACCCCCGGCCACCCGGAGTACGGCCACACCAGGGGCGTCGAGACGACGACCGGGCCGCTCGGCCAGGGCGTCGCGAACGCGGTCGGCATGGCGATGGCGTCCCGTTACGAGCGCGGCCTGTTCGACCCGGACGCGGCGGCCGGCACCTCGCCGTTCGACCACACCATCTGGGCCGTCGCCGGTGACGGCTGCCTCCAGGAGGGCATCTCCGCCGAGGCGTCCTCGATGGCCGGTCACCAGAAGCTCGGCAATCTCGTCCTGCTCTGGGACGACAATCACATCTCCATCGAGGGCGACACCGAGACCGCCGTCTCCGAGGACACCGTCAAGCGGTACGAGGCGTACGGCTGGCACGTCCAGCGCGTCACTCCGCTGGAGAACGGCGACCTCGACGTGCACGCCCTGCACGCCGCGATGCTCGCCGCGAAGGCCGAGACCGAGCGCCCGTCGTTCATCGCGGTCCGCTCGATCATCGGCTGGCCCGCGCCGAACAAGCAGAACACCGGCGCCGCGCACGGCTCGGCGCTCGGCGAGGACGAGGTGCGCGCCACCAAGGAGATCCTGGGCTTCGACCCGGACAAGCACTTCGACGTGGCCGAGGACGTCATCACGCACACGCGTGCGGTCGGCGACCGCGGCCGCGAGGCCAAGGCGGAGTGGGAGAAGTCCTTCGCCGCCTGGCGGACCGCCAACCCCGAGCACGCGGCGACGTACGACCGGATCGAGGCCGCCGAGCTGCCCGAGGGCTGGGAGCAGCACATCCCCGCCTTCGAGACCGGCTCCTCGCTCGCCACCCGCGCCGCGTCCGGCAAGGTCCTGGAGGCGCTGGGCCCGGTCATCCCCGAACTGTGGGGCGGCTCCGCCGACCTCGCCGGGTCGAACAACACGACGATCGACAAGAATTCGTCGTTCCTGCCGACGGGCAACCCGCTGCCGGGCGCCGACCCGTACGGCCGTACCGTGCACTTCGGTATCCGTGAGCACTCGATGGCCGCCGAGATGAACGGCATCACGCTGCACGGCAACACCCGGGTCTACGGCGGCACCTTCCTGGTCTTCTCGGACTACATGCGCAACGCGGTCCGGCTGTCCGCGCTGATGCACCTGCCGGTGACGTACGTGTGGACGCACGACTCGGTCGGTGTCGGCGAGGACGGTCCGACGCACCAGCCGGTGGAGCACCTGGCGTCGCTGCGCGCGATCCCCGGTCTCAACGTGGTGCGGCCCGCCGACGCCAACGAGACGGCCGTCGTGTGGCGCGAGGTGCTCAAGCGCTGGACGAAGGTGTTCGGCAAGGGCGCGCCGCACGGCTTGGCGCTGACCCGGCAGGGCGTGCCCACGTACGAGCGCAACGAGGACGCGGCGCGCGGCGGTTATGTGATGTTCGACGCGACGGACGCCGACGGCGTGGCGACCGCGCCGCAGGTCGTCATCATCGGCACCGGTTCCGAGGTGCAGCTCGCGGTGGGCGCGCGTGAGCAGCTCCAGGCGGCCGGGGTGCCGACCCGCGTGGTGTCGATGCCGTGCGTGGAGTGGTTCGACGAGCAGGACCAGGAGTACCGCGACAGCGTGCTGCCCAAGGACGTGAAGGCGCGGGTGGCGGTCGAGGCCGGTATCGGTCTGACCTGGCACCGCTTCGTGGGTGACGCGGGACGCATCGTCAGCCTTGAGCACTTCGGTGCCTCGGCCGACGGCAAGGTGCTCTTCCGTGAGTTCGGGTTCACCGCGGACGCGGTGGCCGCCGCGGCCCGGGAATCACTCGACGCCGTTGATCGCTGACGCAGGTAAACGACAAGTAGGAGATGCAAATCCCATGACAGACGCACTCAAGCGCCTCTCCGACGAAGGCGTCGCGATCTGGCTGGACGACCTGTCGCGCAAGCGCATCACGTCCGGCAATCTGGCCGAACTCATCGACGAGCAGCATGTGGTGGGTGTCACCACCAACCCGTCGATCTTCCAGAAGGCGATCTCCCAGGGCGACGGCTACGACCAGCAGCTCGCCGACCTCGCCGCCCGGCGGCTGACGGTCGACGAGGCGATCCGCATGATCACCACCGCGGACGTCCGGGACGCGGCCGACATCCTGCGGCCGGTCTTCGACCGGACCGACGGCCAGGACGGCCGGGTCTCGATCGAGGTCGACCCGCGGCTGGCGAACAACACGAAGGCCACCGTCGCGGAGGCCAAGCAGCTCGCGTGGCTGGTCGACCGGCCGAACACGCTGATCAAGATCCCGGCGACGCCCGCGGGGCTGCCCGCGATCACCGAGGTGATCGGCAAGGGCATCAGCGTCAACGTCACGCTGATCTTCTCGCTGGAGCGCTACCGCGGTGTGATGGACGCGTACCTCTCCGGTCTGGAGAAGGCCAAGTCCGCCGGGCTCGACCTGTCGCTGATCCACTCGGTCGCCTCGTTCTTCGTGTCCCGCGTGGACACCGAGATCGACAAGCGGCTGGAGAAGCTGGGCACCGACGAGGCGAAGGCACTTAAGGGCAAGGCGGCCGTCGCCAACGCGCGGCTGGCCTACGAGGCGTACGAGGAGGTCTTCTCCTCCGACCGCTGGCTGGCCCTGGAGAAGTCCGGCGCCAACAGGCAGCGCCCGCTGTGGGCCTCGACCGGCGTCAAGGACCCGGCCTACTCCGACACGCTGTACGTCACCGAGCTGGTCGCGCCGAACACGGTGAACACCATGCCGGAGGCCACGCTGGACGCCACCGCCGACCACGGCGAGATCACCGGCGACACCGTGACCGGCACGTACGCGCAGGCGAAGGCCGAGCTGGCCGCCGTGGCGGCACTCGGCATCTCCTACGACGACGTCGTGCAGCTCCTGGAGGACGAGGGCGTCGAGAAGTTCGCGACGGCCTGGAACGAACTGCTGGCCTCCACCCAGGCGGAACTCGATCGGCTCGCTCCTTCGGAGGCCTGAGTTGTCCACGCTGACATCTTCGGAAGGCAACCCGCTGCGGGATCCGCTGGACCGGCGGCTGCCGCGGATCGCGGGCCCGTCCGGCCTGGTCATCTTCGGCGTGACGGGTGACCTGTCGCGCAAGAAGCTGATGCCGGCCGTGTACGACCTGGCCAACCGCGGTCTGCTGCCGCCGGGCTTCGCGCTGGTCGGCTTCGCCCGCCGCCAGTGGGAGAACGAGGACTTCGCCCAGGAGGTCCACGACGCGGTCAAGGAGCACGCGCGCACGCCCTTCCGTGAGGAGGTGTGGCAGCAGCTCGCCGAGGGCTGCCGCTTCGTGCAGGGCGACTTCGACGACGACACCGCCTTCGAGACGCTGAAGGCGACCATCGAGGAGCTGGACAAGGCGCGGGGCACGGGCGGCAACTTCGCCTTCTACCTGTCCGTACCGCCGAAGTTCTTCCCCAACGTGGTGCAGCAGCTCAAGAAGCACGGGCTGTCGGACGGCACCGGGGACTCCTGGCGGCGCGCGGTCATCGAGAAGCCGTTCGGCCACGACCTGGCGAGCGCGATGGACCTCAACCAGGTGGTGCACGAGGTCTTCCCGCCCAACGAGGTCTTCAGGATCGACCACTACCTGGGCAAGGAGACCGTCCAGAACATCCTGGCGCTGCGCTTCGCCAACACGATGTACGAGCCGATCTGGAACCGGTCGTACGTCGACCACGTCCAGATCACCATGGCCGAGGACATCGGCATCGGCGGCCGGGCCGGGTACTACGACGGCATCGGCGCCGCGCGCGACGTGATCCAGAACCACCTGCTGCAACTGCTGGCGCTGACCGCGATGGAGGAGCCCGGCTCCTTCCACCCGAAGGCGCTCACCGCGGAGAAGCTGAAGGTGCTCAGCGCGGTCGTCCTCCCCGACGACCTCGGCAAGAACACCGTGCGCGGCCAGTACGCGCACGCCTGGCAGGGCGGCGAGGAGGTGCTCGGGTACCTGGAGGAGGACGGCATCGACCCCAAGTCCAAGACCGACACCTACGCGGCCGTGAAGCTGGAGATCAACAACCGGCGCTGGGCGGGTGTGCCGTTCTACCTGCGGACCGGCAAGCGGCTGGGCCGCCGCGTCACCGAGATCGCGGTGGTCTTCAAGCGGGCGCCGTATCTGCCGTTCGAGTCCGGGGCCACCGAGGAGCTGGGGCAGAACGCCCTGGTCATCCGGGTGCAGCCGGACGAGGGCGTGACGGTGCGGTTCGGTTCGAAGGTGCCCGGCACCTCGACCGAGGTCAGGGACGTGACGATGGACTTCGCGTACGGCGAGTCCTTCACCGAGTCCAGCCCGGAGGCGTACGAGCGGCTCATCCTCGATGTGCTGCTCGGTGACGCCAACCTCTTCCCGCGCCACCAGGAGGTCGAGATCTCCTGGACGATCCTCGACCCGATCGAGGAGTACTGGGACAAGCACGGCAAGCCCGCCCAGTACGCGTCCGGCACCTGGGGACCGGTCGAGGCGGACGAGATGCTCGCACGAGACGGCAGGAGCTGGCGTCGGCCATGAAGATCGATCTGACGGACACCACGTCCGCGAAAATCAACTCGGGTCTGATCCAGGCCCGGCGGGCGATCGGCACTCCCGCGGTCGGGATGGTGCTGACCCTGGTCATCGTCACCGACGAGGGCAGTGCCTACGACTCGCTCAAGGCCGCCACCGAGGCGTCCAAGGAGCACCCGTCGCGGATTCTGGTCGTCGTCAAGCGGCCGGGCCGTTCGCCGCGGGACCGGGCGAGCGCCCGGCTCGACGCGGAGGTGCTGGTCGGCTCGGAGGCGGGCACCGGCGAGACCGTGATGCTGCGGCTGCACGGCGAGCTGGCCAACCACGCCGAGTCGGTGGTGCTGCCGCTGCTGCTGCCCGACGCCCCCGTGGTCGTCTGGTGGCCGGACAACGCGCCGGACAACGCGGCGGAGGACCCGCTGGGTCGCCTCGCGCAGCGCCGGATCACGGACGCCGCGGCGGCCGAGGACCCGGTGGCGTCGCTCGGCGTCCGCGCGGCCAGTTACTCGCCCGGCGACACCGACCTGGCCTGGACCCGGATCACCCCGTGGCGTTCGATGCTCGCGGCGGCCCTGGACCAGAAGCACTCGAAGATCACCGACGCGATCGTCGACGGCGAGGCGTACAACCCGAGTACGGAACTGCTCGCGCTGTGGCTCGCGGACCGGCTGGGTGTGCCGGTGGAGCGCAGGGTCTCCGACGGCCCCGGCATCACCGCGGTGCGGCTGGCGACGGCCGACGGCGACATCTGCCTCGACCGGGCGGACGGCGCGCTGGCGGAGCTGGCGATGCCGGGTCAGCCGGACCGGCATGTGGCGCTCAAGCGGCGTGAGACCTCCGAGCTGATCGCGGAGGAGCTGCGCCGTCTGGACCCGGACGACATATACCGCTCCACCGTGCAGTTCGGGGTCAAGCACCTGGTCAACAACCCCGGCGGCGCGGAGACGGTGAGCCCGGACGGCACCGTCACGGCGAAGGACAAGACGCCCAGCGCCGCCAAGCGGGCCGCCGTGGCCAAGAAGGCGGAGAGCGCGAAGTGAGCACGCCACAGGTGGTCGTCCACCGGGACAAGGAGCTGATGGCGCAGGCCGCGGCGGCCCGGCTGATCACCAAGGTCGTGGACGCCCAGGCCGCCCGTGGCACCGCTTCGGTGGTGCTCACGGGCGGGCGCAACGGCAACGCGCTGCTCGCCGCCCTCGCCGCGTCCCCCGCGCGTGACGCGGTGGACTGGGCGCATCTGGACCTGTGGTGGGGCGACGAGCGGTTCGAGCCGGACGGCGACCCGGAGCGCAATGTCACGCAGGCCCGCGCGGAGCTGCTGGACGCGGTCCCGGTCGATCCGTCGCGGGTGCACGCCATGCCCGCCTCGGACGGGCCGTACGCCGACGCCGACGAGGCGGCCGAGGCGTACGCGGCGGAGCTGGCCGCGGCGGCGGGTCCCGAGGACCGGCTGCGGGTGCCGGCCTTCGACGTGCTGATGCTGGGGGTGGGGCCCGACACGCATGTGGCGTCGCTCTTCCCCGAGCGCCCCGCGGTGCGGGAGAGCGAGCGGACGGTCGTCGGTGTGCACGGCGCTCCGAAGCCGCCGCCGACCAGGATCTCGCTGACGCTGCCCGCGATCCGCGCAGCCCGCGAGGTGTGGCTGCTGGCGGCGGGCGAGGACAAGGCTTCGGCGGTGGCCCTGGCGCTGTCGTCCCCGGGTGAGTTGCAGGCGCCCGCCTCGGGTGCCTACGGGCGGTCCAGGACCCTGTGGCTGCTGGACCGGACCGCGGCGGCCAAGCTCCCGCCGCAGCTGTATCCGCCGGCCTCGTCGTAGGCCGTCCGAGCGGCCCTCGGCCTGGTCGCTCGCCACCGCGGCGGTTCACCGGATCTCCGGTGAACCGCCGCGGTGCGTGGTGCCTCAGCGACCACGCAGCTCGCGGTACTTGGCGACCAGGGCCGTGGTGGAGGCGTCCAGGCCGGGGACTGCGGTGCCCTCGGCGAGGGCGGGCTCGACGCGCTTGGCGAGGACCTTGCCCAGCTCGACGCCCCACTGGTCGAAGGAGTCGATGTTCCAGACGGCGCCCTGGACGAACACCTTGTGCTCGTAGAGGGCGATGAGCTGGCCGAGGACGGACGGCGTCAGCTCGGTGGCCAGGATGGTGGTCGTGGGGTGGTTCCCGCGGAAGGTCTTGTGCGGGACCAGCTCCTCGGGCACGCCCTCGGCCCTGACCTCGTCCGGCGTCTTGCCGAAGGCCAGCGCCTGGGTCTGCGCGAAGAAGTTCGCCATCAGCAGGTCGTGCTGGGAGGCGAGCGGCCCGAGTTCCTCGACCGGCCGCGCGAAGCCGATGAAGTCCGCGGGGACGAGCTTGGTGCCCTGGTGCAGCAACTGGTAGTACGCGTGCTGCCCGTTGGTGCCCGGCGTGCCCCAGACGACCGGACCCGTCTGCCAGGTCACCGGGTTGCCCTGCCGGTCCACGGACTTGCCGTTGGACTCCATGTCGAGCTGCTGGAGGTAGGCGGTGAACTTGCTCAGGTAGTGGCTGTACGGCAGCACCGCGTGCGACTGCGCGTCGTGGAATCCGCCGTACCAGACGCCGAGCAGGCCGAGCAGCAGCGGGACGTTCTCCTCCGGCGGCGCGGTCCTGAAGTGCTCGTCGACCAGGTGGAATCCGGCCAGCATCTCGCGGAAGCGGTCGGGGCCGATGGCCAGCATCAAGGAGAGGCCGATGGCCGAGTCGTAGGAGTACCGGCCGCCGACCCAGTCCCAGAACTCGAACATGTTCTGGGTGTCGATGCCGAAGTCGGCGACCTTCTCCGCGTTGGTGGACAGCGCCACGAAGTGCTTGGCGACCGCGGACTCGTCGGCGCGCAGCTCGGTGAGCAGCCAGTCGCGGGCGGAGGTGGCGTTGGTGATGGTCTCGATGGTGGTGAAGGTCTTGGACGCGATGATGAACAGCGTCTCGGCCGCGTCCAGGTCACGGACCGCCTCGTGCAGGTCGGCGCCGTCCACGTTGGACACGAAACGGACCGTCAGACCGCGGTCGGTGTAGGCGCGCAGCACCTCGTAGGCCATCGCGGGGCCGAGGTCGGAGCCGCCGATGCCGATGTTGACGACATTCCTGATCCGCTTGCCGGTGTGGCCGGTCCACTCCCCCGAGCGCACCCGGTCGCAGAAGACCTGCATCTTGTTGAGCACGGAGTGCACGGCGGGCACGACGTCCTGGCCGTCCAGCTCGATCACCGCGGAGCGCGGGGCGCGCAGAGCGGTGTGCAGGACCGCCCGGTCCTCGGTGACATTGATCCGCTCGCCGCGGAACATCGCGTCACGAAGCTCGAACACCCCGGTCGCGGCGGCCAGTTCGCGCAGCAGCCGGAGCGTCTCGTCCGTCACGAGCTGCTTGGAGTAGTCCAGATGGAGGTCACCCACTTGGAGGGTGTAACGGCTGCCCCGCTCGGGGTCGGCCGCGAACAGATCCCGCAGGTGCGCGTCCGCCAGTTCCTCGCGGTGCTTGCCGAGCGCGTGCCATTCGGCACGCTGGTCGAGAGCCTTCGGGCCCTGCGCGTTCGTTTCGGACATCAGTCCACTTCTCCTCGTCCTCGCTGCACGCCCCACGCTAATTGATGACACGCCGGAACGAGACGAGGGCGGGCATCAGGAAGGCGTGCGGTTGGCGGCGCTGACCCGGCCGAGCAGGTCCGCCGGGGTGCGTTCCTGGAGGAGCGTCACCTCACTGACGTTCCGCACCGTGCCGAGAGCGCCGGATACGGCCGTCACGGTGACCGCGGCGGGCCGAGTCCGCCGCGCCGGGGCAGCGCGGCGGACTCGGCGAGCGCGGGCGGCTCGGTGGCGGGGGAGAAGTGGCGACGGGTCAGAAACCGCCGCGGTGCAGGCGGCCCGCGTAGCGCTCCTCCAGGACGGCGTTGCGCTCGAAGCCGCCGGGCAGATTCGCGGAGATGTAGACCGGGGCCTGGTGCCCCTCGGCGGTGAGCAGGCCCACGCACTCGGCGACGACCATCTGGACCAGCAGGGCCGAGGTGATGGTGGAGACACCGCACAGCGCGCCGCCGTCGGGCAGCGGGAGCAGGGCGTCACCGGCGGGCGCGCAGTTGTCGAGGACGGCGTCGGCGATGTCCGCGAGCCGCTTGCCGCTGGGGTGCAGAGCGGGCACGGCGCGGGTGTGGGTCAGCGAGGTGAGGGCGACCAGCGGATGCCCCGCCTCCTTGACCTGGAGGGCCATGTCCACCACGGAGTTGTTCACACCGGAGTTGGAGACGATCACGAACAGGTCCCGCGGGTGCGGCGTCGACAGGTCGTACAGCCGCCTGGCCAGGCCGGGGGAACGTTCCAGCAGCGGGTCGTCGAGCACCGAGCGGTCCTCGCCGCCGCGCAGCACGAGATCGGCGAGGCCGATCCGGTTGGTGGGGATCAGGCCGCCCGCGCGGCCGACGATCTCCAGGACGGTGGCCTGGGAGTGGCCGGTGCCGAAGCCGTGGATCACACCGTCGGCGGCCACGCAGTCGGCGAAGAGCCGTCCCGCGGCGGCGACGGAGTCCTTGTTGGCCGCGATGGCGCGCTCGACGGCGGCGCGCCCCTCGTCGGCGAACCGGGCGGCGCTGAGCTGTGCGTCGGCCATGGCCGAGCCCCCTTGGTGGGTCGGGTGGTGAGATCGGTGGCCGGTTCGGCTCGATCAACCATCTTTGAGATGGTCCGATGAAACAATGAACCACCCTTCGCGCCGCCGTCAAGACACCCCGGCGCCGCCGTGACCCCGCGAGGAACCCGGCCTCACCACAGGAGACCCCTCGCCCCAGAGGGCCCCGCCCTCACACCAGCGGCCCCCGCCCTCACAGCAACAGCCGTGCCAGCGCCGCCGCCCCCACTCCCCCGTTCGCCACCGGGAAGACCCGCAGCGCGAGCCCGTCGAGCCGGGCGACGACCCGGTCGAGCAGCGGGCCGCCGGGCCCGAGCAGTCCGCCGGTGAGCACCAGCGGCTCCCCCGGCCGCGGCTCCAGCGCCCGTACGGTCGCCACCAGCAAATCGGCCGCGCCGTCCAGCAGCCGCAGCGCCACCGCGTCGCCCTCGTCCGCCGCCTCCACCGCCTGCCTGCTGAGCTGCGCGAGCCGGGCGGGCGTCTGCTCGTACGCGCTGGTCACGATGGCCTCGCTGAGATCGGCGCGCGCCTCGCCGTCGGGCAGTGGCCGTTCCGCGCCGTCCAGGCGCCCGGTGCCGCCCAGCCGCTCGTACGCGCCCGGCGGCAGATAGTGCGCGGCGACCCTGGCGACCAGCGAGGTCCAGGGGCCGCGGCCGTCCAGCGCCTCCAGCGCCGCCCGCACCGCCCGGCCGCCGAGCCAGAAGCCGCTGCCCTCGTCGCCGAGCAGCCAGCCGTGGCCGTCCACGACCGCGGAGCGGCGTCTGCCGGTGAGCCGGGTGGCGATGGCGCCGGTGCCCGCGATCAGCACCAGGCCGTCGCCGGGCGCGCCGGGCGCGGAGGCCAGCGCGACCTCGGTGTCGCCGCCGACGCCGATCGCGGCGCCCGTGATGCCGTTGGCGGCCAGCGCGTCGGCCAGACAGGACAGCGCGAGGCCGTGGCCGCGCTCGGCGCCGAGCCCTTCCGCGGCGCCCGCGAAGCCGCCGTAGACCGCGGCGACCCGCCCCCGCAGGTCGGCCGGGACCGCCTGGGCGACCGCGTCCGTCAGGTGCCGGGTCAGTTCGGCCCGGCCGACGCTCAGCGCGTTGCCCGGCCCCCCGGTGCCGCGGCCGAGCACGACGACCTCCGCCGGGCCCCCGGCCGTCTCCGGCGCCGCCTCCGCCAGATACGCGCGGCTGCTGGTACCGCCCGCGTCGATGCCGATCACAAGCGGTCGGCTGTAGATTTCACTCATTGCCACGAATGGTGGTTGATAGATTCACCCGCAGGCAAGTCCTCAAGCCGTCCAGCCGAGACGAGTCACCATGATCACCGCGTTGATCCGCTCCGAACTGCCCCGGATGTCCGGTTCCCTGCGCAAGGTGGGCGAGCTGGTGCTGGCCGACCCGGTCGCGGCGACGCACGGCTCTGCGGCCGAGCTGGGTCGGCGTACGGGCACCTCGCAGGCCACCGTCACCCGCTTCTGCCGGGCGCTCGGCCTGGACTCGTACCAGCAGCTCCTGATCGAGCTGGCGCAGGAGCAGGGCCGCAGCGAGGCGGAGCCCCGTACGGCGGCGCTCGGGCCGCAGATCGGGCCCGAGGACGACCTGGAGCAGGTGATCGGGGTGGTCGCGGAGGCCGATCTGCGGGCGCTGCGGCAGACCGCCGACCGGCTGGACCGCGAGGCACTGGAACGGGCCGCGCAGACGCTCGCGAAGGCCCGCAGGATCGACGTCTACGGCGTCGGCGGCTCGGGGATCGTGGCCAGGGAGACCGAGGCGCGGCTGTACGGCATCGGCTGCGCCGCGCACGCCTGGACCGAGGTGCACGCGGCGGAGACCTCCGCGGCCCTGCTGACGCCCTCCGACGCGGTGGTGGCCATCTCGCACTCGGGCGCCACCCGGGAGGTGCTGGAGCCGCTGCGGCTGGCCGCGGAGCGCGGCGCCGTCACCGTGGCCGTCACCGGCGACCCGCGCTCGCCGATCGCCCAGGCCGCCGACGTACGCCTCACGTCCACCTCGGGCGAAACCAGCTTCAGGCGCGGCAACTTCGGCACCCGCCACTCCGTACTGCTTATCGTGGACTGCCTGTACGCCCGCGTCGCGCAACTCACCTACGAACGGGCTACGGCCTCCATCGCGTTGACGGGCCATATCGCGGACGCGCACGCGGCCCGGCCGCGCCGCCGCTGAGACGCCCGCCGCGGAGCGTGCCGTGAAAACAGAAAGCCCTCGGTCGCCGGGCGGGCTCAGAGGTCTGAGCCCGCCCGGCAACCGAGGTCCGGGACTTCCCTGATCTCGCTAGATCTCGCCGCGGAGCTTCGCCAGCGCCTCGGCGAGGATCGCCTCGCCGTCGGCGGCGCTGCGCCGCTCCCGCACGTAGGCGAGGTGGGTCTTGTACGGCTCGGTACGCGGCGGCGCCGGCGGATTCTCCTCGTCCTGCCCCGCCGGGAAGCCGCAGCGTGGGCAGTCCCAGGTCTCCGGGATCTGCGCGTCGCTGGCGAAACTCGGCTGGGTCTCGTGCCCGTTCGAGCACCAGAAGGAGATGCGGAGGCGCGGCGCGGACTCGCCGCGCTCGGCCTCTCCCATCGGCCCCGCTCCGACCCGACTTCCACGGATCGCGTTGCCACTTGCCACGGTCGTAACTCCCTGCGTGATGGTGCTGCGAGGTCGCCAGTTTACGGAGACCTTACGTGCCGTCCAGTGGCAGGCGCTCGACCTGTCCCCCGAGGACGTCTCCCCATAGTAAGCCGGGGTGGCGACGAGGCGTCAGTTCTCCCTGGATGCGCGGGAGTCGAACGTCGGCCCTACTTCTGGAACTTCATCACCAGGCCAAGGGTGACAATGCAGGCGAACCACAGCAGACCGACCACGACGGTGATCCGGTCGAGGTTGCGCTCGGCCACCGAGGAGCCGCCGACGGAGGACTGCATGCCGCCGCCGAACATGTCCGAGAGGCCGCCGCCCTTCCCCTTGTGCATCAGCACGAGCAGCAGAAGCAGCAGGCTGAAAATGATGAGGGCGATGGAGAACCCGATGACCACGGCTGGACCAACTCTCTCGACTACATGACAACGGCGCGGGGCCGGACGGCGCGGTCACGCCGGTCCGGCCCCGACAGGGTACTTCCTGAGGGGCGTGTCAGCCCACTGCCCGGTGCCCCGGCTCACTGTCCGTGGCCGCGGGCCCCGGTTCCGTCACTGGTCGCGGAACCGGACGATCTTGACGAACTCCTCGGCGTCCAGTGCCGCGCCGCCCACCAGGGCGCCGTCCACGTCCGGCTGCGCCATGATCGCGGCGACGTTGCCGGACTTCACGGAGCCGCCGTACTGGATGCGCACGGCGTCCGCCAGCTCCTGGTCGTACAGCTCGGCCAGCCGCCCGCGGATCGCCCCGCAGACCTCCTGCGCGTCCTCGGGGGTGGCCACCTCGCCGGTGCCGATCGCCCAGACCGGCTCGTACGCGACCACGATCGTGGCGGCCTGCTCGGCGGGGATGTCCTTCAGGGCGCCGTCGAGCTGCGCGAGGGTGTGCGGGACCTGCTGGCCGGCCTTGCGGACGTCCAGGCCCTCGCCGACGCACAGGATCGGGGTGAGGCCGTTCCTGTAGGCGGCCTTCACCTTGGCGTTGACGACGGCCTCGTCCTCGCCGTGGTACTGGCGGCGCTCGGAGTGCCCGATCGCCACGTACGCGCACTTCAGCTTGGCCAGCATCGATCCGGAGATCTCGCCGGTGTACGCGCCGGAGTCGTGCGCGGACAGGTCCTGGGCGCCGTACTTGATCTTCAGCTTGTCGCCGTCGACCAGCGTCTGTACGGAGCGCAGGTCGGTGTACGGCACCAGGACGGCGACCTCGACCGCGTCGTAGTCCTTGTCGGTGAGCGCGAAGGCGAGCTTCTGGACGTGCGCGATGGCCTCGAGGTGGTTGAGGTTCATCTTCCAGTTGCCCGCCATCAGCGGGGTGCGGGTGCTCTGCTCGGTCATCTGCTCACTTCTCCAGTGCGGCAAGGCCGGGGAGCGTCTTGCCCTCGAGGTATTCCAGGCTCGCGCCGCCGCCGGTGGAAATATGGCCGAAAGCGTTCTCGTCGAAGCCGAGGATGCGGACGGCCGCGGCCGAGTCGCCGCCGCCGACGACGGTGAACGCGTCGGAGTCGATCAGCGCCTGGGCGACCGCGCGGGTGCCGTCGGCGTAGTCCGGGTGCTCGAAGACGCCCATCGGGCCGTTCCAGAAGATGGTGGCGGCGTCGGCGAGCTTGGCGGCGAAGAGCTTGCGGGACTCGGGGCCGATGTCCAGGCCGATCACGTCGGCGGGGATCGCGTCCACCGGCGCGTTGACCGGCGAGGACGGCGCCTTGGTCTTCAGGTCGGGGAACTCGGTGGCGCCGACGACGTCGACCGGCAGGACGAATTCCACGCCCTTGGCCTTGGCGCGCTCCAGGTACTCCTTGACCACGGGGATCTGGTCCTCCTGGAGCAGGCTCTTGCCGACCTCGTGGCCCTGGGCCTTGAGGAAGGTGAAGACCATGCCGCCGCCGACCAGGATGCGGTCGGCCTTGTCCAGCAGGTGGTCGATGACGCCGAGCTTGTCGGAGACCTTGGAGCCGCCGAGCACCACCGCGTAGGGGCGGGAGACGTCCTCGGTGAGCTTCTTCAGGACGCCGACCTCGGTGGCGATCAGTCCGCCCGCGGCGTGCGGGAGGCGGGCCGGGAGGTCGTACACCGAGGCGTGCTTGCGGTGCACCGCTCCGAAGCCGTCGCCGACGTAGGTGTCGGCCAGCTCCGCGAGCCGGTCGGCGAAGGCGCCGCGCTCGGCGTCGTCCTTGCTGGTCTCGCCCGCGTTGAAGCGCAGGTTCTCCAGCAGCGCGACCTGGCCGTCGGCCAGGCCCGCCACGGTGGCCGCGGCGCTCTCGCCGACGGTGTCGGCGGCGAACACCACCTCGTGACGGCCTTCGCCGAGCAGCTCGCCCAGGCGCGCGGCGACCGGCGCGAGCGAGAACTTCGGGTCGGGCTCGCCCTTGGGGCGGCCGAGGTGCGAGGCCACGATCACCTTGGCGCCCGCCTCGGCGAGCTTGGTGATGGTGGGGAGGGCGGCGCGGATCCGGCCGTCGTCGGTGATGCGCTCCCCGTCGAGCGGGACGTTGAGGTCGGCGCGGACGAACACCCGCTTGCCGGCGATCCGCCCCTCGCTGATCAGGTCGTCGATCGTCTTCATCTGTACGGTCTCCTACGGGTACGGCTGCGGGTACTGACGGGTACGGGACTGCGGAGTGGGCAAGGGACAGGGCCCGGACCGGCGCTTCGTCGCACCCGTCCGGACCCTGTCGCTCACATCGCTGTGCGTCGGCCGCTACGGCGTCAGAGCTGGCCGCCGACGAAGACCGTGAGGTCCACGAGGCGGTTGGAGTAGCCCCACTCGTTGTCGTACCAGCCGATGACCTTGACCGTCTTGCCCTGGACCATGGTCAGGGAGGAGTCGAAGGTGCAGGAGGCCGGCCAGTTGACGATGTCCGAGGAGACGATCGGGTCCTCGGTGTACTCCAGCAGGCCCTTGAGCTGACCCTCGGACGCCTTCTGGAAGGCGGCGTTGACCTCGTCCTTGGTGACCTCGCGCTCGAGGTCGACGACCAGGTCGGTGACCGAGCCGGTGGGGACCGGGACGCGCATCGCGATGCCGTCCAGCTTGCCCGCCAGCTCGGGGATGACCAGCGCGGTGGCCTTCGCGGCACCCGTGGTGGTCGGGATGATGTTCTCCGCGGCGGCGCGGGCGCGGCGCAGGTCCTTGTGCGGGAAGTCCAGGATGCGCTGGTCGTTGGTGTACGCGTGGACCGTCGTCATCAGGCCCTTGACGATGCCGAAGTTCTCCAGCAGCACCTTCGCCATCGGCGCCACACAGTTCGTGGTGCACGAGGCGTTGGAGATGATGTGGTGGTTCGCGGCGTCGTACTTGTCCTGGTTGACGCCCATCACGATCGTGATGTCCTCGCCGGTGGCGGGCGCCGAGATGATGACCTTCTTGGCACCGCCCGCGATGTGCTTGCCCGCGTCGGCGGCCTTGGTGAAGATGCCGGTCGACTCGATGACGACGTCGACGCCCAGCTCGCCCCACGCGATGGCGGCGGGGTCGCGCTCGGCGAGCACCTTGATGGTCTTGCCGTCGACGGTGATGGAGTCCGCGGTGTGGGTGACCTCGGCCTTGAGGCGGCCGAGGATGGTGTCGTACTTCAGCAGGTGCGCCGTCGTCGCGGTGTCACCCAGGTCGTTGACAGCCACGATCTCGATGTCCGCACCCTGCTCCAAGGCGGCGCGGAAGAAGTTACGACCGATGCGGCCAAAGCCGTTGATGCCTACCCGGATCGTCACGAACCGATCTCCTCGCTCATTCGCCGGAGCCCTCTCCGGCTGCGAAATATGGGATGTCCCCGACCAGGGACGAGCCTACCCGGCCAGGGGCGCGGAGGTGACATCGGGCCGAGGCCCCTCCGCCTCCGCCCCGTCCGCCGCCGCGCGCGTGCCGACCGGGGCCTGTCCGGCGGACACGCCCTAGCCGACCATCTCGTCGGTGAGGTTGGCGTCGGTGCCGGGCAGGCCGAGGTCCGAGGCGCGCTTGTCGGCCATGGCCAGCAGGCGGCGGATCCGGCCGGCGACCGCGTCCTTGGTCAGCGGCGGCTCGGCGAGGGAGCCCAGCTCCTCCAGGGAGGCCTGCTTGTGGTCCATGCGCAGGCGCCCGGCCGCGGCGAGGTGTTCCGGTACGTCGTCGCCGAGGATCTCCAGCGCGCGCTGCACACGGGCTCCGGCGGCGACGGCGGCGCGGGCCGACCTGCGCAGGTTGGCGTCGTCGAAGTTGGCGAGCCGGTTGGCGGTGGCCCGGACCTCGCGGCGCATGCGGCGCTCTTCCCAGGCGAGCACTGAGTCGTGGGCGCCGAGCCGGGTCAGCAGCGCGCCGATCGCGTCGCCGTCCCGTACCACCACGCGGTCCACATTGCGGACCTCGCGGGCCTTGGCGGGGATCTGGAGGCGGCGGGCGGCGCCGACCAGGGCCAGGGCGGCCTCGGGCCCCGGGCAGGTGACCTCCAGCGACGAGGAGCGGCCGGGCTCGGTGAGCGAGCCGTGCGCGAGGAAGGCACCGCGCCAGGCGGCCTCCGCGTCGCAGGTGGCGCCGGAGACGACCTGCGGGGGCAGGCCGCGGATCGGCCGGCCGCGGCCGTCCACCAGGCCGGTCTGCCGGGCGAGCTGGTCGCCGCCCGCCACCACGCGCACCACGTACCTGCTGCCCCTGCGCAGCCCGCCGGGCGCCATCACCACCAGGTCGGAGGAGTGCCCGAAGATCTCCAGGATGTCCTTGCGCAGCCGCCTGGCCGCGATCCCGGTGTCCAGCTCCGCCTCGATCACGATCCGGCCGCTCACCAGGTGGAGGCCGCCGGCGAACCGCAGGATCGACGAGACCTCCGCCTTCCGGCAGCAGGTCCGGGTGACGGGAAGCCGGGAGATCTCATCCTTCACCGCTGCCGTCATCGCCATGGGCCGATCCTTCCACGCATACGAAAAATCCTGTCATACGCGGCGGCCAACAGCTCCGGGTCGTGCCGCGGCCCGTCGGGGGCGGCGACCGGTGCCAGCTCGACCGTGCCGCCCAACCGCTGTGCGGCCTCGGAGAGGCTGTCACGGTCGGGTACGGCGGCCTCGTCGGCGAGAACCACGTCGATGGTGAGTTTAGGGGCGTGTCGGGCCAAAACCTCCAAGTGACGCTGCGGAGAAAATCCGTCGGTCTCACCTGGTTGCGGCGCGAGGTTCAGCGTGAGGACCCGGCGCGCCCTGGTCGTCATGAGGGCGTCGACCAGCTCGGGGACGAGCAGATGCGGGATCACCGAGGAGAACCAGGAGCCGGGGCCGAGCACCACCCAGTCCGCGTCGAGGACCGCCTGCACGGCCTCGGGAACGGCGGGCGGATCGGCCGGGACGACCTGCACTTCCTGCACCTCACCGGGGGTGAGGGCGACCGTGGCCTGGCCGCGGACGGTGCTGATCTCGTCGGGCCTGTCGGGGTCGTGGCCGCGGACGATGGCGTGCAGGTCGAGCGGGACCGCGGACATCGGCAGCACCCTGCCGTGGGCGCCCAGCAGCCGCCCGACCCACTCCAGCGCGGCGACCTCGTCGTTGAGCTGTTCCCACAGCGCGACGATCAGCAGATTGCCGACCGCGTGCCCGTGCAGATCACCCTCGCTGGTGAAGCGGTGCTGGACCACTCGGGCCCATGTGCGCCCCCATTCGTCGTCCCCGCAGAGCGCGGCGAGCGCCTTGCGGAGGTCTCCCGGCGGCAGTACGCCCATCTCCTGGCGGAGTCTGCCGCTGGAGCCGCCGTCGTCCGCGACGGTGACCACCGCGGTCAGATCGCCGGTGATCCGGCGCAGTGCGGCGAGGGAGGCGGCCAGGCCGTGCCCCCCGCCGAGGGCGACCACCTTGGGCGGCACCCCGGCGCGGCGGCCCGTACCCCGGCGCCGCCGCCGACCCGTCATGATCACTCGCGCCCCATGTCCCTGTGCACTGTCACGGTCTCCACCCCATCCGCGGCCAGCCGTGCGGCCAGCCGTTCCGACATCGCCACGCTGCGGTGCTTGCCGCCCGTGCAGCCGACCGCGATCGTCACGTACCGCTTGCCCTCGCGCCGGTATCCGGCGGCGATGATGTGCAGCAACTCGGCGTAGCGGTCGAGGAATTCCTTCGCGCCCGGCTGGTTGAACACATACTGCGCCACCTCGTCGTTGAGCCCGGTGAAGGGCCGCAGCTCCGGCACCCAGTGCGGGTTGGGCAGGAAGCGGCAGTCCACCACCAGGTCGGCGTCGACGGGCAGGCCGTACTTGAATCCGAACGACATGACCGTGGCCCGGAGTTCCGGCTCCTCCTCGCCCGCGAACTGGGCGTCCAGCTTGGCGCGCAGCTCGTGCACGTTGAGACTGGAGGTGTCGATCACCAGGTCGGCGTCGCCGCGCAGCTCGCGCAGCAGGTCGCGCTCGGCCGCGATGCCGTCCACGATCCGGCCCGAGCCCTGGAGCGGGTGCGGCCGGCGGACCGACTCGAAGCGGCGGACCAGGGCCTCGTCTGAGGCTTCCAGATAGATGATCCGGCGCTTGACGCTGCGGGTCGCCAGGTCGGCGAGGGACTCGCGCAGATTGTCGAAGAAGCGGCGTCCGCGGACGTCCACGACCACGGCGATCCGGGCGACGTTGCCCTGCGAGCGCGCGCCGAGATCCACCATGGTGGGGATCAGCGCGGGCGGCAGATTGTCCACCACGAACCAGCCGAGGTCCTCCAGACACTTGGCCGCGGTGCTGCGGCCCGCTCCGGACATGCCGGAGATGATCACCAGTTCGGGGATGGCCTCCACGGCCTCCCCCGCTCCGCCGGTTGTCACGTGCGTTCCGTCCTGTTCGTCCTGGTCGCTCATGTGCTGATCCCCCGATGGTGGGACGGGTCCGCCCCGGGCGGGGTCCCGTCGGCCTCTTCGATGATCTCTCCTGTCGCGGTGTTCACCGCGGGTGCGGCCGGAGCCGCGGCTGCCAGGGTCGCCGCGACCGTCTCCGCCGTACGGCGGCCGATCCCCGGGACCTCGCAGATCTCCTCGATCGTCGCCGCCCGGAGCCGTTTCAGCGAGCCGAAGTGCTTCAGCAGCGCCTGCCTGCGGGTCTCGCCGAGCCCCGGCACGGAGTCCAGCGCGCCGGCCTTCATCGACTTGGAGCGCTTGCTGCGCTGGTACGAGATCGCGAACCGGTGCGCCTCGTCGCGGACCCGCTGGAGCAGGTACAGGCCCTCGCTGGAGCGCGGCAGGATCACCGGGTCGTCGTCGCCGGGCAGCCAGACCTCTTCCAGGCGCTTGGCGAGGCCGCACACGGCGACGTCGTCTATGCCCAGCTCCTCCAGCGCGCGCCGGGCGGCGGCCACCTGCGGCTGTCCGCCGTCGACCACGACGAGCTGCGGCGGGTACGCGAATTTGCGCGGCCGTCCGGTGTCGGGGTCGATGGGGCCGGACGCCTGTTCCTCGTGGTCCAGGGGAACATCGCCGTGGTTCGCGGGGACCTCGCCGGACTCGCCCTCCCACTCGCCGGTCTTCTGCTTCTCCAGCAGATAGCGGCGGAAGCGGCGGGAGATCACCTCGTGCATCGACCGGACGTCGTCCTGCCCGGCGAAGGACTTGATCTGGAAGCGGCGGTACTCGCTCTTGCGGGCCAGGCCGTCCTCGAAGACCACCATGGACGCGACCACGTCGTCGCCCTGGAGGTGGCTGATGTCGTAGCACTCGATCCGCAGCGGCGCGGTGTCGAGGTCGAGCGCGGCGGCGATCTCCTCCAGCGCGCGGGAGCGGGTGGTGAGGTCGGAGGCGCGCTTGGTCTTGTGCAGCGCGAGGGCGTGCTGCGCGTTGCGCTGCACGGTGGCCATCAGGTCCTTCTTGTCGCCGCGCTGCGGTACGCGCAGGCTGACGTGCGAGCCGCGGCGGTCGCTCAGCCACTGCGCGACCGGCTCCGACGGTGCGGGCAGCGCCGGGACCAGCACCTCCTTGGGCACACCGCCGCTGCCGCCGGAGCGCTCGGCGTCGCCGCGCTCGTCGCCGTAGAGCTGCTGGAGGGCGTGCTCGACCAGGCCCGCGGTGTCGACCGCCTCGACCTTGTCGGTGACCCAGCCGCGCTGGCCGCGGACCCGGCCGCCGCGTACGTGGAAGATCTGCACGGCGGCTTCCAGCTCGTCCTCGGCGACGGCGATCAGGTCGGCGTCGGTGGCGTCGGCGAGCACCACCGCGTTCTTCTCCATGGCGCGGCGCAGCGCCTCCAGGTCGTCCCGCAGCCGGGCGGCCTGCTCGTACTCCATCTCGCTCGCCGCGTCCTTCATGCGCTGTTCCAGGCGGCGCAGGTAGGTGCCGGTGTGTCCGGCCATGAAGTCGCAGAATTCCTCGGCCAGTTCGCGGTGGTCGTCGGCGCTGATCCGGCCGACGCAGGGCGCGGAGCACTTGCCGATGTAGCCGAGCAGACAGGGGCGGCCGATCTGCGCGGAGCGCTTGAAGACCCCGGCGGAGCAGGTGCGGACCGGGAAGACCCGCAGCAGCAGGTCGACGGTCTCGCGGATCGCCCAGGCGTGCGCGTACGGACCGAAGTAGCGCACGCCCTTGCGCTTGGGGCCGCGCATGACCTGCACGCGCGGGAACTCCTCGTTCATCGTCACCGCGAGGGACGGATAGCTCTTGTCGTCGCGGTACTTGACGTTGAACCGCGGGTCGAACTCCTTGATCCAGGAGTATTCGAGCTGGAGCGCCTCCACCTCGGTGGAGACCACCGTCCACTCGACGGCCGCCGCGGTGGTCACCATCGTGGCGGTCCGCTGGTGGAGGTTGGTGATGTCCTGGAAGTACGAGGAAAGCCGCTGGCGCAGGCTCTTCGCCTTGCCGACGTAGATCACCCGACCGTGCTCGTCCCGGAACTTGTAGACCCCCGGGGAGTCGGGGATCTGGCCCGGCTTCGGTCGGTAGCTGCTGGGGTCCGCCATGTCTCCCACCCTACTGGCGGGATGCGACATTCCCGGGCCAGGCCGGGCAGTGCCGACCGGTGCGGATACCGGCGGGCGGGACCGCCGGTTCGCGCGGGCCGGACTGCCGGTGGTCAGCTCGCCGGACCGGCGGTGAGCTTGCCGCCGGAGGCGGTGACCTGCACGGCGGGCAGCGGCTTGGTCGCCGGGCCCTGGAGCACGGCGCCGGTGTCCGCGTCGAACTGGCTGCCGTGGCAGGCGCAGGTGATCGTCGTGCCGTCCACCGAGGTGACGACGCAGCCCGCGTGCGTGCAGACCGCGCTGAACGCCTTGAAGGTGCCCTCCTTCGGCTGCGCCACGACCACCTTGTCGTTCCGGTAGAGCTTGGCGCCGCCGACCGGTACCTCGGTGGCGGCGCCCAACTCCACGGCTTTGGCGGGCCCGTCGGACGAACCGCCGCCGGAGCCGCCGCACGCGGTGAGGCCGAACCCGGCGGCTCCGGCCAGGGCCGCGCCTCGCAGGACGGTACGGCGGCAGGCGGGCAGTTCGGTGGTCATGTGCGCTCCAGGTCGGGGAGGTGGGGAGGTCTCGCGACCCGTAACCCTACGTCCCCCACCTGTCCGCTTCCTCTGTGGCACTCCCGGACGGCCACTGCCTGACGGCCGCGCCTGACGACCGCTGCCTGACGACCGCTGCCTGACGACCGCTGCCTGACGACCGCGCCTCGACGGCGTGCCGCCGCGCCCGCGCCGGCCCGTCCTTGACCTTCCGCGGTGCTACGCCTTGCCCGCCGTCCGCTTGCGCGGCGCCGGGGTCTTCTTCGCGGCGGCCGTCGTGCCCTTCTTGGCCGCGGCGGCCGTCCCCGTGGCCTTCTTGGGGGCGGGCACCCGCTTCTTGGGCGCGGGCACCGACGCGTCGCTGATCCGCTCCGCGCCCAGGACGTCCCGCAGGAACTTGCCCGTGTGGCTGGCCGGGACGGCCGCGATCTGCTCGGGGGTGCCCTCGGCGACGACCAGTCCGCCGCCGTTGCCGCCCTCGGGGCCCATGTCGACCACCCAGTCGGCGGTCTTGATGACATCGAGATTGTGCTCGATGACGATCACGGTGTTGCCCTTGTCGACCAGGCCCTGGAGCACCTTGATCAGCTTGCTGATGTCCTCGAAGTGCAGACCGGTGGTCGGCTCGTCCAGGACGTAGACCGTACGGCCGGTGGAGCGCTTCTGGAGCTCGGAGGCGAGCTTCACGCGCTGCGCCTCGCCGCCGGAGAGCGTCGGCGCGGACTGCCCCAGGCGTACGTATCCCAGGCCGACCTCGTAGAGCGTGCGCAGGTGCCGGGCGATGGCGGGCACCGCCTCGAAGAAGTCCAGCGCCTCCTCGATCGGCATCTCCAGCACCTCGGCGATGGACTTGCCCTTGTAGTGCACTTCCAGCGTCTCGCGGTTGTAGCGGGCGCCGTGGCAGACCTCGCACGGGACGTAGACGTCCGGCAGGAAGTTCATCTCGATCTTGATCGTGCCGTCGCCCGAGCAGTTCTCGCAGCGACCGCCCTTGACGTTGAAGGAGAAGCGGCCGGGCAGATAGCCGCGGACCTTCGCCTCCATCGTCTCCGCGAAGAGCCGCCGCACATGGTCGAAGACACCGGTGTACGTGGCCGGGTTGGAGCGCGGGGTGCGGCCGATCGGCGACTGGTCGACGTGCACGACCTTGTCCACCAGGTCGTCGCCGTCCACCCGGGTGTGCCGGCCGGGGACGCTGCGCGCCCCGTTCAGCTCGCGGGCCAGGTGGGTGTAGAGGATGTCGTTGACCAGCGTCGACTTGCCGGAGCCGGAGACGCCGGTGACGGCGGTGAGCACTCCGAGCGGGAAGGACACGTCGATGTCCTGGAGATTGTGCTCGCGGGCGCCGTGCACCGTCAGCCGCCGCTTGCGGTCGATCGGGCGGCGTACGTCGGGGGTGACGATGACGCGCTTGCCCGAGAGGTACTGCCCGGTCAGCGACTCCTCGTTGACCAGCAGTTCCTTCAGCGAGCCGGAGTGCACCACCTTGCCGCCGTGCTCACCGGCGCCGGGGCCGATGTCGACCACCCAGTCGGCGGTCTTGATGGTGTCCTCGTCGTGCTCGACGACGATCAGCGTGTTGCCCAGGTCGCGCAGCCGTACCAGGGTCTCGATCAGCCGGTGGTTGTCGCGCTGGTGCAGGCCGATCGACGGCTCGTCCAGCACGTACAGCACGCCGACCAGGCCCGAGCCGATCTGGGTGGCGAGCCGGATGCGCTGGGCCTCGCCGCCGGACAGGGTGCCCGCGGCGCGGTTGAGCGAGAGGTAGTCCAGGCCGACGTCGACCAGGAACTTCAGCCGCTCGTTGACCTCCTTGAGCACCCGCTCGGCGATCTTCTTGTCGCGGGCGTCCAGCTTCATCCCGCCGAGGAACTCGGCGCAGTCGCTGATCGACATGGCGGAGACGTCCGCGATGGAGCGGTCCTGGACGGTGACGGCCAGCACGATCGGCTTGAGCCTGCTGCCGTGGCAGGTGGGGCAGGGCACCTCGCGCATGTACCCCTCGAAGCGCTCCCGGCTGGAGTCGCTCTCGGAGTCCTGGTGCCGCCGCTTCACGAACGGGATGGCGCCCTCGAAATGCGCGTTGTACGCGCGCTCGCGGCCGTACCTGTTCTTGTACGCGACCCTGACCTCGGCCTTGTGGCCGTAGAGCAGCGCCTTCTTCGCGCGGGCGGGCAGCCCGGCCCAGGGGATGTCGGTCCTGAAGCCCAGCTCCCCCGCGAGACCTTCGACCAGCCGCTCGAAGTAGCCCTTGGACATGCCGCCGGTCCAGGGCGCGATGGCGCCCTCGGCCAGGGACTTCTCCTCGTCGGGGACGATCAGCTCCGGGTCGACCTCCATGCGGGAGCCGATGCCGGTGCAGTCGGGACAGGCGCCGAAGGGCGAGTTGAAGGAGAAGGAGCGCGGCTCCAGCTCCTCGAAGGACAGGTCGTCGTACGGGCAGTACAGGTGCTCGGAGAACATCCGCTCGCGCTGCGGGTCGTCCTCGGGCAGGTCGACGAAGTCCAGGATGACCATGCCGCCGGACAGGCCGAGCGCGGTCTCGACGGAGTCCGTGAGGCGGCGCTTGGCGCTGTCCTTCACCGTGAGGCGGTCGATGACCACCTCGATGGTGTGCTTCTCCTGCTTCTTCAGCTTGGGCGGGTCGGTGAGCTGGATCGTGGCCCCGTCGACCCGGGCACGGCTGTAGCCCTTGGTCTGGAGGTCGCCGAAGAGGTCGACGAATTCACCCTTGCGCTCACGGACCAGCGGGGAGAGCACCTGGAAGCGGCTGCCCTCCTCCAGCTCCAGCACCCGGTCGACGATGGCCTGCGGCGACTGCCGGGAGATCGGGCGGCCGCACTCGGGGCAGTGCGGCTTGCCGATCCTGGCGAAGAGCAGCCGGAGGTAGTCGTAGACCTCGGTGATGGTGCCCACCGTCGAGCGCGGGTTGCGCGAGGTGGACTTCTGGTCGATGGAGACCGCAGGGGACAGGCCCTCGATGAAGTCCACATCGGGCTTGTCCATCTGGCCGAGGAACTGGCGGGCGTAGGAGGAGAGCGACTCGACGTACCGGCGCTGCCCCTCGGCGAAGATCGTGTCGAAGGCGAGGGAGGACTTGCCCGATCCGGACAGCCCTGTGAACACGATGAGGGAGTCCCGCGGCAGGTCGAGCGACACGTTCTTCAGATTGTGCTCGCGAGCGCCACGGACGGTGAGTCGATCGGCCACGCCAGTGCGCACCTTTCATAGAGACGGGGGGAGAGTCGGCACCCCCAGTCAGCCTAAACGGGGTGCGCTCGGGTTTTCTTCCGGTTCGCCGCGTTCTCAGAAGTTGCGACACACCGACCATATAGCACGTGCATTCGATTTACGGGCGCGCTCTGACCACTTCACCCGATCGTGTGTCCTGCGCGAGCGCGGGGTGACGCGCTAGCGTCGGTACGTGACCGTCCAACGACCGGATCCCGCACTCGATGCGGTTGCCGTCCGGGAAGCCACCGACCGATTCGTCGCCGCGGTGTCCGCGCTCCCCGCCGACGGCGTCGCCGAACCCTCGCTGCTGCCCGGCTGGACCCGCGGGCATCTGCTGACCCATGTCGCCCGCAATGCCGACGCCCTGGCCAATCTGCTGATCTGGGCGGGGACCGGCGTGGAGACCCCGATGTACGCGGACGCGACGTCCCGCGACCGGGCCATCGAGGAGGGCGCGGGCCGTCCCCTCGACGACCACCTCGCCGATCTGCGGGCCTCGGCGGAGCGGTTCGAGCGGGCCGCCGCGCAGGTGCCGCCGTCGGGCTGGGCGACGCAGGTCACGCTGCGCTCCGGCCGGGTGATCGCCGCCGCCGAGGTCCCCTGGCGGCGGCTGGGCGAGGTGTGGCTGCACCTGGTCGACCTCGGCATCGGCCCCACCACCGCCGACCTGCCCGCCGACTTCGCCGCCCGTGAGCTGGCCTCCCTCGCCGACGGCCTCACCGGGCACGAGGGCATCGCCGCGGTCCGCCTGGAGGACACCGAGTCCGGCGCGTCCTGGACGATCGGCGCCGCCGCGGAACCCGACCTCACCGTCAGCGCCGCCACCCGCCCCCTGCTGGCCTGGGTCTCCGGCCGCGGCCCGTACGAGGGCCTGACCGTGACCCCCGACGGCCCGCTGCCCGTACTGCCTCCGCTCTAGGCACCCCGAACCTCTAGGCTGGCGGCATGGCGTACAGCGGAGAAGTGACGGTGGGCGGGACCCCCGACGTGCATGAACTGGAAGACCTGATCATCACCAAGGTCGCGGTCGGGCCGATGAACAACAACGCGTACGTGTTGCGCTGCCGGGCCACCGACGAGCAGCTTCTGATCGACGCGGCCAACGACGCGCAGACGCTGCTGGAGGTCGTCGGCGACGCCGGGCTCGGCGCCGTCGCGACCACCCACCAGCACGGCGACCACTGGCAGGCGCTGCGCGCGGTGATCGACGCGACCGGCGCGCGTACCTACGCGGGCCGCGAGGACACGGTGGGCATCCCGGTCCCCACCGATGTGGCGCTGGACGACGGCGACACCGTGACCTTCGGCCGCGTCAGCCTCACCGCGCGGCACCTGGTCGGCCACACCCCGGGCAGCATCGCCTTCGTCTACGACGACCCGCACGGCGCCCCGCACGTCTTCACCGGCGACTGCCTCTTCCCGGGCGGCGTCGGCAACACGCACGACGACCCGGCCGCCTTCACCTCGCTCCTCGACGACGTCACGGCCAAGCTCTTCGACGTGCTCCCGGACGAGACCTGGGTCTACCCCGGCCACGGCAACGACACGACCCTCGGCGCCGAGCGCCCCCACCTCAAGGAATGGCGCGAGCGCGGCTGGTAGCGGTCGGCGCGCACACCCCGGCCCGGCGGGGGCGAGCAGCGGATTGCCGCCGGCTCGCCCCCGCCCCGCGCTCCCCCGGATGTCCGTACGGTCGCCGTACGGCCGGGCGGGCGGGCTACTTGTACCAGACGGCCACGCCGTGGTGGTGCGAGCACGTGCCCCGGTGGTGCTGCGAGTAGGACAGCGTGCCGTCGTTGCAGAGGGCGGTGGCGCCGTCGTGGTCGTTGACCGGGGGCTCGGTGTACCCGACGGTCGGCTTCGGCTTGGGTTTCGGCTTGGGCTTCGGGGTCGGCTTGTGGGTGACGGTGGTGGGGCGGGGCTTGGGCGTCGCCTTGTGCGTGGCGGTCGGAGACGGCGCCGTGGTGCGGGTGACCGTGGGTGTGGGTGACGGCGCCGGGGTGCCGTCCGCGGGCGGGCAGATCTCGGCGATCTTGACGACGGCGAGGTCGACCGGGGCGGACAGCGCCGCGGGCCCCTGGCCGGGCTGCTGGAAGCACACCTTCCAGTCGCCGTCGGAGACCTGGGTGCGCTCGGCCCCCGTCGCGTCGTGCGCGGCGATCCGGGTGAACCCGGCGTCGTCGGCCATGGTGCGCGCGGCGAGCAGCGGCATCCCGGTCAGATTGGGCAGTTGGCCGGTGAGCGCGGCCTGCGTGGTGGTGGGCGCGGCCGTGGGTGTGGCCGAGACCGAGGCGGCGGCGCCCGATATGTCGTCGGTCCCCCCGTCGCCGTCGCATCCCGCGAGCGCGAGCCCCGCGACGGCCAGTAAACAGGCAGCGGTGATGGCACGTTGACGCAATTTGTCCCCCCAGGACAGGTATGAGGGGGAGAGCGTGACACGCGCCGACTCGTGACGTGGTGCCCGTAACGCAGTTGTGACCCCGAGCCGCCGCGGACCGCTCAGCGACCGCGCCGCATGCGCTCGCCGACCTCGCCCTGATCGGTCTCCCACCAGGGGCGGGTCATCTCCGGAACGGGAGCGGCCGCGGGAGCGGCGGCGGACGCGGGGGCCTTTGTGGAGGCGGGCGCGGCAGAGGCACCGGCGGCGGCACCAGCACCAGCACCAGCACCGGCACCGGACATCGCGACGACAGCCTCGCGGTCCAGCCGCGCGTCGAGTTCCGCCGTCTTCTCCCGCTCGGCCCGCCACCACTCGAAGAAGACCAGGATCAGGAAGGGCAGCGCGACGAGTTCGGCGAGGGTGAGCATCAGGCCGCCGCCGAGCATCTGGTCGTGCTGGACGCTCGGCCCCCAGGAGCGCGGGTGCGCGGCGTACCAGTGCCCGGCCACCAGCGTGCCGCTGGTCATGACGACGATGCCGGGCACGGAGTCGAAGAGCCCGTCGAAGAAGACCAGCGCGGCCCTGACCGGATGGCCGCACCAGGACGGCAGCAGGTCCTGACGGCTGAGCATCGGCAGCACGAACAGGCAGCCGGTGAGCAGCAGTTGCAGGTGCATGAGCTGGAGCACGAGCCCGTTGCCGAGGGCGGTGGAGAAGTACGGCGTGAAGTAGATCGTCAGCTCGGAGGCGAGCACCAGCACCGAGCTGACCAGCGGATACATCAGCAGTCGTACCGTACGGCCGGTGAAGGCGCGGCGCAGTCGGCTGTCGGGGGCGGCGAGCGCGAGCGGGTCGCCGAGCGCCAGGCCGAGCGGGGCGAAGAGGTCGAGCAGGATGTTCTGCACGGCGGCGGGCCAGAACAGCACCCGGTCGTAGACGGCGAGCGAGGACATCGTCGCGACGACGAGGGTGCCGAGGCCGAGGACGTAGAACGCGGCGGTGCGCCACAGCGGCCACCGCTCCCCCGCGCGCCGCTTGCGCCGTACGCCCAGCGCGTACGCGACGCCGAGCAGGACGACGGCGGTCAGCGCGACGTCGTCGAGCCGCCAGGCGTCGAAGAACCGCGCGCCGGTCAGCTCGGGAAGGACCACCATGCCGCTCGCCACCATCCGCGCCTTCCCACACGCCACGCACAACCGCTCCGTTACGAGGGCCACGGTAGCCCTCGTAACGGAGCGGTCTGCGCCAAGGGGTCGGTACGGAGGCGTCGGTACGGAGGGGGCGGAGAGACTGCGCAGGGACCGGTCAGCGGACCGGCGTCGCGGGGCGCTCCTCGTCCTCGGAGGCGGCGGCCTCGGCCTCCGCCTGCCGCTTGGAGGCGACCAGGCTGGTGGCGGTGGTGACCGCGAGGACGAGGACGATGACGCCGAGCGAGACGGGGATGGAGATCTCCGGCACGTGCACACCGGACTCGTGCAACGCGTGCAGCACCAGCTTGACGCCGATGAAGCCGAGGATCACCGACAGCCCGTACGACAGGTGGACCAGCTTCTTGAGCAGGCCGCCGATCAGGAAGTAGAGCTGGCGCAGGCCCATCAGGGCGAAGGCGTTGGCGGTGAAGACGATGTACGGGTCCTGGGTGAGGCCGAAGATCGCGGGGATCGAGTCGAGCGCGAAGAGCACGTCGGTGGTGCCGATGGCGAGCATCACGACGAGCATCGGCGTCATCAGCCGCTTGCCGTTCTCCGTGATGAACAGCCGGGTGCCGTGGTACTTGTCGGTGGACGGCACGCGCTTCTCGACCGCCTTGAGCAGCCGGTTCTCCTCGAATTCCTCGTCCTCGTCGTCCGAACGGGCGTCCTGGATGAGCTTCCAGGCGGTCCAGATGAGGAAGGCGCCGAAGATGTAGAAGACCCACGAGAAGCTGGCGATGATCGCCGCGCCGCCCGCGATGAACACCGCGCGGAGCACCAGCGCTATCAGCACGCCCACCAGCAGTACGCGCTGCTGGTACTGGGACGGCACCGCGAATTTGGACATGATCAGGACGAAGACGAAGAGGTTGTCGACGCTCAGCGACTTCTCGGTGATGTAACCGGCGAAGAACTCGCCCGCCGGCTGGCCGCCGGAGAAGACGAGCAGGCCGAGTCCGAAGAGCCCGGCGAGTACGACCCAGACGATCGTCCAGGCCCCTGCCTCCTTGACGGAGACGTCGTGCGGGGTGCGGCCGATGACGAAGTCAACGGCGATCAGGGCGATCAGTCCGGCGATGGTGAGCGCCCAGAGGGCGAGGGAGACATCCACAGGTCCTCCGGCAATTCGATACGGCAACTGTCAGCGTCGTCGCTGCGGGAGGTCCCCGCCACTTGAGTCCGTTCAGGGAGAGGTTTCACTCCGCACCAAGAACAGTACACGAATTGCCCAAGAGTTAGTAAAGAATCGCACAAGTGTGCAGGTCAGAGCCGTAAAGCCGGTAAAGCACCGGCGCAGGACCCGGCACGACCGGTCAGGGGCCGTAGGCCGGGCGGGCCGCCGCGATCTCCCTGAGCACCTGCGTGAGCACCTGGCTCCCCGGCGGCACCAGCGACGGCTCGAACGTCCAGGCGTGCCCCACCCACGGGTCGGCCAGGTGGTCGCTGGGCAGCGGGGTGAGCCGCAGCAGCGAGCGCCACAGCGGATCGAGCACCGGCCCGTACGCGGACGCGTCCTCGCGGTCGGCGACCAGCAGCAGGTGCACCCCGGCGCGCGGTCCCTCGTCGGCGAGATAGCGCAGTTGGGTGACCGCCCGGTCGTCGAAGCCGTACGGGAACTCGTTGACGATCAGAAGCTGCTCGGCGGTGTCGAAGCCGGGCGGCAGCGAGTCGGCGGCGCCGCCGCGCAGCGCCATCTGGAGCAGATCGACGCGTTCGGTCAGCCGGTTCAGCACCTCGCCGACCCCGGCCGCGCCCCCGGCCGACGGCATCAGCACGGCGCCGCTGCCGGTGAGCGGGGCGAGCGCGGCGGAGCCGGAGCCCGCGGGGTCGAGGGCGTGCACCGCGAAACCGCCCACCGGGTACGAGGCGAGCAGCCGGGCGGCGATCGCCACGGCGGTGTCCATGGCGACCCCGCGGTCCTCCTCGCTGTCGATCCACAGACCGCGGTCCAGCGGCAGCCGGGCCAGCAGCGGGATGCGCAGTTCGGGCGCCTCGGGCAGGTAGAGGCCGCCGAGCCGTACGGCGAGCGGCGGCTGGTCGGGCACCCGGTAGGCGTGCCACACCGGATTCTCCCAGCCCGCGAAGGCGGCGGGCAGCGCGGGCTCGACGACCTCGGCCTCGGCGACGAGCTGCGCGATGTCCCGGTCGAGCACGGCGCGGGCCTGGTCGACCAGCGCGAACTGCCGGGCCTGCGCCTGGTCGCGGGCGGCGTCCGCGGCCTGACCGCCGCGGGTCGCGGGGTCGGCGAGCAGCCGGTCGAGCTCCTGCTCGAAGCGGGACTCGGCGAAGTCCACCGCGCTGCGGTAGGCGGCGATGGTGCGGGCCAGGTCCTCGAACATGCCCCACACCTGATTGTGCAGCCGCTCCTCCATCGTCCAGCCGGAGGCGTCGCCCGCGACGGGGACGGGCGGGGTGCCGGGCGGGGTGCCGGGCTGTCCGTCGGAGGACGGCCGCGGCGCGGCGGGCGGGGCGTCGTACGGCGAGCCCGGCCGGCCCTGGGCCGGTCCCTGAGCGGGCGGGGGCGGCGCGGTGGCGGCGGCCTTGCGCCGCGGGTGCCGGTAGTCGACCGGTCCTGAGGACGCGGTGGTCCGGCCGTCGCCCGGAGCGGCGGCCGGGGCCGCGGTTTCCGGCCGCGGCGGCGGGGCCGTACGCGGCGCGGCGGGCAGGTCGACCGAGCGGGACAGCTCGCGCCCCACCGCCTCGTCGATGCCCGCGGCCACCCCGGCGGGCTCCGGGACACCCTGGTCGAGCAGCAGCGCGGGCAGACCGCCCTCGTACCCCTGGCCGACGGCGCGCACCTTCCAGGCGCCCTGCCGCCGGTACAGCTCGATGGCCAGCAGGGCCGTCTCGGGGCCGAGGCCGGTCATGGTGAATCCGGCGACGGCCTCGCCCTCGGTGGTGGTGACGGCGAGATGCGGGGCGGGGGCGGCGCCGAAGGCGGCGGGCGCGCCGGGGCGGCCCGCGGCGCCCGGGAGAGCCAGCAGTACGTGCACCCGGTGCACCTGCGGCGGCATCGCGCCGAGGTCCACCGCGAGCCGGTGCTCGGCGGCGGCCTGCCGGGGCACCTCGACGCCGGGGAGCTGCGGCGCGCCGGGGTGCGCCAGCCACTGCGAGGAGTCACCGACGACCCGCCCCCGCTCGTCCCCGAGGGTGACCGCGGCCACCACCGGGGTGCCCGCCGACACCCGGATCTCCATCCGGGTGCCCGACAGCGGATGGTTCTGTCCCCGGACCAGTTCGGCCGTCATGTCCGCCGCCCCCCGTTCCCGTTATGCGTGTGTACGTGTTCCGGCCCGCGGGCCGGGGGCCGCGTCAGCGGCCGTGCGGCCTCAGAGCGCGGGCAGAATGGCCGGGATGAGGTCCTGGAACGTCCGGCCGTTGGCCGCCGTGCCGATGGCCGTCATCGACCAGCCGGTCGCGCCGCGCTGCACCTTGGCCATGATCTGCGCCGTGTACTGGCCGCCGCCGGTCAGCGTGTAGCGGGCCAGCTCCTGCCCGTTGGTCTCGTCGACCAGGCGGCAGAACGCGTTCTGCACCTCGGCGAAGGTCTGGCCGGTGAAGGAGTTCACCGTGAAGACGATCTGGTCGACATGGACCGGTACGCGCTGGAGGTCGACGATGATCGACTCGTCGTCGCCGCCCTGGCCCGCGCCGCCGACCAGATTGTCACCGGTGTGCCGGACCGAGCCGTCGTCGCTGGTCAGGTGCTGGAAGAACACCACGTCGACCGGCTGCTTGTCCGCGAAGAGCACGGCCGAGGCGTCCAGGTCGATCTCCCGGGTGCGGGATCCGAACAGTCCGCGGCGCGGCGCGGCCTGCCAGCCCAGCCCCATCCGGATCGCCGTCAGCGTCCCTCCGTCGGACTTGCTCAGGCTGATCTTCTGGCCCTTGGTCATGTTGACCGTCACGCGCTGTCCCCTCTCACCCGTGTGTGCGGTTGTCCCGCACCCTAACAAGACGCCGTGCAACGGTATCCCGGTTCGCCGCGTGGCGATTCCTGGCGAACACCGGCCGGTCGCCGGTCCCGCGTCACGCCATTCCCGCTTCTCTCATCTGGCGCAACTCCTTCTTCAGCTCGCCCAGTTCGTCCCTGAGCCGGGCGGCCACCTCGAATTGCAGCTCGCCGGCCGCCGCGTGCATCTGGTCGGTGAGCTGAGCGATCAGGTCGGCCAGCTCCTCGGCGGGCAGCGTCTTCGCCCCGCGCTTCTCGCCCGCGCGGGCGGACAGTCCTGGCACCGGCGCCTTGCCCCGCGAGCGCTGCCGCCCGGAGCCCAGCAGCTCCTCGGTGTCGGCGTCCTCGCGGGCGAAGGAGTCCAGGATTCCGGCGATCTTCTTCCGCAGCGGCTGCGGGTCGACGCCGCGTTCCTTGTTGTACGCGATCTGCTTCTCGCGGCGCCGGTTGGTCTCCTCGATGGCCTTCTCCATCGCCGGGGTGATCCGGTCCGCGTACATGTGGACCTGGCCCGACACGTTACGGGCGGCGCGGCCGATGGTCTGGATCAGCGAGGTGCCCGAGCGCAGGAAGCCCTCCTTGTCGGCGTCGAGGATCGCGACCAGCGACACCTCGGGCAGGTCGAGGCCCTCACGCAGCAGGTTGATGCCGACCAGGACGTCGTACTCACCGGCCCGCAGTTCGCGCAGCAGCTCGACGCGGCGCAGGGTGTCGATGTCGCTGTGCAGATACCGCACCTGGATGCCCAGTTCGAGCAGGTAGTCGGTGAGGTCCTCGGACATCTTCTTGGTGAGGGTGGTGACCAGGACGCGCTCGTCCTTCTCCGTGCGCAGCCGGATCTCGTGCACCAGGTCGTCGATCTGGCCCTCGGTGGGCTTGACGATGACCTCGGGGTCGACCAGGCCGGTCGGGCGGATGATCTGCTCGACCACGCCGTCGCCGCGGGACAGCTCGTACTTTCCGGGTGTCGCGGACAGGTAGACGGTCTGGCCGACGCGGGTCAGGAACTCCTCCCACTTCAGCGGCCGGTTGTCGAGCGCGGACGGCAGCCGGAAGCCGTGGTCGACCAGGGTGCGCTTGCGGGACGCGTCGCCCTCGTACATCGCGCCGATCTGCGGCACGGTGACGTGCGACTCGTCGATGACCAGCAGGAAGTCCTCGGGGAAGTAGTCGATGAGGGTGTCGGGCGCGGAGCCCTGCTCGCGGCCGTCGATGTGCCGCGAGTAGTTCTCGATGCCGGAGCAGGTGCCGATCTGCCGCATCATCTCGATGTCGTACGTGGTGCGCATCCGCAGCCGCTGGGCCTCCAGCAGCTTGCCCTGCTTCTCCATCAGGGCGAGCTGGCCCTCCAGCTCCTTCTCGATGCCCGCGATGGCGCGTTCCATCCGCTCGGGGCCCGCGACGTAGTGGGTGGCGGGGAAGACGTAGATCTGCCGGTCCTCGGTGATCACCTCGCCGGTGAGCGGGTGCAGTGTGTAGAGCGCCTCGATCTCGTCGCCGAACATCTCGATGCGGACGGCCAGCTCCTCGTAGACCGGGAAGATCTCGATGGTGTCGCCGCGCACCCGGAAGGTGCCGCGGGCGAAGGCCACGTCGTTGCGCGCGTACTGGATGTCGACGAATTTCCGCAGGAGCTGGTCGCGGTCGATGACGTCACCGACATTGAGCCGCACCATGCGGTCGATGTACTCCTGCGGGGTGCCGAGGCCGTAGATGCAGGACACGGAGGCGACCACGACGACATCGCGCCGGGTCAGCAGCGAATTGGTGGTGGAGTGCCGCAGCCGCTCCACCTCCTCGTTGATCGAGGAGTCCTTCTCGATGTACGTGTCCGTCTGCGGGACGTACGCCTCGGGCTGGTAGTAGTCGTAGTACGAGACGAAGTACTCGACCGCGTTGTTCGGCAGCAGCTCGCGGAATTCGTTGGCGAGCTGGGCGGCGAGCGTCTTGTTCGGCGCCATGACCAGGGTGGGGCGCTGGAGCCGCTCGATCATCCACGCGGTGGTCGCGGACTTGCCCGTACCGGTCGCGCCGAGCAGCACGACGTCCTGCTCGTCACCGCGGATCCGCTTCTCGAGGTCGTCGATGGCGGTGGGCTGGTCGCCGCTGGGCTGGTAGGGGCTGACGACCTCGAAGGGCGCCACACTGCGTTCGATGTCTGATACGGGCCGCATGTCACCACCGTACGACCCACCACCGACAATCGTCCGGGCCCGGACGGGCGGGCCGCCGCCGGGGCGGCCACTTGCTCTCATGTGACCACCCGGTCACTTCCGGTGACGGGCCCCGCGCCGGCCGTGTTTGCCGGGCGGATCGCGGCGGCGGGGCGTTGTCGGACCCCCGATCTAGGCTGGCAGCGTGACGAACGACACCGCCTGGACGGTCATGGAGACCCCGATCGGGCCGCTGCTGCTGGCGGCGACCGACGAGGGGCTGGTCAATGTCGGTTTCCGGGCGGACGAGGCGGCGGTACGGCGCGCGGTGGCGTCGATGGGGCGGCGGCTGGGCGGCGAGCCGGTCGAGGACGCGGCCCGGCTGGCGCCGGTCACCGAGCAGATGGAGGCGTACTTCGCGGGTGCGCTGAAGGAGTTCTCGCTCGCTCTGGACTGGTCGCTGATCACCGGCTTCAACCGCCGGGTGCTGCGCGAGCTGGCGGCCGGGGTGCCGTACGGCACGGTCGTCGGGTACCAGGACCTGGCCGACCGGGTGGGCGAGCGCGGGGCGGCCCGCGCGGTCGGAACGGCGATGGGCGCGAATCCGATACCGCTGGTGGTGCCGTGCCACCGGGTGGTGGAGAGCGACGGCGGCATAGGCGGCTTCGGCGGCGGCCTGGAGATCAAGCGCACGCTGCTGGCGCTGGAGGGCGTGCTGCCCGCGCCGCTGTTCTGATGATCTGAGCAGGCTCCGCACGTCCGCCCCCGCGCCGCGCGGCGGGAGGACGTCACGGTCAACGACCGCTCCGCTGCCGGTCCGCAAGGGCGACCGGGTGACGATGCTCGGCCACGACCGGCCGCTGGACTGGGAGTTCGACGGCGGCACGCTGACCGTACGGGTGCCCGCGGCGGCGCGGGCGAAGGGGCGGTACGCGTGGGTGTTCAAGATCGACTGGACGCGCTGACGCGGGGCTGACGCGCGGGAGCGGGCGGAGTGACCCGCCCGCTCCCGTCCCGTTCCTGCCCTGGCCTTCCCTGCCGTTACGGCTTCGTCGCTCACTCCTCGGACGTGCGCGGGTCCGGGATCTGGATCGGGCCCGGCGGCTTCCGGTCGATCGCGGGCGGCTCCTCGGCCGCGGCCTCGACGGCGGACCGCGGTTCCGCGTCCGTCAGTTCGTCCGTCGCCGCAGGCGCCGCCGTCTTCTCGACCGGCTTCGTGTCCTGGCTGCCGCCGGTGTTCGCACCGGAATTCGCGCCGGAGTTCGCGGCCCGGTCGAAGAAGCGCAGCATCTCGACGGGGAAGGGCATCACCAGGGTCGAGTTCTTCTCCGCCGCGACCTCCACCACCGTCTGGAGGAGGCGCAGTTGGAGGGCGGACGGGTTGGCGTCCATGGTCCTGGCCGCCTCGGAGAGCTTCTGGGACGCCTGCAACTCACCGTCGGCGGTGATGATCCGGGCCCTCCGCTCCCGGTCCGCCTCCGCCTGCCGGGCCATCGACCGCTTCATGGACTCCGGCAGCGCCACGTCCTTGATCTCGACGCGGTCGATGTGGACGCCCCAGCCGGTGGCGGGCGTGGACAGCATCAACTCCAGCCCCTCGTGCAGGCGTTCGCGGCCGGACAGCAGATCGTCGAGTTCGCTCTTGCCGATGATGGAGCGCAGCGAGGTCTGCGCCACCTGCAACATCGCGAACTGGTAGTTCTGCACGTCCACGGTGGCCCGGATCGGGTCGATGACCCGGAAGTAGAGCACCGCGTCGACCCGTACCGACACGTTGTCGCGGGTGATGCCGTCCTGGGACGGCACCGGCATGGTGACGACCTGCATGTTGACCTTGGTCATCTTGTCCACGAACGGCACCAGCATGCGCGGGCCCGGCTCCTTGGGGAGCCGGTTGACCCGGCCGAAGCGGTAGATCACCCCGCGCTCGTACTGCTTGACCACCCTCAGACTGCTGGACACGCCGATCAGGGCGACCACCGCGATGATGATCAGCAGCACCACGACGACTTCCACGGCCGTCAGCCGGCGTCGTCGAAACGGGCTGCGGCCAGATAGTCCGGCCGGGGGTCGAGTGCGGCGGCGAGCCGGAAGTGGCGCTGGGCCTCGTCGGCGCGGTTCGCGCGTTGCAGCGTACGGGCCAGCGCGAAGTGGGCGAAGGCGTTGTCCGGCTCGCGCTCCAGCACTATCTGGAACTCCAGCTCCGCCGGACGCAGTTGGGCCGCGGCGAAGAACGCGCGGGCGCGCAGCAGGCGGGCCGCGGTGTTCTCCGGATGGGCCGAGATCACCGGGTCGAGGAGTTGTACGGCGCCGCGCGGGTCACGCGCCTCCAGCAGTTGCTCCGCGGCGCGGAAGTCGATGACGTGCGTCTCTGGGGTCCGCTCGTGCAAGGCCGCCTCCCTGAATTCGGGCACGGGTGACGACTGATCGTCTGGTCTGACATACCCAACGTCGTCGTCGGCAACCGCATTCCCCGGGCGACTACGCCGTCCCGGCCGCCGCCAGCTCCCGCAGCCGCTGCCACGCCGCGCGGACCTGGGGCTCCAGCTCCTCCAGCGGGCCGTCGTTGTCGATCACCAGATCCGCGACGGCGATGCGCTCCTCGCGGCCGGCCTGCGCCGCCATCCGCGCCCGCGCCTCGTCCTCGGTCATCCCGCGTGTCCGCACCAGGCGCTCGATCTGCGTGGCCGGGGCCGCGTCCACGACGATCACGAAGTCGTAGAACGGGGCCAGGTCGTTCTCCGCCAGCAGCGGTACGTCGTTGACGACGATGTCGTCCGGGGCCGCCGCCGCCCGCAGCTCCTGCGACCTGCGGCCGACCAGCGGGTGCACGATCGCGTTCAGCGCCTGGCGCCGGGCCTCGTCCGCGAAGACGATCGCGCCGAGTTTCGGGCGGTCCAGTGTCCCGTCCGCCGCCAGCACGTCCGGGCCGAACTCGGCCGTCACCGCCGCCAGGCCCTCCGTGCCGGGTTCCACCACTTCGCGGGCGATGCGGTCCGCGTCCACCAGGATCGCGCCGTGTGCCACCAGCAGTTTCGCCACGGAGCTTTTTCCTGACCCGATTCCACCGGTCAGCCCGACGTTCAGCATGCCGCCAGCTTACGGGCCCTCCGGCCCTCCGCGGGTGCCTCCCAGGGGCGCGGGGAACTGCGCGCTCAGCCACCAACGGTGGCGCGGCCGTCGAAAACCGGCCCCAGCGGGGCAGATGCTGTGAGTTTTCGGGCTGGCAGCCCGGTGGGGGCGGGCCGCGCAGTTCCCCGCGCCCCTGAAAACCAGGCCCTTCGCAAGGAACCGTCCAGGGGCCGCGCCCCTATAAATCAGGCCCTGCGCGAGCGCGGCGCGCCTTGCGGAGGGGAAGCGGAAGAGGGCCCGCGCCCTGGGGACGCGAACCCTCTTTCGTGAGCGCGCCGCAGGCGCTAGTCGTCCTCGCGGTCGGCGAGGAAGCGTTCGAACTCGGCGGCGAGATCGTCGGCGGAAGGAAGCTCTACGGCCTCGGCGATGAGACTCTCGCGGGACTGGGACCCGGCGACGGCGTCGTACTGGGACTCGAGGCCGCGGACGACGGAGACGAGCTCGCCGTCGCCTTCGGCGACCTGGCGGTCGATCTCGACGCGGACGGTGTGCGCCTCATTGCGCAAGGCGTGGGCGATCTCGGGCAGCACAAGGCCGGTGGCGGCGGTGATCGTCTCCAGGACGGCGAGGGCGGCGTCCGGGTAGGGCGAACGCGCCAGGTAGTGCGGGACGTGGGCGGCGACGCCGAGCACGTCACGGCCGGCCTCGGCGAGCCGCAGCTCGATGAGGGAGGCGGCGCTGCCGGGGACCTGGGCCTCCTCGAACCAGGCGCGGTGGCCGGGCATGAGGTCGACCCGGTTGCCGTGCGGGGTGAGGCCGACGGGCCGGGTGTGCGGCACGCCCATCGGGATGCCGTGGAAGTTGATGGCGAGGCGTACGCCCAGGCGTTCGATGACCTGGAGCACGGCGGTCGCGAACCGTTCCCACTCCACGTCCGGCTCGGAGCCGGTGAGCAGCAGGAAGGGGGTGCCGGTGGTGTCCCGCACCAGATAGAGGTCGATCTCCGGTGCCTCGTAGGAGGTCCAGTGGTCGCGCTCGAAGGTCATCAGCGGGCGGCGGGCGCGGTAGTCGACCAGCCGGTCGGCGTCGAAGCGCGCGACGAGCTGGTTGTCCAGGCGGTCCAGCAACTGCTCGCTGATCTGCTCGCCGGTGTCCCCGGCGTCCATGTACCCCTCGAAGTGGTACAGCAGTACGGGACCTGCGTCTCCGACCGCTGCGTCGACGGCCTCGGCCCCGCCCGGCACGTATTCGTACAGCCCTTGCGGATCCAGCACGATGATCGTCCTCCTCGCTCTCTCCCCCCCTCAACGAACGTACCCGCCCGGCCATTCCCACGCGTCCCCCCGGAACCCGGACGTCTTGACGGTCCGTCGGGTGGGCCCTACCTTCTCTCGTTACGCCCATGTGTTCACATGGACGACCAAGATTCACATGCTTGGAACGATGGAAGGACGCGGATGCGACCCCACACGCTTCTGACCCTGCCGGTGGCCCTGCCCGTCGCGGCACTGCTCGCCGGGCTGCTCTCGTACGCGACGCCGGCCGGTGCGTCGACGGCCGGTGCGGCAACGGCCGCCGCGGCGAGCACCGTCGAGGTGACCACGGCCAAGGAGCTGAAGGCGGCGCTGACCGCCGCCGCCCCCGGCCAGACGATCCATCTCGCCGACGGCACGTACACCGGCAACTTCAAGGTCACCGTGTCCGGCACGGCCGCCGACCGGATCACGCTCACCGGCTCCTCGAACGCCGTGCTCACCTCCTCCGGCGGCTACGGCCTCTATCTGAACGGCGCGAGCTACTGGACCGTCAAGGGGGTCAGCGTCACCGGCGGCCAGAAGGGCATCGTCACCGACGCCGCCGCGCATGTCGTCATCGACTCGGTGACCGTGCATGGGCTCCAGATGGAGGGCGTGCACTTCCGCACCTCCAGCACGGACGGCGTGATCAAGAACTCGCGGATCTACGACACCGGGCTCCAGCGGCCGGGATACGGCGAGGGCGTCTACGTCGGCACCGCCAACACCCTGACCGACAAGAGCGACCGGGTGCAGATCCTCAACAACGTCATCGGCCCCAACATCGGCGCCGAGAACATCGACCTCAAGGAAGGCACCACCGGCGGCCTGGTCTCCGGCAACACCTTCGACGGCAGCGGCCTCAGCATGACCAACTACGACGACTCCTGGGTCGACGTCAAAGGCAACGGCTACACCATCACCGGCAACACCGGCACCCGCACCCTCAACGACGGCTACCAGACCCACACCCAGCAGCCCGGCTGGGGCTGCGGCACCGTCTTCCGCGACAACACCTCCGACCTCACCGGCGCCACCGGTGCCACGCAGACGGCGATCTACGTCACCAACTACTCCGCCGACTGCCCCACCACCGTCTACGCCTCCAACAAGCGCACTGGCGGCAAGGCCCTGACCAACATCCCCGTGACCCCGTAGCCCCCCCCGCCGCGCCGCCCAGGGCCCCACGGCCACCGGGAAAGCACCGCGGTCCCGCACCCCCTGAGGGGTGCGGGACCGCGGTGTTGTGACTGGGCCTAGCGGAGAGCCGTCAGCTCTGGCCGCCCGCGAGCTTCTCGCGGAGGGCGGCGAGGGCCTCGTCGGAGGCGAGGGCACCGGAGGTGTCGTCGGACTCCGAGGAGTACGAGCCACCGGAGACGCCCGGGCCACCGGTCGCGGCGGGGGCGGCGGAACCGGCCTCGGCCGCGGCCTGCTCGTCGGCCTCGCGGGACTTGATGACCTGCGCCTGGTGCTGCTCGAAGCGGGTCTGGGCCGTGGCGTACTGGCCCTCCCACTCCTCGCGCTGCTTGTCGTACCCCTCGAGCCAGTCGTTGGTCTCGGGGTCGAAGCCCTCGGGGTAGATGTAGTTGCCCTGGTCGTCGTACGACGCGGCCATGCCGTAGAGCGTCGGGTCGAACTCGACCGAGGCCGGGTCGGCGCCGAAGGACTCGTTGGCCTGCTTGAGCGACAGCGAGATGCGGCGACGCTCGAGGTCGATGTCGATGACCTTGACGAAGATCTCGTCGTTGACCTGGACGACCTGCTCCGGGATCTCCACGTGGCGCTCGGCCAGCTCGGAGATGTGCACCAGGCCCTCGATGCCCTCGTCGACGCGGACGAACGCGCCGAACGGGACGAGCTTGGTGACCTTGCCGGGGACGACCTGCCCGATCTGGTGGGTCCGGGCGAACTGCTGCCACGGGTCTTCCTGCGTCGCCTTCAGCGACAGGGAGACACGCTCGCGGTCCATGTCCACGTCGAGAACCTCGACGGTGACTTCCTGACCGACCTCGACGACCTCGGACGGGTGGTCGATGTGCTTCCAGGACAGCTCGGAGACGTGCACGAGACCGTCGACGCCGCCGAGGTCCACGAACGCACCGAAGTTGACGATCGAGGAGACGACGCCGGACCGCACCTGACCCTTCTGGAGGGTGGTGAGGAAGGTCTGGCGGACCTCGCTCTGCGTCTGCTCCAGCCAGGCACGGCGGGACAGGACCACGTTGTTGCGGTTCTTGTCCAGCTCGATGATCTTGGCCTCGAGCTCCTTGCCCACGTAGGGCTGGAGGTCGCGCACGCGGCGCATCTCGACGAGCGACGCCGGCAGGAAGCCACGGAGGCCGATGTCGAGGATGAGACCACCCTTGACGACCTCGATGACGGTGCCGGTGACGATGCCGTCCTCTTCCTTGATCTTCTCGATGGTGCCCCAGGCACGCTCGTACTGAGCGCGCTTCTTCGAGAGGATCAGGCGGCCTTCCTTGTCCTCCTTCTGGAGAACAAGGGCCTCGATCTCATCGCCCACGGCGACGACCTCGTTGGGGTCGACGTCGTGCTTGATGGAGAGTTCGCGGGAGGGGATGACACCTTCGGTCTTGTAACCGATGTCGAGCAGGACCTCGTCCCGGTCGACCTTCACGATGACGCCGTCGACGATGTCGCCGTCGTTGAAGTACTTGATCGTCTCGTCGATCGCGGCGAGGAAGGCTTCCTCGTTGCCGATGTCGTTGACCGCCACCTGCGGGGTGGTGCGAGGGGCCTCGGTGCTGCTCGTCATTAGGGAAAGGACTCCGGTACGGACAGTAAGTCGTAGGTACTGCTACGCCGTAAGCCCTTTTCGCTCCTGCCGAATTCCGGACAGCCGTGGGGCCGAGGGGTATGCAACAGATTCCGAGCGCAGCCTGCTCTGTCTGAGGCGCGCAGGCTCGCAGCGCAACTTGTAGCATACGGGGGCAGCCGGGCACGGTCAACGCACGAAGAGCCCACCGGGCGCGTAACGGACCGAACCGGCACAAGTCACCCAGTGCCAGGTCTTCTCAGAGAGTACGACGACTGCCGCGATGATCCAAGGACCCGATCCCCGGGACGTACGCCGGGAAGCGCCCCGAGAGGCACACGAGGAACCGGAGGCCACCCGCCGCAGCGCGGGGGTCACGGAGAGCAGCCGGGCCAACCGCCGGTGGTGGGACCGCAACGCGGACGACTACCAGGTGGAGCACGGCGACTTCCTGGGCGACGCCCGCTTCGTCTGGGGCCCTGAGGGTCTGGACGAGGCGGACGCGGGGCTGCTCGGCCCGACGGCGGCCCTGAAGGACAAGGACGTGCTGGAGATCGGCGCGGGCGCCGCCCAGTGCTCGCGCTGGCTGGCCGCCCAGGGCGCCCGGCCGGTCGCCCTCGACCTCTCCTTCCGGCAGCTCCAGCACGCGCGGCGGATCGACGACGAGTCCTCGGCCGACGGCGCGCCGCTGGTGCCCCTGGTCCAGGCCGACGCGGGCGCCCTGCCCTTCGCCGACGGCTCGTTCGACCTGGCGGTCTCCGCGTACGGCGCGCTCCCCTTCATCGCCGACACCGCGCGCGTCCAGCGGGAGGTGCGGCGGGTGCTGCGGCCCGGCGGGCGCTGGGTCTTCTCGGTCACCCACCCGGTGCGCTGGGCCTTCCCCGACGAGCCGGGGCCCGAGGGCCTGACGGCCGTCGCCTCCTACTTCGACCGCACGCCGTACGTGGAGGAGGACGACCGGGGCATCGCCGTGTACGTCGAGCACCACCGCACCCTGGGCGACCGCGTCCGCGAGATCGCGGCGGCTGGCCTGCGGCTGGTCGACCTCGTCGAGCCCGAGTGGCCGGAGTGGAACGACCAGGAGTGGGGCGGCTGGTCCCCGCTGCGCGGGCGGCTGTTGCCGGGCACGGCGATCTTCGTGTGCGCGGCGGAGTGAAGGCCGGCGGACAGGACGGTCGGGCGGCCGGCGGGGAAGCCGGCGGGAGCGCCGGTACGTACGCGATCCGGGCCGAGGGGCGCGCGCTGCCGGTGGCCTCCGTCGTACCGGAGCTGCTGGCCGCGCTGCGGTCGCCGGGCTGCGCCGTCCTGGCCGCGCCGCCCGGCACCGGCAAGACCACGCTGGTCCCGCTGCTGATCGCCGACGCGTTCGGCGGGCGGGTGCTGGTCGCGGAGCCGCGGCGGATGGCGGCGCGGGCGGCGGCCCGGCGGATGGCCTGGCTGCTCGGGGAGCGGGTCGGCGAGAGCGTCGGTTTCACGGTCCGCGGCGAGCGGCGGGTCTCGGCCCGCACCGCGGTCGAGGTGGTCACCACCGGTGTGCTGCTGCAACGGCTCCAGCGCGACCAGGAACTGCCGGGCGTGAGCACGGTGATGCTCGACGAGTGCCACGAGCGGCATCTGGACGCCGACACGTCCATGGCGTTCCTGCTGGACGTACGGGCCCTGCTGCGACCGGAGTTGCGGCTGGTCGCGGCGTCCGCGACGACGGACACGGCCGCGTGGGCGGCGTTGCTGGGCGGGGCCGACGGGCCGCCCGCGCCCGTGGTCGAGGCGGGCGGGGTGCTGCACCCGGTGGCCGTGGAGTGGGCGCCGCCGCCCGGTCCCGTACGGGCGACGCACGCCGGGGGCCGGGTGGACCGGGCGCTGCTCGACCATGTGGCGACGGTGGTGCGGCGGGCGCTGCGGGAGCGCGACGGGGACGTGCTGTGCTTCCTGCCGGGCGTCGGGGAGATCGCGCGGGTCTCGGGTCTGCTCGGGGACCTCACGGATTCCGGCGGCGCGGGCGGCGGCATCGAGGTGCTCCAGGTGCACGGCCGCGCCCCGGCCGCCGTCCAAGACGCGGCGCTGGCGCCCGGTGAGCGGCGGCGCGTGCTGCTCGCGACGTCCGTGGCCGAGTCCAGCCTGACCGTGCCGGGCGTGCGGGTCGTGGTGGACAGCGGGCTGGCCCGCGAGCCGCGCATGGACCACGCGCGGGGCCTCGGCGCGCTGGTCACCGTACGGGTGTCGCGGGCCGCCTCCGACCAGCGCGCCGGGCGCGCCGGGCGCGAGGGTCCCGGCACCGTCTACCGCTGCTGGCCCCCGGCCGAGGACGCCCGCAGGCCCCGGCACCCCTCCCCCGAGATCGCGCTCGCCGACCTCACGGCCTTCGCGCTCCAGGCCGCCTGCTGGGGCGATCCGGACGCCTCCGGGCTCGCCCTGCTGGACGCCCCGCCGCAGGGCGCGATGGCCGCGGCCCGCGACACGCTGCGCGGCCTCGGCGCCGTCGACGCCTCGGGCCGCGTCCTGGACCGGGGCCGCCGGCTGGCCCGGCTCGGGCTGCACCCCCGGCTCGCCCGCGCCCTCCTCGACTCCGCGCCCGTGCTCGGCGCCCGCCGCGCCGCCGAGGTCACCGCGCTCCTCAGCGAAGAACTCCCCCACTCCTACGGCTCCGACCTCACCGCCGCCTGGCACACCGCCCGCCGCGGCGGCGACCCGTACGCGGCGCGCTGGCGCGCGGAGGCCGACCGGCTGCGCGGCACGGTGACGGAAGGGAGCCCGCCCGCGACGGACGCCGCCGTCCCGCGCTCCGCGGCGCGCCCGTCCGCCGCGAGCCGCGCCGCGGGCGGGGGCCTGTCGGACGACGCGGCGGCCGGGCTCGTCGTCGCCCTGGCGTTTCCCGAGCGGGTCGCGCGGCGGCGGGGCGGGGACGGATACGTGATGGCGTCCGGGACCGGCGCGGAGGTCGGCGGGGGCGTGGGCGGGGCGGAGTGGGTGGCGGTGGCCGTGGCGGACCGGGGCGTCGGGCGGACGGACGCGCGGGTGCGGGTGGCCGCGGTGATCGACGAGGGCACCGCGCGGGCGGCGGCGGCCGGGCTGCTGGAGTCGTACGAGGAGGTGGCCTGGCGCGGCGGGGACGTGGTGGCGCGCCGGGTGGAGCGGCTGGGCGCGCTGGAGCTGTCGGCGGCGCCGCTGCGCCGGCCGGACCGGGACGCGGTGCGGGCCGCGCTGCTCGACGGGCTGCGGCGCGAGGGCACCGGTTTGCTGCACTGGTCGCGGGAGGCCCGTGAGGTACGGCAGCGGCTGGCCTTCCTGCACCGGGAGTTGGGCGGGAACTGGCCGGACGTCTCGGAGCGGGCGCTGGTGGAGCGGGCCGAGGAGTGGCTGGGGCCCGAGCTGGCGCGGGCCGGGCGGCGGGCGGATCTGGAGCGGATCTCGGCGGGCGGCGCGCTGCCCCGGCTGCTGCCGTGGGCCACGGGCGAGGCCGCCCGGTTCGGCGAGCTGGCCCCGGAGCGGTTCGAGGTGCCGAGCGGTTCGCGGATCCGGATCGACTACGGCGGCGACCAGCCCGTACTGGCCGTGAAGCTCCAGGAGTTGTTCGGGCTGCGGGCGACGCCCGAGGTCGCCGGGGTGCCGCTGCTGGTGCATCTGCTGTCGCCCGCGGGGCGGCCCGCGGCGGTGACCGCGGACCTGGCGTCGTTCTGGCGTGACGGCTACCGCGCGGTGCGCGCCGAGCTGCGGGGCCGCTACCCGCGCCACCCGTGGCCCGAGGACCCGGCGACGGCCGAGCCGACCAAGCGGACGAACAACAGCCGCCGCGCGTAGGCCGCCCGCCCGGCCCGTACGGCGTCCGGGACAGATCGGCCGGTGCGGGGTCCCGGCACGGCTCGGACCGTACGGGGTGCGGGCCGTGAGTCAGACCGGTGCGGGGTCCCGGCACGGCTCGGCCCGTACGGGGTGCGGGCCGTAGGTCAGACCGCTATGGGGTCCGGGTGGTCGGGGGCGCGGTCGGGGTCGGGCTCCCGGCCGCCCACCGGGTCGGCGGGCCGCCGCCCGCGCGCTTCGAGCAGCAGCGACAGCGCCAGCAGCGCGGCGGCGAGCCCGCCGAAGCCCCACGGCAGGTAGCTGGTGAGCAGCAGCACCAACTGCCGCTGCGTCTTGACCAGATGGACGATGGAGTCGATGTAGTCGGGCCGCATCTTCACGTCGCCCGCGAAGGCGGTGACCGGTGCTTTGCCGGTCGAGGCGGGAAAGCGCAGCTCCTCGGTGTGGATCTCCTCGCCGTTGACGGGCGCGCCGGTCGTCGGGTCGACCCAGAACATCCGCTTGGTGGTGTACCAGCGCTGGATGCCCGTGGCCTTGACCGTCTCGGGGGTGAGCGCGGGAGCGCCGGGCGCGATCTCGGGCAGTTTCTTGGGCAGCGGGACCCGCTGCCAGGGCACGGTCTGCTCGAAGTAGTAGACCTTCAGGCCGTGGAAGCGCTGGGTGCCCGCGTAGTGGATCGGCGCGGAGGTGCGGCTCTGCGCGTCGAAGTAGTAGTAGTCGCGCTTCTGGGTCAGGAAGGGGAACTTGAACTCGATGCCCTGTCGGGTGACCGGGTCGCCGTCGACCGACTCGCTCGCGGTGTGCACCGGCTCCTGGGTGTGCGCGTCGAAGACGTACCGCTCGGGGATCTCCGAGACCATCTTGCCGTCCGGGCCCGCGACGTAGGAGAGCGCGTCCCAGACCACGACGTCCTTGCCGGTCTCGGCCTTGACCTGCCGGGCCGCCGTCACATTGCCCTTGAGGGTCTGCACGATGCTGACCTTGGAGACCTTCTTGGCGGTGAGGCTGGAGTAGTCGACGAGGGTGGCGTTCTTCGCCTCGAGGACGGCGACCTGGTACTCGCTCGGCGGCACTTTGGCCAGCCGCGGGTAGGCGTACCAGCGCAGCATGGGCGCCAGGGTCGCGAAGAAGACGGCGAGGGCGAGCAGCACCAGGCTGGACTTGCGGCGCATCGCGGCTCCAGACGGCTCAGGGGTGGCTGGCTCAGAGGTGACCGGCTCAAGGGTGACCGGCTCAGGGGTGGCTGGGGACCGTGGTCAGCAGGGGTTTCGGCGAGGTGTGACCCGCGGGCGCGCCGATCGCGGTGACGGTGAAGACCAGGGCGAGGGCGGCGGCGAGTCCGATCGCCGCCGCGGCGAGAGCGCGCATGGCCGGACCTCCCTCGGGCACGGGCCGACGCGGTCGTCGGCCGGGGCCGGGGCACCGTAGCAACCGGGAGGTGAGATGAGAACACGTTTCACCGGGGACGTTCGTGAGGCTTTCGCCTGAACGTCCCCGGTGCGCGGGAGTGTTGCCGGCGCGCGGGGCGCCGGGGGTGCCGTGTCGGGGAATGCCCCGTCGCGGGTTACGGCTTCGCGGTGACGGCGGCGCCCGTGGCCGCGCTGGCGGTCGCCTCACCGCTGGGGGTGGGGGTGTCCGTCGGCGTCGGGGTGTCGGTGGCGCAGGGGTCGGGCGTGCCGGGGGTGTCCGTGGGAGTCGGCGTCGCGGTCGGGCTGGGGCTCGCGCTGTCGGTCGGCGAGGGCGACGGGGACTGCGTCGGACAGCCGGGGGTCGTCGGGGTGTCCGTCGGCGTGCCGGTCGGGGCTCCCGTGGGGGTGCCGGTAGGCGACGACGGCGACGACGGCGGCGGGGTCTTGCCGGGGCCGGTCGACGGGGTGCCCGCGGTCGGCGGGACGATGCCGCCGCTCGGGTGGGTGCCGGACGGCGAGGGCGACGGTGTGCCGCCGGGGGCCGACGCGGACGGACTGGTCGACGGCCGCGGGGTGTTGGCGAACGGCGGCGCGCCCGCGCCCGGTGTGCCCGGGCGGTCGGGCACGGAGACCGCGTCGCCCTGCCGGAAGTGCTCGTACCAGGACTTCACCAGGTCGAGGTAGGCCTGCGAGTGGTTGTAGCCGAGGATCGCGCGGTCCATGTCCCGCGGTACGGCCAGGTCGCGGCCGTCGGCGCACAGGTAGTGGGCGGCGGCCAGCGCGGCGTCGTACACGTTGTCGGGGTCGGCGACCCCGTCGCCGTTGCCGTCCGCGCCCCAGTTCGCCCACGTCGAGGGGATGAACTGCATCGGGCCGACCGCGCGGTCGTGGACCGGGTCGCCGTCGTAGCGTCCGCCGTCGGTGTCGCTGATGTTCGCGAAGCCGTTGCCGTCGAGCACCGGGCCGAGGATCGGGGTGTACGTCGTCCCCTTGGCGTCCACGGCGCCGCCGCGGGCCTGGCCGGACTCCACCTGGCCGATGGCGGCGAGCAGTTGCCACGGCAGGTGGCAGCCGGGGTTGCTCGCGGCGACGCTCGCCTCGGCGCGCCGGTAGGCGTCCAGGACGGTCGCGGGCAGCGAGCCGCCGGACGGCAGCGGGGTGACGACCGGGCCGCCAGAGGGCGTGGCGGTCGGATTCGTGAGGTCCGTCGGGGTGTTCAGCGGCGGCACATCGGTGATGTACGGCGAACCGCCGTCGATCGCGGGGCCGGGCGGCGGGGCCACGGTGGTCGTCTGCCGCGCGGCGGCGTGCGCCACCGGGATGAGTCCCGGCGCCTGCGAGGCGCCCAGCGCCGCCATCGCGGCGGCGGCGACCGCCGTACCCGCCGCTCCCCTGCGTAGCCTTCGGCCGTACCGCCGCGCTGACATGTCCGCGGTCCTCCCCAGGTGCGAGATGGGCGCGTGGCCGCGCCACAACTCGATTGACCCTACGGCAACTTCAGCCCCCCGACCACAGTCGGGGAGAACGCGATACGGGGCAAATCCCGGCAATCCGCCGAGGTTTCCGGCCCCTCGGCGGACCTTTCACCGAGGGGTCGCGACTCGTTCACACAGCCCGGTCACAGACTCGCGCGAGCGGGCGGGGGGGCGGGGTGGGGTCAGTGCGCGGCCGACTCCCAGTCGGTGCCGTCGCCGACCGACACGTCCAGCGCGGCGCGCAGCGGATACGCGCCCGCCATCTCGCGGCGGACCAGCGTCTCGACCTTCTTCCGCTCGCCGGGCGCGACCTCCAGCACGATTTCGTCGTGCACCTGGAGCAGTATCCGCGACTCCAGCTTCTCGTCGGTGAGCGCCTGGTCGACCTTGAGCATCGCGATCTTCACGATGTCGGCGGCCGAGCCCTGGATCGGCGCGTTGAGCGCCATCCGCTCAGCCATCTCACGGCGCTGCCGGTTGTCGCTGTTGAGGTCGGGCAGGTAGCGGCGGCGGCCGAGCAGCGTCTCGGTGTAGCCGGTGTTCCTGGCCTCCTCGACCACCCGGTGCAGATAGTCCCGCACGCCGCCGAACCGCTCGAAGTACGTCTCCATCAGCCCGCGCGCCTCCGCGGCCTCGATGTTGAGCTGCTGGGACAGGCCGAAGGCGGACAGGCCGTACGCCAGCCCGTACGACATCGCCTTGATCTTGCGGCGCATCTCGGCGTCCACCGCGTCCCGTGCGACGCCGAAGACCTGGGAGCCGACGGTGGTGTGCAGATCCTCGCCGGAGGCGAAGGCGGCGATCAGTCCCTCGTCCTGCGACAGGTGGGCCATCACGCGCAGTTCGATCTGGCTGTAGTCGGCGGTCAGCAGCGATTCGTAGCCCTCGCCGACGACGAAGCCGCGGCGGATGGCCCGGCCCTCGTCGGTGCGGACCGGCACATTCTGCAGGTTGGGGTCGGTGGACGACAGGCGTCCGGTGGCCGCGACGGTCTGGCTGAAGGTGGTGTGGATGCGTCCGTCCGGGGCGATCGTCTTGACCAGGCCCTCGACGGTGACCCGGAGCTTGGCCTGCTCCCGGTGGCGCAGCATGATGACTGGCAGTTCGTGCTCGGTCTGCGCGGCCAGCCAGGCCAGCGCGTCGGCGTCCGTGGTGTAACCGGTCTTGGTCTTCTTGGTCTTGGGCAGGCCCAGCTCGCCGAAGAGGACTTCCTGGAGCTGCTTGGGCGAGCCGAGGTTGAACTCGTGGCCGACCGAGGCGTGCGCCTCGCCGACCGCGTGCTGCACGGCCGCGGCGAACTGCTGTTCCAGACCTTCGAGATGGGCCCGGTCGGCGGCGATCCCGGAGCGTTCCATCCGGGCCAGCAGCGCCGAGGTGGGCAGTTCGACCTCGTGCAGCAGCTCCGTGGCGCCGACCTCGGGCAGCCGCTCGCCGAAGACCTCGGCGAGGTCGAGGACGGTACGGGCCTGCACCATCAGCGCGTCGGCCGCGGCGGCGCCCTCGTCCTCGCCCTCCTCGCCGAAGGCGAGCTGTCCGCCCGCGGCGTCGGCCGGGGCCAGCTCGCGGCCCAGGTACTCCACCGACAGCACGTCGAGCGCGAAGGAGCGGCGGCCGGGCTTGATGAGATACGCGGCCAGGGCCGTGCACATCGTCACCCCGGCGACGCTCCAGCCGTGCTCGGCGAAGACCCGCTCGACGTTCTTCGCGTTGTGCAGCACCTTGGGGCGGGCGGGGTCGGCGATCCAGGCGGCGAAGGACTTCTCGTCCGCCTCGTCCAGCTCCGCGGGGTCGAACCAGGCGGCCACCTCCGGTGAGGCGAGCGCGATCTGGGTGACGCTGCCGCTGCCCAGCGCCCAGGTGTCGACGCTGGCCAGGCCGAGCGGCGCGCCGCCGTGCTCGTCGAGCCAGCCGGGCAGGTCGCCCGCGGCGAGCACGGTGCCCTCCACGGCGACGCCCTCGGCGATCTCCGCCTCTTCCTGCTCGGCGCCGGGATCGACGGCGAACAGCCGCTCCCGGAAGTTGGAGTTGCGGAATTCCAGCACGTCCAGCACGCCGACCAGGGCCGTCCTGTCGTACGGCTCCCTGGCCAGGCCCTCGGGGCCCGAGGGCAGGCTCACGTCGCGCACCATCTCGGTCAGCCGCCGGTTGAGCTTCACCGCGTCCAGGTGCGCCCGCAGATTCTCACCGGCCTTGCCCTTGACCTCGTCGGCCCGCTCGACCAGGTCGGCGAAGGACCCGAACTGCGTGATCCACTTGGCCGCCGTCTTCTCGCCGACGCCGGGGATGCCGGGCAGATTGTCCGACGGGTCGCCGCGCAGCGCCGCGAAGTCCGGGTACTGCTGGGGCGTCAGGCCGTACTTCTCCTCGACCTTCTCCGGGGTGTAGCGGGTCAGCTCGGAGACGCCCTTGGTGGGGTAGAGCACCGTCACGTTCTCGGTGACCAACTGGAACGAGTCCCGGTCGCCGGTGACGATCAGCACCTCGTAACCGAGCGCTTCCGCCTGGGTGGCGAGCGTGGCGATCACGTCGTCCGCCTCGAAGCCCTCGACCGCGAAGCGGCTGACGCCCATCGCGTCCAGCAGCTCGCCGATCAGCTCGACCTGGCTGCGGAACTCGTCCGGCGTCTTCGAGCGGTTCGCCTTGTACTCGGGGAACTCGTCGAACCGCCAGGTCTTGCGGGAGACGTCGAAGGCGACGGCCAGGTGCGTCGGCCGCTCGTCACGCAGCGTGTTCGCCAGCATGGACGTGAAGCCGTAGATCGCGTTCGTCGGCTGGCCCGTGGCGGTGTTGAAGTTCTCCACGGGCAGCGCGTAGAACGCCCGGTACGCCAGCGAGTGCCCGTCCAGCAGCAGCAGGCGGGGGCGGTCGGTCGTCTTCGATGCGGATGCGTTGTCTGCCACGTCTCCGATCCTCCCACGCGGGTACGACAACGAAGGACGCCTCCCGCCGGGGGCACGCCGTGCGGGGGGCGGCGGGGCCGGGAGCCGGGCGGGCGGCTCGGCGGGCCGATCAAGCCGGGCGCCGCCCGCCGGCTCCCCCGCCGCGCAAAGGCGGTACAAAGGACGTATGGCAAAGAAGCCCCCTTCAGGTGACCCCGTCCAGGACGCTCCGCAGGTCTCCGCGCCCAAGCACAGTGCGGCGGGCCTGCCCGCCATCGGGCACACGGTCAAGATGGCCGGGCAGCAGATGGGGGTGCGGCGGGCCACGTTGACGCTGCTGAAGGTCAACCAGAAGGGCGGCTTCGACTGTCCGGGCTGCGCCTGGCCCGAGCCGGACCACCGGCATGTCGCCGAATTCTGCGAGAACGGCGCGAAGGCGGTCGCCGAGGAGGCGACGCTGCGCCGGGTGACCCCGGACTTCTTCGCCGCGCACCCGGTCTCCGACCTCGCGCGGCGCAGCGGCTACTGGCTGGGCCAGCAGGGCCGGATCACGCAGCCGATGTATCTGGCGGAGGGCGCCGACCACTACGAGGCGGTGCCGTGGGAGCGGGCCTTCTCGATCGTCGCGGACGAACTGACCGCCCTGGACACCCCGGACGAGGCGGTCTTCTACACCTCGGGCCGCACCAGCAACGAGGCGGCGTTCCTCTTCCAGCTCTTCGCCCGCGAGCTGGGCACCAACAATCTGCCGGACTGCTCCAACATGTGCCACGAGTCGTCGGGTTCCGCGCTGACCGAGACGCTGGGCGTCGGCAAGGGCAGTGTGCTGCTGGAGGATCTGTACCGGTCGGACCTGATCATCGTCGCCGGGCAGAATCCGGGCACCAACCACCCGCGGATGCTGTCCGCGCTGGAGAAGGCCAAGCAGGGCGGGGCGACGATCGTGTCGGTCAACCCGCTTCCGGAGGCGGGTCTCGAGCGGTTCAAGAATCCGCAGAACGCCTCGGGTCTCGCCGGTTCCGGCACCGTGCTGACCGATCTGTTCCTCCAGATCAGGCTCGGCGGCGACCAGGCGCTGTTCCGCGCGCTGGGCCGGCTGCTGATCGAGGCCGGCGCGCTGGACCGCGACTTCATCGCGGAGCACACCCACGGCTTCGCGGAGTACGAGGCCGCCGCGCTCGCCACCGACTGGGACGAGGTGGAGCGCGCCACCGGTCTGGCGCGGGCCGAGATCGACAGGCTGCTCGCCCTGGTGCTGGACGCCAAGAGCGTCGTGGTGTGCTGGGCGATGGGCCTGACCCAGCACAAGCACGCGGTGCCGACCATCCGCGAGGTGGTCAACTTCCTGCTGCTGGGCGGCAACATCGGCCGCCCCGGCGCCGGGGTCTGCCCGGTGCGCGGGCACAGCAATGTGCAGGGCGACCGGACGATGGGCATCTTCGAGCGGCCCCCGGCGGCGTTCCTGGACGCGCTGGAGAAGGAGTTCGGCTTCGCGCCGCCGCGCGAGCACGGCTTCGACGTGGTGCGCGCGATCCGGGCGCTGCGCGACGGCACGGCGAAGGTGTTCTTCGCGATGGGCGGCAACTTCGTCGCCGCGTCCCCCGACACCGACGTCACGGAGGCCGCGATGCGCAAGGCGCGGCTGACCGTTCATGTGTCCACCAAGCTGAACCGTTCGCACGCCGTCACGGGCGCCCGCGCGCTGATCCTGCCGACGCTGGGCCGTACCGAGAAGGACCGGCAGGCGGGCGGCCCGCAGTTCGTCACCGTCGAGGACTCGATGGGCATGGTGCACGCCTCGCGCGGCGGCCTGGACCCGGCCTCGCCGCATCTGCTGTCGGAGCCCGCGATCGTGACCCGGCTGGCCCGCGCCGTCTTCGGCGACCGGAGCGTGGTGCCGTGGGCGGACTTCGAGCGGGACTACGACGCGATCCGCGACCGTATCTCGCGGGTCGTCCCCGGCTTCGCGGACTTCAACGCCAAGGTGCGGCGCCCGGGCGGCTTCACGCTGCCGCACGCCCCGCGCGACAGCCGCACCTTCCCCACCGCGACGGGCAAGGCCAACTTCACGGCCGCGGCCGTCGAGTACCCGGCAGTGCCCGAGGGGCGGCTGCTGCTCCAGACGCTGCGCTCGCACGACCAGTACAACACCACCATCTACGGTCTGGACGACCGCTACCGCGGCATCAAGAACGGCCGCCGCGTCGTCCTGCTGCACCCCGAGGACGCCGCGGCCAACGGTCTGGCCGACGGCGACTACGCCGACCTGGTCGGCGAGTGGAAGGACGGCACGGAGCGGCGCGCGGAGGGCTTCCGGGTCGTGCACTACCCGACCCCGCGCGGGTGCGCGGCGGCGTACTACCCGGAGACCAATGTGCTGGTCCCCCTCGATCACACCGCGGACACCAGCAACACCCCCGCCTCGAAGTCGGTGGTCATCCGGCTGGAGCGGACCGCGGCGGACGCCCCCCGACGCACGGCCGACGCGGGCCGTCCGGTAGAAAACTGATCAGTACACGGAAAACGCGTACGGGCACACCGGATCAGGCCGGACGAGGACGATCGGAGCACCACCCCATGGGCGAGCGGACCACCACCTACTTCCCGCCGGAGATCCTGGAGCAGTACGCCGGGCTCGGCGTCGATCTGCGGGGTCTGTTCTCCGGCGGTCACCTGGGTGAGCGGATGGGCATCCGGATCCTGGAGGCGGCGCCGGAGAAGGTGGTCGGCACGATGCCCGTCGAGGGCAACACCCAGCCGATGGGGCTGCTGCACGGCGGCGCGTCCGCGGTGCTCGCCGAGACCCTCGGCTCGGTCGGCGCGATGCTGCACGGCGGTCCCAGCAAGATGGCCGTCGGCGTGGACCTCAACGCCACCCACCACCGCGGTCTGCGCTCCGGTCTCGTCACCGGCACCGCGACCCCGGTCCACCGGGGCCGCTCCTCGGCGACCTATGAGATCGTCATCACGGACGAGGCGGACAAGCGGGTCTGTACGGCCCGGCTGACCTGCATGCTGCGCCCGGCGACTCCCACGGGCACGACCGCTCCCCCGGCGAACTGAGGGGATACGGGGGGATTTCAGAGGTGCCGGGTGCGGGATTCGAACCCGCACGCCCTTTCGGACAGATGTGTTTGAGACATCCGCGTATGCCATTCCGCCAACCCGGCCAGGTCGCGTGCACAGCGTACCGTGTAGGTGCGCGCCGTCGCAGCTAGGTAGGCTCAGGTGTGCAGTACCCCGCCTGATACGAGGAGCACCGTGAGCGCGCCCGACGAGTCCGCCGCCCCGCTCGACGACGAGCAGTCGAAGTCCCACGTCCCTCCCCTGACGACCCGCGTGGTCATCGCCGAGGACGAGGCGCTGATCCGCCTCGACCTCAAGGAGATGCTGGAGGAGGAGGGCTACTCCGTCGTCGGGGAGGCCGGGGACGGCGAGACCGCGGTGAAGCTCGCCGAGGAGCAGCGTCCCGATCTGGTGATCCTGGACGTGAAGATGCCGGTGCTCGACGGGATCTCGGCGGCCGAGCGGATCGCCGCGGACAAGATCGCGCCGGTGCTGATGCTGACCGCGTTCTCGCAGCGCGAGCTGGTGGAGCGGGCCAGGGACGCGGGCGCGATGGCGTATCTGGTGAAGCCGTTCAGCAAGAGCGATCTGGTGCCCGCGATCGAGATGGCGGTGAGCCGGTTCCAGGAGCTGAAGGCGCTGGAGGCGGAGATCGCCGACCTGTCGCTGCGGCTGGAGACCCGCAAGCTGGTCGACCGGGCCAAGAGCGTGCTCCAGACCAAGTACGGGCTGACCGAGCCCGCCGCCTTCCGCTGGATCCAGAAGACGTCGATGGACCGCCGGATGTCGATGCAGGCGGTCGCGCAGGCCGTGATCGAAGAGGTCTCCGAGAAGTAGACGCCCGCGGACGGGACACGGCGCAGGGCCCGCACCCCTGTCGGGGTGCGGGCCCTGCGCCGTGTTCCGGGCCCGGTCGGGCGAGCCTCAGTCCTCGCCGAGGTACGTCTTGCGGACGCCGTCGTCGTGCAGCAGGTCCTGGCCGGTGCCGGAGAGCTTGATCGTGCCGATCTCCATCACATGGGCCTGGTCGGCGAGCGAGAGCGCGGCCTGCGCGTTCTGCTCGACCAGCAGGATCGTGGTGCCCTGGGCCTTCAGCTCCACGATGGTCGTCATGATCTTCTGCATCATGATCGGCGACAGACCCATCGAGGGCTCGTCGAGCATGAGCAGCTTGGGCTGCGACATCAGCGCGCGGCCCATGGCGAGCATCTGCTGCTCGCCGCCGGACAGCGTGCCCGCGGCCTGCCTGCGGCGCTCCCCGAGGATCGGGAAGAGGTCGTAGGCGCGCTGGATGTCCTTGGCGATGGCCGCCGTGTCCTTGCGGAGGAAGGCGCCGAGCTGGAGATTCTGCTCGATGGTGAGCCGGGGGAAGATGTGCCGGCCCTCCGGGGAGTGCGCCAGGCCCAGGGCGACGATCCGGTGCGCCGGGACGCGGGTGAGCACCTTGCCGTCGAAGCTGACCCGGCCGCCGATCGGCTTGAGCAGCCCGCTGAGGGTGCGCAGCGTGGTGGTCTTGCCCGCGCCGTTGGTGCCGATCAGGGTGACGATCTGGCCCGCCTCGACGGTGAACGAGATGCCCTTGACGGCCTCGATCTTGCCGTAGGCGACCCGGAGGTCCTCGACTTCGAGCAGTGCGGTCATCGGTCGTTCTCCTGCTCCTCGGCCCCGGCTTCGGCCGCGGCCGCTTCCACTGCGGCGTCGCCCTCACCGGTGGGCGCGCCTTCGAAGGGTTCACCGAGGTAGGCCGCGATGACCCGTTCGTCCTGCTGGACCACGTCGGAGGTGCCCTCGACCAGTTTCTCGCCCTGGACGAGGACGGCGACGCGGTCGCACAGGTTGAAGATGAACCGCATGTCGTGCTCGATGACCAGGACGGCGATGCCCTGGTCGCGGATGGCGAAGACCAACTCCTCGGTGGCCCTGGTCTCCTGCGGGTTCATGCCGGCCGTGGGCTCGTCCAGCAGCAGCAGGCCGGGCTCGCTGGCCAGCGCGCGGGCGATCTCCAGCTTGCGCTGCTCGCCGTAGGGGAGGTTGCGCGAGAGGTGGTCGGCCTTGCCGGCCAGGCCGATGAACTCCAGGATCTCCATGGCCCGCGCCCGCGACCGGGCTTCGGCCTTGTGGTAGCCGGGGCCGCGGATGAGGGCGGACAGCAGTCCCTCGCGGGTCCTGGTGTGCCTGCCGACCAGCACGTTCTCCAGCACGGTCATGTTGGAGAAGAGCCGGATGTTCTGGAAGGTGCGGGCGAGTCCGGCCTGGGTGACCAGGTGCGGCTTGGGCGGCAGCACCTCGCCTCGGTAGGTGACCTTGCCCTCGGTGGGGACGTACAGGCCGGTGAGGCAGTTGAAGAAGGTGGTCTTCCCGGCGCCGTTGGGGCCGATCAGTCCGACGATCTCACCGCTGTTGACGGTGAGGTCGACGTCGCGGACGGCGGTGAGGCCGCCGAACCGCATGACGACGCCGCTGGCCTGGAGCAGCGGGCCGCCGTCGGAGGCCGCTGCCGGGGTCGGCTGCTCTTGGCTGATGATGGTCATGTGTCTCTCACGCCCCTGCCGGGCTGGCCGGGACGGTGTCGTCGCCGAGCGGGCGTTGCTCGGGGATGAGCACTTCGTCCTGGTGGAATTCGAGCTGGCGGCGCCGGTTGGGGATGATGCCCTCGGGCCGGAAGCGCATGATCAGGATCAGGGCGAGGCCGAACGCGAAGAGTTCGTACCGCTCCAGGAAGCCGAGCTTCTCGGGGAGCAGGTAGAGCAGCGCCGCGCCGAGGATCGGGCCGCTGACCGTACCCATGCCGCCGAGGACGACGGCGGCGAGCAGGAAGGCCGAGTTGGGCGGGGCGGCGCCCGCGAACTGGTACGGGTTGGGCACCACGTTGTACGTGACGTGGGCGCTGACGGTGCCCGCGAGTCCGGCGAGCGAGGCGCCGAGGGCGAAGGCGATCAGCTTGACCCGGAAGCCGTTGATGCCCATGGCGGTGGCGGCGGTCTCGTCCTCGCGGATGGCGACCCAGGCGCGGCCGATCCGGGAGTCGGCGGCGCGGGTGAAGATCAGCACCACGATGACCGTGATCAGCAGCATCAGCAGGTAGTAGTTGGCGAACCGGCCGAGGGTGACGGAGCCGATGTCGTGCGAGGCGCCGAGGTTGTACCCGAAGATCGACAGGTCGGGGATCTGCGAGATGCCGTTGGGGCCGTTGGTGACCTTCGGGCCCGATACGCCGTCGAGGCTGTTGACGACGATGCGGAAGATCTCACCGAAACCGAGCGTGACGATGGCCAGGTAGTCGCCGCGCAGCCGCAGGGTGGGGGCGCCGATGAGGACGCCGAAGACCAGTGAGGCGGCCATGCCGGTGAGGGCGGCGGCCCAGAACGGGAACTGGACGCCGGACCAGATCGAGAACGGCGAGCCGGAGACCAGGGCGGCGGCGTACGCGCCGACGCCGAGGAAGGCGACGTAACCGAGGTCGAGCAGGCCGGTGAGGCCGACGACGATGTTGAGGCCGAGGGCGACGGTGCCGAAGATCAGGATGTTGACGCCGAGGTTGGCGTAGTGCTCGTCGTTCTGCGCGAAGGGGTAGGCCAGCGCGGCCAGGAAGCCCATCGTGTTGGCGAACGAGCGGTGGGCGGCGGTGAGTCCGGAGAACTGCCGGAGCAGACCGGCCGCGCTCAGCGCCCAGATGGTGAAGACCACGACGATCAGGAAGCCGAGGAAGATCTCGGTGTAGCCGGTGGCGAGGCCGTAGGTGAAGACCTCGAGGCCGATCGCGGCGGCCACGGTGATGATCAGCCGCTGGACCCAGCCGGGCAGCTTCGTCGGGTCGGCGACCGGGAGATCGCTGTGGTGGGGGCGCAGTTCGCGCAGCCACTTGTACGTGCCGACGACCGGGCCGACCGTGGAGAAGCGGCCGAGTTCGAAGTACTCGGTGTCGTGGGTCTCCCGCGGGTGCCGGTGGATCGGCAGTGCGAGGGCGCCGATCACCAGGACCAGGCTGCCGATCGCGGCGACGAAGCCGCCGGGGTCGAGGTTGGCCAGACCGCCGAGCTTCTCGGCGATGGCGATCACCGTGTACCAGGTGGTGCCCAGGGTGCCGAGGGCGAGCAGCAGCACCGGGTTGTTGGAGCGGTTGGGGGTGAGCCAGCGCAGGCCCTTGAGGCCGAAGGCGCCGAGCGCGAACAGGCCGGTGACGATGGCGCCGACCAGGGTGAGGACCTGGAGACCGCCGGGGTAGCCGGAGACGGTGAGGTCGCCGGGGAACTCGGTGGTGTACGTCCAGGACATGAAGGTGGAGGCGATGGTCGCCACGGCGCCGACGAGGGTGACCGCCTGGGCGGCGGTCCGCGGCAGCGGTACGAAGGGGGCGACCCTGCGTCCGGCCGGTTTCGCGGTGTCGACGGCGATGGACTCCGCGGCGCTTACGGGGATGTCGGTCATCGGTGTCACGCCCTGTCCGCGACGCGCTCGCCGAGCAGACCTTGCGGCCGGACGAGCAGGACGACGATGAGGAGCACGAAGGCCCAGACGTTCGCCCAGCTTCCGCCGCCGAGCTGCTGCATGCCGGGGATGTTGGAGATGTAGGCGGAGGCGCAGGACTCGGCGATGCCGAGGACGAGGCCGCCGAGCATGGCGCCGTAGATGTTGCCGATGCCGCCGAGGACGGCCGCGGTGAACGCCTTGAGTCCGGCCTGGAAGCCGATGTCGTACTTGACCTGGCCGTACTTGAGGCCGGAGGCGAGTCCGGCGACGGCGGCGAAGAAGCCGCCGATGGCGAAGGCGATGACGATGATGCGATTGGTGTCGATGCCCATGAGCTGGGCGGTGTCCGAGTCCTGCGCGGTGGCCTGCATCGCGCGGCCGGTGCGGCTGGTGCGGACGAAGGCGGCGAGGCCGACCATGCAGATCACGGCGGCGGAGACCAGGAAGATGTCACCGCTCTGGATGTTGATCGATCCCACGTGGAAGGGGCCGCCGGGCAGTTGCGGGAAGCTCTTGGCGTTGTCGGCGCCCGGGTACCAGAGGAAGATCGCCTGCTGAAGTGCGAGGGAGAGGCCGATGGCGGTGATCAGTGGTGCCAGCCGTGGTGCGCCGCGCAGTGGCCGGTACGCGAATCGCTCCGCGGCCACGGCGATGAGCACGGACACGATGGCGCCGCCGAGCAGCATCAGGGGCAGTGCGAGCCAGATGGACGTGCTGTCGGGGAGATTCGTCCAGACCGCGAGCGCGCCGAAGGCTCCGGTCATGTAGATCTCGCCGTGGGCGAAGTTGATGAGCTGGACGATGCCGTACACCATCGTGTAGCCGATGGCGATGAGCCCGTACATCGAGCCGATGAACAGCCCGTTGGCCAGCTGTTGCGGCAGGGTGTGCACCGCATGGCCTCCATGTCACTGAGGGAGCAGGGGGGAAGGTACGCCGGGGGTAAGCGGGGGGCCGCGCGGTCGGGGTGACCAGCCGCGCGGCCCTGGGTGCTACGGAGTCGGTCAGCCGCTGTAGGTGCCGCTCTTCACGGCCTCCCACTTGCCGCTCTTGACCTGGTAGACGGTGAGCTGCTTGTTGGTGGTGTCGCCGTACTGGTCGAAGGAGACGTGACCGGCGATGCCGTCGAAGTCGCTCTTCTGGACGGCGTCGACGAGCTTGGAGCGGGCGTCGGCCATGGCGGGGAGCTTGCCGCCGTTGGCGTCCATGACGGCCTTGACGCCCTTGATGATCGCGGTGGCGGCGTCGTACGAGTAGCCGCCGTAGGTGCCGTAGTCACCGGGGTAGTTCTTCGCCTTGTACGTGGCGATGAAGTCCTTGGCCGCCGGGAGCGTGGTGACCGGGACGCCGACGGAGGTGGCGAGGTCGCCTTCCGAGGCCGGACCCGCGGTCTTGATGTAGGTGTCGGAGAACATGCCGTCGCCGCCCATGAGCGGGATCTTCACGCCGGCCGCCTTGAGCTGCTTGGTGAGCTGCTCCGACTCGTCGTACTGGCCGCCGTAGTAGACCATGTCGGCCTTGGCGTTCTTGATCTTGGTGACGAGCGTGGAGAAGTCGTTGTCACCGGTGTTGACGTGGTCGGTGCCGGCGACCTTGCCGCCGAGGGACCCGAACTTGTCCTTGAAGATGCCCGCGAGACCCGCGCCGTAGGTCTGCTTGTCGTCCACCACGAAGGCGTTGGTCTTCTTCAGGGTGTTGTAGGCGTAGTCCGCCGCGAAGCCGCCCTGGAGGGCGTCGGTGGTGGCGGTACGGAAGTAGGTCTTGAACGGCCGGACCTTGGTGCCGGTGTTCCAGTCCTTGCCCTGGGTCAGGGTGGGGTTGGTGTTGGACGGCGAGATCTCGACCATGTTCGCGGTGGTGAACACCTGCTGCATGGACTGGGCGACGCCGGAGTTCAGCGGGCCGACGGCGGCGATCACGCTGCTGTCCGCGACCAGGGCCGTGGCGTTCTGCTGGCCGGTGGCGGGCAGCGCCTTGTCGTCCAGGGCCTTGATCTTGAAGGTCACCCCGGGGACGAGGTTGTTCTTGTTGGCGTCGTCGACAGCGATCTGCACGCCGTACTGGATGCCGAGGCCGGTGGCCGAGTTCTGCCCGGTAAGCGGAGCGTCGACACCGATGACAACGGTCGTCTTGGCGGCGCCGCTGCTGTCCCCGCTGCCCTTCTTGTCGTCGCTCCGCGATCCGCAGGCGGTGAGGGTGAGGGCTCCAGTGGTGAGTACGGCGGTCAGTACAAGCAAGGAACGGTGTCGCACGATCAGTCCTTTCCCCTGGCGCGGCCGTCTCTGATGAGACGCCGAGTCGCGCGCTGGAACCCGAACTGACAAATCCGGAGGCGCGGTGACTGGCCGTGACTCTAGGCGCGTGGAGCTGAGTCAGGCAGAGGTGAAGGGAAGAGTGTGACTGTCTTGTTATGCCGGAAGGAAACTCTTGAGGTTCTGCTGAGGTTGGCGGAGGGATTTGGGTGCTTTGCTCCGGCGTCCGCATGATGAGAACGCGCACTTCCGGCCAAGGGTAGGGGACTTGGGGGCGGCCGGGAGGCGATGTGACCGCGGCAGGAATGTCAGGAGATTCAGAGGGTAAGCACCTGTCGGAGTACCGCCCTGATTCCGTATTGCGTTCGCGTTACATAGCGTTAAGTTTTTCGATTCGCCGGCCAAAGGCCCCGCCTTTGCCGCCGCCGAAATCGGCGGCAAAGGCGGCCGACGACGACGCCCCGCCCGGCGAATGCCGAACGGGGCGTGATGTGCGCGGCGGGTGAATCCGCGCCGTACAGGTCAGGATTTCGGCGAATCGTCCTCGCCGATGTGGTGGACCCTTACCATGTTGGTGGTGCCCGGCATGCCGGGGGGCGAACCGGCCGTGATCACCACGATGTCGCCCTTCTTGCAGCGGCCGATCCGCAGCAGCTGCTCGTCCACCTGTTGGACCATCTCGTCGGTGGTCTGCACCATCGGGCCGAGGAAGGTCTCCACTCCCCAGGTCAGATTCAACTGCGAGCGGGTCGCGGGCTCCGGGGTGAAGGCGAGCAGGGGGATCGGCGAGCGGTAGCGGGACAGCCGGCGGACGGTGTCGCCGGACTGGGTGAAGGCGACCAGGAAGCGGGCGCCGAGGAAGTCGCCCATCTCGGCGGCGGCGCGGGCCACGGCGCCGCCCTGGGTACGGGGCTTGTTCTGGTCGGTGAGCGGCGGCAGGCCGGTGGCGAGCACCGCGTCCTCGGCCGCGGACACGATCCGCGACATCGTCTTGACGGTCTCGATCGGATACTTGCCGACGCTGGTCTCGCCGGAGAGCATCACCGCGTCGGTGCCGTCCATCACGGCGTTGGCGACATCGCTGGCCTCGGCGCGGGTGGGGCGGGAGTTGTCGATCATCGAGTCGAGCATCTGCGTGGCGACGATGACCGGCTTCGCGTTGCGCTTGGCGAGCTTGATCGCGCGCTTCTGCACCATCGGGACGGCTTCCAGCGGCATCTCGACGCCGAGGTCGCCGCGCGCGACCATGATCCCGTCGAACGCGTCGACGATCCCTTCGAGGGCGTCGACCGCCTGCGGCTTCTCGACCTTGGCGATCACCGGGACCCGGCGGCCCTCCTCGGCCATGATCCGCAGCACGTCCTCGACGTCCCGGCCGGTGCGGACGAAGGACAGCGCGATGATGTCGGCGCCGATCCGCAGGCCCCAGCGCAGGTCCCTGATGTCCTTGTCGGACAGCGCGGGCACCGACACGGCGACACCGGGGAGATTCAGCCCCTTGTTGTCGGAGACCATCCCGCCCTCGATGACCATGGTGTGCACCCGCGGTCCCTCGACGTCGGTGACCTCCAGGGTGACGCGCCCGTCGTCCACCAGGATGCGCTCGCCGCGGGCGACGTCCGCGGACAGTCCCTTGTACGTCGTCCCGCAGATCTGCTGGTCGCCCTCGATGTCGTCCACGGTGATCGTGAACTCGTCGCCGCGTTCGAGTAGTACAGGTCCTTCGGCGAAACGTCCGAGCCTGATCTTCGGGCCCTGAAGGTCAACCATGATGCCCACGCTGCGACCGGTCTCGTCCGCGGCTTTGCGGACTCGTCGGTAGCGGTCCTCGTGCTCCGCGTACGCTCCATGGCTCAGATTCAGTCGTGCCACGTCCATTCCGGCCTCGACCAGTGCTTTGATCTGGTCGTAGGAGTCGGTGGCGGGGCCCAGTGTGCAGACAATTTTGGCTCGGCGCATGTGTCGAGAGTATGACCTACTCGTTGGTAGGGAACACGCTCACGGCAACTGCCCAACGACGTCTGGATTAACGCTTGTTGACAAGTGTCGAAGTGTGCGGCCCCCCGCTCCGATGAGCACTCCTGTCACCCCCGCACCCGCTGAGCACGTCTTACGCGCCCGGAATCGCGCGTCGGCCGCACCGTGCGTGTCACGCGCGGGACATCTTCCGGTTACGTGTGGGGGGTGTCGCCGGGTGGGGCGGGCGGTGCAGAATCTACGCGCGTCGTTCCCGCACCGGGAGCAGACGGGAACGAGGAGACGACAGATGGCGCTCAACCGCAGGGACTTCATCAACCGCTCGGCCGCCACGGGGGCGGGCGTGGCGCTCGCGGGCACCGCCGGGGCGGTCGTGGGGGCGAGCCCCGCGGAGGCCGCCGACCGGCACCACGGACACGGCCACGGGAAGCCCAAGACGTTCAGCCTGCGGGTGCTGGGCACCACCGACCTGCACGGACACGCCCTGAACTGGGACTACTTCACGAACGCCGAGTACGACGACGCGACCCACAACGACATCGGCCTCGCCAAGGTCTCCACCCTCGTCGCGCACGCCCGCGCCGAGAAGGGCCACGACCGCACACTGCTGATCGACGCGGGCGACATCATCCAGGGCACGCAGCTCTCGTACTACTACGCGCGGGTCGAGCCGATCACCGGCGCCCGCCGCGGCCCCAAGCACCCGATGGCGCTGGCCATGAACCACATGAAGTACGACGCGGCGGCGCTGGGCAACCACGAGTTCAACTACGGCATCCCGCTGCTGCGCGCCTTCCAGGACCAGTGCGACTTCCCGCTGCTCGCCGCCAACGCGGTGGACGCCAAGACCCTCAAGCCCGCCTTCCCGCCCTACCTGGTCAAGGAGATCCGCGTCCAGGGCGGCCCCCCGGTCAAGGTCGGCATCCTCGGCCTGACCAACCCCGGCATCGCCATCTGGGACAAGGCCAACGTGCAGGGCAAGATGGCCTTCCCCGGCCTGGTCGAGCAGGCGAAGATCTACGTGCCCAAGCTCCGCGCCCTCGGCTGCGACGTGGTGATCTGCACCGACCACTCCGGCCTGGACGGCAGCACCTCCTACGGCGACGCGATCCCGTACCCGGAGAACGCCTCCTCGCTGGTGGCCCAGCAGGTGCCCGGCATCGACGCGATCCTGGTCGGCCACACCCACGTCGAGCGCCCGCAGACGCTGGTCGTCAACGAGAAGACCGGCAAGACCGTCGTGCTGTCCGAGCCCCTGATGTGGGGCATGCGGCTGAGCGTCTTCGACATCGACCTGGAGTTCAGCCGCGGCCGGTGGGAGGTCACCTCCGTCAAGGCCGAGGTGCGCAACGCCAACACCGTCGCCGAGGACCCGGTCGTGGCCAAGCTGGTGCGCGACGAGCACAACAAGGTCGTCGCGTACGTCAACCAGATCATCGGCACCTGCACCGCGACGATGTCCGCGGCCGAGTCCACGTACAAGGACACGCCGATCATCGACTTCCTCAACCTGGTGCAGGCCGACACGGTGAAGGCGGCGCTCGCCGGTACCGCGTACGCCGACCTGCCGGTGCTCTCCGAGGCGTCGCCGTTCTCCCGCACCGCCGCGATCCCGGCGGGACAGGTCTCGCTGCGCGACGTGGCGGGGCTGTACGTCTACGAGAACACCCTGGACGCCAAGCTGCTCACCGGCGCCCAGGTCAAGGACTACCTGGAGTGGTCGGCGGCGTACTACGCGCAGACCGCGCCGGACGCGCCCGTCGACGTCACCAAGATCACCAACGCCAACAACACCCCCGACTACAGCTACGACATCCTCAGCGGCGTGTCGTACGACATCGACATCGCGCAGCCGGTCGGCTCCCGGATCGTCAACCTCACGCACGGCGGCGCGCCGGTCGACCCGGCCGCGCGGTTCGTGCTCGCGGTCAACAACTACCGCTCCGGCGGCGGCAGCAACTACCCGCACGTGGCCACCGCCCAGTCGGTGTGGTCCAACTCGGACGAGATCCGCAACACGATCATCGCCTGGGTGCAGGCGCACGGCACGATCGACCCGACGACGTTCGGCGGCGACGAGTGGCGCCTCACCCGCGCCGGAGTGCCGCTGTTCGCGTAGGGACGTCACTGGCGGCGGCGCCGTCGAGACCGAAGGTGGTGAAGGCCGTCCTGGCCGGCAGCGGGTAGTGCTCCGCGCCGGTCAGGAGGCCGGTCAGGTCGTTGAGGATGACCGCGGAGCGCCAGGCCGCCAGGCCCAGGTCGGGCGCGCCGATCCCGTGGCTGTGCCGCTCCGCGTTCTGCACGTAGATCCGGCCGGTGACCGCCCGGTCCAGCTCCAGCCGGTGCCGCGCGTCGATCCGCGGCCGGTTGGCGGAGTCCCGCTTCAGGTACGGGTCGAGCGGCGCGAGCAACTGGTCGAGCGGGCGCTCCCGGTAGCCGGTCGCCAGCACCACCGCGTCGGTCATCAACCGGGTACGGGTGCCCTGTTCGACGTGTTCCAGGTGCAGTTCGATGCTCTGGGTGCCGATCCGGCCCGCGGTCCGCACGGTGACGCCGGGCGTCAGCACCGCGTCCGGCCAGCCGCCGTCGAGCGTACGGCGGTACAGCTCGTCGTGGATCGCGGTGATCGTGGCGTCGTCGATGCCCTTGTGCAACTGCCACTGCCGCGGCACCAGTCGGTCGCGCACCGGCTCCGGCAGACCGTGGAAGTACCGCGTGTAGTCCGGGGTGAAGTGTTCGAGCCCCAGCTTGCTGTACTCCATCGGCGCGAAGGCGGGCGTACGCGCCAGCCACGTCAGCCGCTCCCGGCCGGCGGGACGCGCCCGCAGCAGGTCGAGGAAGATCTCGGCGCCGGACTGTCCGGAGCCGACGACGGTGATGTGCTCGGCGTCCAGCAGCCGTTCGCGCTGCTTGACGTAGTCCGCGGAGTGCACGACGGGTACGGTCGGCGCCTGCGCGAGCGGGCGCAGGGGCTCCGGTACGTAAGGGGCCGTGCCGATCCCCACCACCAGGTGCCGGGCGTAGGTGCGGCCCAGCGCCTCGGCCTCGCCGTGCTCGTCCAGGTGCGTGTGGTCGACCTCGAAGTGGCCGCGCTCCGCGTTCCAGCGCACGGCGTCGACCTGCTGCCCGAAGTGCGTACTGGGCAGCCCCTCGGCGGCCCACCGGCAGTAGGCGTCGTATTCGGCGCGGTGCACATGGAAGCGCTCGGCGAAGTAGAAGGGGAACAGCCGCTCGCGGGTCTTGAGCCAGCTCAGGAAGGACCAGCGGCTCGCGGGGTCCGCGAGGGTCACCAGGTCGGCCAGGAAGGGGACTTGGAGGGTGGCGCCGTCGATCAGCAGACCGGGGTGCCACTGGAAGGAGGACCGCTGGTCGTAGAAGGCGGCGGTGAGGTCGGGCACGCCGTCGGCGAGGGCGGCGAGCGAGAGGTTGAACGGGCCGATGCCGATGCCGAGCAGGTCGAAGGGGGGCGGCTGCGATTCGGCGGGGGGCGCGGCGGGGGCCGGGGCGCGGTCGGGTCCTTGCGCCTGTGCGGGAACCGTCGTCGGGTGGGGGACCGGCGCGGGGGCCGGGGCGCCGGCTGGTCGCGCCGTTCCGCGGGCCTCGTGCGAGGCGTCGTCGTGCGAGGGCGTCATCGGGGGGTGGTGCCTTCCGTGGTCAGGGGAGGTGTCGGGTGCGGCAAGCGGGCCTCGGGTGCCGGTGGCTCGGCGGACTCGGCGGGCGCAGCGGGCTCCGTGGGCGCAGTGGGCTCCGGGGGCTCGGCGGCCAGGGCGACGAGCGCGTCGAGGTCCGCCGCGGTGAGGTACGGGTTCAGCAGCGTCGCCTTGAGCCACAGCCGCCCGCCGACGTGGGCGCGGCCCAGCACCGCCCGGCCGTCGTACAGCAGGCGGCGGCGCAGCGCGGCGATCGCCTCGTCGGTGGCGCCGCGCGGCCGGAACAGCACGGTGCTGATGGCGGGGTGCGCGTACAGCGTCAGGTCCGGGTGGCGTTCGATCCGCTCCGCCAGCTCACGGGCCGACGCGCAGACGGCGTCGACCAGCTGCCCCATCCCCTCACGGCCGAGCGCCCGCAGGGTGACGGCGATCTTCAGGACGTCGGGGCGGCGGCTGGTGCGCAGCGAACGGCCCAGCAGGTCGGGCAGCCCGGCCTCGGTGTCGTCGGCCGCGTTCAGATAGTCGGCGCGGTGGTCGAGCGGGCGCAGCGCGGCTGCGTCGGGTACGACCAGCAGGCCCGCGGCGACCGGCTGCCAGCCGAGCTTGTGCAGGTCGACGGTGACCGAGACGGCCTGGTCGAGGCCCGCGAGCTTGGCCGCTTCGCGGTCGCTGAACAGCAACGGGCCGCCGTACGCGGCGTCCACGTGCAACTCGGCGTCGTGCCGGGCGGCGGCGGCTGCCAGCGCGGGCAGCGCGTCGATCGCACCGGTGTCCGTGGTGCCCGCGGTCGCGACCAGCAGCACGTGCGGCGCGAGGCCGCGCAGGACGGACTCCACGGCCGCCGGGTCCAGTACGCCGCCGGGTGTGGCGAGCACCACCGGGCGGGGCAGGCCGAGCAGCCAGGTCGCGCGGGCCACGCTGTGGTGCGCGTTCGACCCGCACACCACCTGCACCGGGCGGCGGCCCGCACGCGCCGCACGCTCCCTGGCCAGCAGCAGCGCGAGCTGGTTCGACTCCGTGCCGCCGGTCGTGACCAGCGCGTCGGGAGCGTCGTGGCCGGGGTACACCAGGGCCGCCAGGGCCGCCGTGACGCGGGCCTCCAACGCCGTGGCGGCGGGGGCCTGGTCCCAGGAGTCCATGGACGGGTTCAGTACGGACGCGGCGAAGTCGGCCGCCGCGGCCATGGCCAGGGGCGGGCAGTGCAGATGCGCGACGCAGCCCGGTTCCGCCGGGTCGGCGGCGCCCTCCGCGACGGCGCGCACCAGTGTGCGCAGGGCTTCTTCCGCTCCGGTGCCGGTGCGGGGCAGCGGCGGGCCCGTCCGGGCCAGCCGCGCCGCCACCGCGGCGGGGCCGCCGCGGGGCAGGGGGCCGCCGCGGGTCGCCGCGCCTTCCGCGAGGGCCGCGCGGGCCGTTTCGAGCAACGGCCCGAGTTCTGCGGGTCCTTGGCGGCCCCCGGCCAGTTGTGGCTTCGCCATGAGTCGTTGCCGCCTGTCGTCGCCGGTACCTCTCCGTACTCAACGACGCCGAACGCCAACGGGTATCGCCCCCCGTGCGCCCACCTCGCGCAGGGCCTTGTCTTTAGGGGCGCGGGGAACTGCGCGACCAGCCCCCACCGGGCTTCAGCCCGAAAACAACGGCAACTGCCCCGCTGGGGCCGGTTTTCACCCGCGCCACCGCGCGGGCTGAGCGCGCAGTTCCCCGCGCCCCTGGAAAGACCGGCCCACCGCCCCAGGCAAAGCAACCGCCCTGGGGCGCGAGGCCGCGCAGTTCCCCGCGCCCCTAAAAGACCGGCGTGCCGCCCCCGGCAAAGCAACCGCCCTGGGGCGCGAGGCCCTGAAAGACCGGCGTGCCGCCTAGCGCAAGGGAACCGTCCTGGGGCGCGAGGCCGCGCAGTTCCCCGCGCCCCTGGAAAGACCGGCCCACCGCCCCAGGCAAAGCAACCGCCCTGGGGCGCGAGGCCGCGCAGTTCCCCGCGCCCCTAAC
>NZ_JBIUSD010000013.1:197064-213241 GCF_044741185.1 Streptomyces sp. NPDC088197
AAAACACGTGGCTGGCGCCCCGGCAAAGCAACCGCCCTGGGGCGCAAGGCCCTAAAAGACCGGCGTGCCGCCTAGTGCAAGGGAACCGTCCTGGGGCGCGAGGTCGCGCGGGTCCCGCGCCCCTGGAGAGATCGGCCCACCGGGCCCGGTGAAGGAACCGTCTCGGGGGGCTGGGCTACCAGGTGGACCTGATGCGCGCGGCACGCGAGAGGTCGTCGAGGCGGTCGGTGAGGGCACGGCGGAGAGCGGGGATGAGGGTGGAGTCGGAGAGAGCGGTGCGGCCGAGTCCGAGGGCGGATTCGGTGACGACCTCCGAGGGGAAGCCGTAGCGGCTGATGGCCTCGGCGATGGCCGCGCCCCGACGGCCGGTGACGGCGATGGCATCGGGGTAGAAGCGCGGGACGAACGGGCTGAGCAGGGCGTCCTGTTCGGGGTGCCAGAAGCCCTGGGCGGTGGCCGCGAAGAGGTAGTTGGACAGGGTGTCGTCGTGGAACATCGACGCCCAGGCGGCCTCCTTGGCCGCCTCGTCCGGCAGGGCGGCCCGGCAGCGGGCGGCGCCCTCACGACCGGTGCCGCTGGGGTCGCGGGCCAGCTCGGCGTCGATGTCGGCGGCGGTGGCGTGCCCGAGGACGGCGAGCCGCAGCAGCGCCTTCCAGCGCAGCTCGGCGTCGAGGTCCGCGGCGCCGGGAATCTTGCCGTCGTCGTACCACTCGCGCAGTACGGCCGCCTCGCCCGCGGTGACGGCGCTGTCGATGAGCGTGCGGGTGGCGGTGAGCCGGACCCCGGGGCCGCCGTCGGCGAGCAGCGCCCGGCTGGTGGCGGCGAGCTTGCCGAGGGCGTCGGGGCGCAGCGCCGGGTCGAGGTAGCGGTCGGCGACCTGCGTACGCGCGAAGGTGAGGACCGCCTCGACCAGCGCCGGGTCGGTCTCGGCGGGCAACTGCCGTGCGACCAGGGCCAGATAGTCGCGCGGGGCGATCTTCGCGTCGCGTACGAGATCGCGGGCCGCGCACCAGGTGACGGCCCGGCTGAGCGGTTCGGGCAGCCCGCTGAGCGTCTCCTCCAGCGTCTCCCAGGTGTGTTCGTCGAAGCGGACCTTGGCGAAGGAGAGGTCGCCGTCGTTGAGCAGCACCACATCGGGCCTGGTGCCGGGCAGTTCGTGCGCGCTGACGGCGGCGTTCGCGTCGATGTCGACGGTGAGCCGGTCGCGCGGCACGAGCCGCGCGGGGTCGTCGGCGGCCCGGTCGTACAGGCCGACGGCGATCCGGTGCGGGCGGTCTCCGCTGTGGCTGATCTCCAGCCGCCAGCCGCTGTCGGAGGTGGCCACGGTGGCGGGCGTGAGCGTGTCGACGCCGCTGGTGCGCAGCCAGGCGGCGGCCCAGCCGGGCACGTCGCGTTCGGTGGCGCCGGCCAGCGAGTCGATGAAGTCGGCGAGGTTGGCGTTGCCGAAGCGGTGCCGGGCGAAGTGCTCGTTGATCCCGGCGAGGAAGTCCTCCTGGCCGAGCCAGGCGACGAGTTGGCGCAGCGCGGAGGCGCCCTTGGCGTACGAGATGCCGTCGAAGTTGTTGAGCGCGGAGGCGGTGTCGGGGACGGCCTCGGGGTCGGGGGCCACCGGGTGGGTGGAGGGCCGCTGGTCGGCGTCGGTGCCCCACGCCTTGCGGGCGACGGCGAAGTCGGTCCAGGTGCCGGTGAAGTCGGTGGCCTCGGACAGGACTTGGAAGCCCATGTACTCGGCGAAGGACTCGTTCAGCCAGATGTCGTCCCACCAGCGCAGCGTCACCAGGTCGCCGAACCACATGTGCGCCATCTCGTGCGCGATGACGACGGCCCGGAACTGCGCCTCGGTGGGCGTGAAGGCCGAGCGGAAGACGAACTCGTCGCGGAAGGTGACCAGTCCGGGGTTCTCCATCGCGCCCGCGTTGAACTCGGGGACGAACGCCTGGTCGTAGGAGTCGAAGGGGTACGGCTCCGCGAACAGCTCGTGGTAGCGGTCGAAGCAGCGGCGGGTGATGTCGAACAGCTCGTCGGCGTCCCGGTCCAGGTGCGGGGCGAGCGAGCGGCGGCAGTGCAGGCCGAAGGGCAGCCCGGCGTGCTCGGTGCGTACCGAGTGCCAGGGTCCCGCGGCGACGGCGAGCAGATACGTGGAGATCGGCGGGGTCGCGGCCATCGTCCAGCGCCCGTCGCCCGCGGGCGTCCGGCCGGTACGGGTGGTGAGCGCGTTGCCGAGGACCGTCCACTGCGGCGGCGCGGTCACCGTGACCTCGAACACGGCCTTGAGGTCCGGCTGGTCGAAGGCGGCGGCGACACGCTGCACGTCTTCCATGAAGAGCTGGGTGTAGACGTACGTCTCCCCGTCGGCGGGGTCGGTGAAGCGGTGCATGCCCTCGCCGGTGTGCGAGTACCGCATGTCGGCCTCGACCCGCAGTTCGTGGTCCCCGGCGGCGAGGCCGGGCAGCGGGAGGCGGTTGTCGTCCAGCGTGGCCGGGTCGAGTTCCGTGCCGTCGAGCACGACGCGGCGCAGTGCGGCGGGCTTGAGTTCCGCGAAGGTGTCGCAGGCGCGGTCGGCGGTGAAGGTGATCACCGAGGTCGAGCCGAAGACGTCCTCCCCTCGGGTGAGATCGAGGTCGATCGCGTAGTGGCGGACGGTCAGATCGCTGGCGCGGGTCTCGGCCTCGGCGCGGGTCAGAGCAGGCATGTCGCACATGCTGCCGCACGTCGGCGGCTCCGTCACCTGGTACCCCCGCGAGGCCGCCGCCGCGGGACGCCGAGGCCGCCGATGGCGGCGACAACGGCGCGGGCCGACGCGTAGGCTCGGTGGGTACGGGGAGGTGTTCATGGCCGAGCAGGCTGGACCCAGCGCGTCGTCGACGGCCGGTGGCGGGGCCATCGTGCACGGTTTCCCGCACATCGACACGGTGCGGTCCGCGCTCACCGCGCTCTACCGGCGGCTGTCGGGCGACGGGGTGGCCAGGTTCGCCACCAGCGTCCATCCCGAGCTGGTGGACTTCCCCGCGGACGAGGACCTGTATCTGGGCGCGCAGCGGGTGGCGCGCGTCATGGTGCAGCACTTCCGGCTGCCGGACGCGCGGATGGTCGTGAGCTTCCGCGACATGGTGCACGCGGGCAATGTGGAGCTGGCCGCGGGGCCCGAGTACTTCATCGAGCTGCACTCGCGGTTCAGGACCGACCGGCGCGATGTCGGGGCGGCGCTCGCCCACGAGGTCATGCACGTCTACCTGCACCGGCTCGGTCTGGAGTTCCCCGGCACCCGGGACAACGAGATTCTGACCGACACCGCCACCGCGTATCTGGGCGCGGGCTGGCTGCTGCTGGACGCGTACCGCGAGGAGGCCGCGATCCGCGGCGAGCGGCTGATGATGTCGGCGTACAAGCTCGGCTATCTCACGCCGGAGGAGTTCGGCTACGTGCTGGCCAAGCGCGCGGCGGCCTTCGGCGACGACATCGAGCCGTGGTTCCGCAGCACCCAGGCCCGCGACGCCTACCGCGCGGGGCTGGCCCGCGCCCAGCAGGACGTGCGCCGCGCTCCCCTGGCAGCGTCGGGCTGGGCGGCCCGCCGACGGTACGCCAAGGACCGCCGCGCGCTGGCCTCCGGCCCGGACTACGCGTTCGAGGCCGCGCCCTCCGGCACGGTACGGGTCTCCTTCCCGTGCCCCACCTGCTTCCAGCGCATCCGCGTCCCCTGCCGGGGGCGTCTGCGCGCCCGGTGCGCCCTGTGCAAGACGGAGCTGGACGTCGACACGTGACCCTGCCGGGGGCGCGCTGTTCGCACGGCGGGTTCGTGCCCCAAAGAACGCGGCACCGCCCCGCCGCGAGGGGAAAAGCACAACGCCCGCCTCCTTGGTCGGGGAGTGGCGGGCGCTGCGGTGTTGCGCGCTCCGCACGCCATTGTGCGGAGCGGGGTGGGACAGTCGGGACCGTCCGGACGCGACGTCAGACCATGAGGGGCCGGTCGGTCGGGCGGATGGGGGCGTGCAGGGCCGAGGCCAGGCCGGTGAGGTAGGAGTCGACGGCCTTCGCGGCGGAGCGGCCCTCGGCGATGGCCCAGACGATGAGCGACTGGCCGCGCCCGGCGTCACCGGCGACGAAGACACCGTCGACGTTGGTCGCGTACGAGGCGTCGCGCGCGATGTTGCCGCGGGCGTCCAGCGCCAGACCGAGCTGGTCGACCAGGCCGTTGGACTGGTCGGTGCCGGTGAAGCCCATCGCGAGGGTGACCAGCTCGGCGGGGATGACCCGCTCGGTGCCCTCCTGCGGGACGAACTTCCCGTCCTGGAAGGCCACCTCGACCAGGTGCAGCGCCTTGACGTTGCCGTTCTCGTCGCCCTCGAACTTCATGGTGTTGACGGCGTAGACCCGCTCGCCGCCCTCCTCGTGCGCCGAGGTCACCTTGTAGACGGCGGGCATCGTCGGCCACGGCTGGCCCGCGGGCCGGTCGTCGGACGGCCGCGGCATGATCTCGAGCTGGGTGACCGAGGCCGCGCCCTGCCGGTGGGCGGTGCCGACGCAGTCCGCGCCGGTGTCGCCGCCGCCGATGACGACGACGTGCTTGCCCTGCGCGGTGATCGGCGGGGAGACGAAGTCGCCCTCCTGCACCTTGTTGGCCAGCGGGAGGTACTCCATCGCGAAGTGGATGCCGCCCAGCTCACGGCCGGGTGCGGGCAGGTCGCGGGAGACGGTCGCGCCGGCCGCGATGACCACCGCGTCGTACCGCTTGGCGAGCTTGGCCGCGTCGAGGTCGACGCCGATCTGCACTCCGGTGCGGAATTTGGTGCCCTCGGCGCGCATCTGCTCGATGCGCCGGTTGATGTGGCGCTTCTCCATCTTGAATTCGGGGATGCCGTAGCGCAGCAGTCCGCCGATCCGGTCGGCGCGCTCGTAGACCGCGACGGTGTGCCCGGCGCGGGTGAGCTGCTGGGCGGCGGCCAGGCCCGCGGGGCCCGAGCCGATCACGGCGACGGTCTTGCCGGACAGCCGGTCCGGCGGCTGCGGGGTGACGTCGCCGTTGTCCCACGCCTTGTCGATGATGGTGACTTCGACGTTCTTGATGGTGACGGCGGGCTGGTTGATGCCCAGCACGCAGGCCGACTCGCACGGCGCGGGGCACAGCCGCCCGGTGAACTCCGGGAAGTTGTTGGTGGCGTGCAGCCGCTCGCTGGCCTCGGTCCAGTCCTCGCGGTAGGCGTAGTCGTTCCACTCGGGGATCAGATTCCCCAGCGGACAGCCGTTGTGACAGAACGGGATGCCGCAGTCCATGCAGCGTCCGGCCTGCTTGCTGATGATCGGCAGCAGGCCGCCGGGGACGTAGACCTCTTTCCAGTCCTGCCGGCGCTCCTCGACCGGGCGGGTCGGAGCGGTCTCACGCGGGGTGGTGAGGAAGCCCTTGGGGTCAGCCATTTGCCGCCTCCATCATCTTCGCGGTGGTCTCGGACTCGGAGAGTCCGGCCTGCTCGGCGGCGTTCTTGGCGGCGAGCACTGCCTTGTAGTCCCTCGGCATGACCTTGCCGAAGCGGGTGAGGGCGCCGCCCCAGTCGGCGAGCAGCCGCTCGGCGACGGTGGAGCCGGTCTCCTCGAAGTGGCGGCGCACGACATCGTGCAGCCACGTGATGTCGCCCGCGTCCAGCGACTCGACGCCGACCATCCCGAAGTTGACGGCGCCGGGGTCGAGGTCGAGGACGTAGGCGATGCCGCCGGACATACCGGCCGCGAAGTTGCGCCCGGTGGCGCCGAGGACGACGGCCCGGCCGCCGGTCATGTACTCGCAGCCGTGGTCGCCGACGCCTTCGGAGACGACGGTCGCGCCGGAGTTGCGGACGCAGAACCGCTCGCCGGTACGGCCGCGCAGGAACAGCTCGCCGCTGGTCGCGCCGTACGCGATGGTGTTGCCCGCGATGGTGGAGTACTCGGCGAGGTGGTCGGCGCCGCGGTCGGGGCGGACGATGACCCGGCCGCCGGACAGGCCCTTGCCGACGTAGTCGTTGGCGTCGCCTTCGAGCCGCAGGGTGACGCCCCGGGGCAGGAACGCGCCGAAGGACTGGCCGGCGGAGCCGGTGAAGGTGACGTCGATGGTGTCGTCGGGCAGGCCCGCGCCGCCGTACTTCTTGGTCACCTCGTGGCCCAGCATGGTGCCGACCGTGCGGTTGACGTTGCGGATCGGCACCTGCGCGCGGACCGGGGCGCCGGACTCCAGCGCCTCGGCGGCGAGCCGGATCAGCTCGTTGTCCAGGGCGCGGTCCAGGCCGTGGTCCTGCTCGACGGTACGGTGCAGCACCGCGCCCTCGGGCAGCTCCGGCACGTACAGCAGCGGGGCGAGGTCGAGGCCCTGCGCCTTCCAGTGCTCCACGGCGTGGTCGGCGTCGATCAGCTCGGCGTGGCCGACGGCTTCCTCGATGGAGCGGAAGCCCAGCTCGGCGAGGATCTCGCGGACCTCCTCCGCGATGAACTCGAAGAAGTTCACGACGAATTCGGGCTTGCCGGTGAAGCGGTCGCGCAGCACCGGGTTCTGGGTGGCGACGCCGACCGGACAGGTGTCGAGGTGGCAGACGCGCATCATGACGCAGCCGGAGACCACCAGCGGCGCGGTCGCGAAGCCGAACTCCTCGGCCCCGAGGAGCGCGGCGATGACGACGTCCCGGCCGGTCTTGAGCTGGCCGTCGGTCTGCACGACGATACGGTCCCGCAAGCCGTTGAGCAGCAGCGTCTGCTGGGTCTCGGCCAGGCCCAGCTCCCAGGGGCCGCCCGCGTGCTTGAGCGAGGTGAGCGGCGAGGCGCCCGTACCGCCGTCGTGTCCCGAGATCAGGACGACGTCCGCGTGGGCCTTGGACACACCGGCCGCGACGGTGCCGACGCCGACCTCGGAGACCAGCTTGACGTGAACGCGCGCCTTGGGGTTGGCGTTCTTCAGGTCGTGGATGAGCTGGGCGAGGTCCTCGATGGAGTAGATGTCGTGGTGCGGCGGCGGCGAGATCAGGCCGACGCCCGCGGTGGAGTGCCGGGTGCCGGCGATCCACGGGTAGACCTTGTGGCCGGGGAGCTGACCGCCCTCGCCGGGCTTGGCGCCCTGGGCCATCTTGATCTGGATGTCGTCGGCGTTGACCAGGTACTCCGACGTCACGCCGAAGCGGCCGGAGGCGACCTGCTTGATGGCGCTGCGCCGGGCCGGGTCGTACAGCCGGTCGGCGTCCTCGCCGCCCTCACCGGTGTTGGACTTGCCGCCGAGCTGGTTCATGGCGATGGCGAGCGTCTCGTGCGCCTCGCGCGAGATCGAGCCGTACGACATGGCGCCGGTGGAGAAGCGCTTGACGATCTCGGAGACCGGCTCGACCTCGTCGATCGGGACCGGGCCGCGGTCGTTCTTCAGCCCGAACAGGCCGCGCAGCGTCATCAGCCGCTCGGACTGCTCGTTCACCCGCTGCGTGTACTGCTTGAAGATGTCGTAGCGCCGGGTGCGGGTGGCGTGCTGGAGCCGGAAGACGGTGTCGGGGTCGAACAGGTGCGGTTCGCCCTCGCGGCGCCACTGGTACTCGCCGCCGATGTCGAGCCTGCGGTGCGCGGCGGCGATGCCGGACAGCGGGTACGCCTTGGCGTGCCGGGCGGCGACCTCCTGCGCGACGACGTCGATGCCCGCGCCGCCGATCTTGGTGTCGGTGCCGTGGAAGTAGCTGTCGACGAAGTCGGACTCCAGGCCGACCGCCTCGAAGACCTGCGCGCCGCGGTAGGAGGCGACGGTGGAGATGCCCATCTTGGACATGACCTTCAGCACGCCCTTGCCGAGCGCCTTGATCAGGTTCTTCAGCGCGGTCTCGACCTCGACGCCGGGCAGGAAGGTGCCCGCCCTGACCAGGTCCTCGACGGACTCCATGGCCAGGTAGGGGTTGACGGCCGCGGCGCCGTAGCCGATGAGCAGCGCCACGTGGTGCACCTCGCGCACGTCGCCCGCCTCGACGAGGAGGCCGACCTGGGTGCGCTGCTTGGTGCGGATCAGGTGGTGGTGCACGGCGGAGGTGAGCAGCAGCGACGGGATCGGCGCGTGCTCGGCGTCGGAGTGCCGGTCGGAGAGCACGATCAGGCGGGCGCCGTCCTCTATGGCGGCGTCGGCCTCGGCGCAGATCTCGGCGAGCCGGGCGGCCAGTGCCTGGCCGCCGCCGGTGACCCGGTAGAGGCCGGACAGGGTGGCGCCCTTGAGCCCGGGCAGGTCGCCGTCGGCGTTGACGTGGATGAGCTTGGCCAGCTCGTCGTTGTCGATCACCGGGAACGGCAGGGTGATGTTGCGACAGGAGGCCGGGCTGGGCTCCAGCAGGTTGCCCGACGGGCCGATGGTGGAGATCAGCGAGGTGACCAGTTCCTCGCGGATGGCGTCCAGCGGCGGGTTGGTGACCTGCGCGAAGAGCTGGGTGAAGTAGTCGAAGAGCAGCCGGGGGCGCTCGGAGAGCGCCGCGATCGGCGAGTCGGTGCCCATCGAGCCGAGCGGTTCGCCGCCGGTCCTGGCCATCGGCGCGAGGATGATCCGCAGCTCTTCCTCGGTGTAGCCGAAGGTCTGCTGGCGGCGGGTGACCGAGGCGTGGGTGTGCACGATGTGCTCGCGCTCGGGCAGGTCGGAGAGGTTGATCAGCCCGGCTTCCAGCCAGTCGGCGTACGGGTTCTCCGCGGCGATGCCCGCCTTGATCTCGTCGTCCTCGACGATCCGGTGCTGGACGGTGTCGACCAGGAACATCCGGCCGGGCTGGAGGCGGCCCTTGCGGGTCACCTTCTCCGGGGCGATGTCCAGGACGCCGGACTCGGAGGCGAGCACGACCAGGCCGTCGTCGGTGACCCAGTAGCGGCCGGGGCGCAGGCCGTTGCGGTCCAGGACCGCGCCGACGACGGAGCCGTCGGTGAAGGTGACGCAGGCCGGGCCGTCCCAGGGCTCCATCAGCGTGGAGTGGTACTGGTAGAAGGCGTGCCGCGCCGGGTCCATCGACTCGTGGTTCTCCCACGCCTCGGGGATCATCATCAGCACGCTGTGCGGCAGCGACCGGCCGCCGAGGTGCAGCAGTTCCAGCACCTCGTCGAAGGACGCGGTGTCGGAGGCGCCGGGCGTACAGATCGGGAAGATCCGCTCCAGGTCGCCGCCCTGGCCGCCGCCCGCCGGGCCGAAGAGGTCGCTGGCGAGCTGCGACTCGCGGGCCCGCATCCAGTTCCTGTTGCCCTTGACGGTGTTGATCTCACCGTTGTGCGCGACGAAGCGGTACGGGTGGGCGAGCGGCCAGCTCGGGAAGGTGTTGGTGGAGAAGCGCGAGTGGACCAGCGCGATGGCGGTGGCGAACCGCGGGTCGGACAGGTCGGGGAAGAACGGTTCGAGCTGCCCCGTGGTCAGCATGCCCTTGTACACGATCGTGCGTGCGGACAGCGACGGGAAGTACACGTCGGCCTCGCGCTCGGCGCGCTTGCGCAGGACGAAGGCGGGCCGGTCGAGGTCGATGCCGGAGGCGGCGCCGGCGCTGTCGGCGACGAAGAGCTGCGAGAAGTACGGCATCGTCGAGCGGGAGGTGGTGCCCAGCAGTTCGGGGGCGACCGGGACCTCGCGCCAGCCGAGTACGGTCAGGCCCTCTTCCGCGGCGATCCGCTCGATGGCGTCGACGGCCTTGGCGCGGTCCTCGGTCTCGACCGGGAGGAAGGCGAGGCCGACCGCGTAGTGGCCCTGGTCGGGCAGCGCGAAGCCGGCGGCCTCGCGCAGGAAGGCGTCCGGGATCTGGAGGAGGATGCCCGCGCCGTCACCCGAGTCGGGCTCGGCGCCGGTGGCACCACGATGCTCCAGATTGCGCAGAACGGTCAGCGCCTGCTCCACGAGCCCATGGCTCGCCTCGCCGGTGAGGGTGGCCACGAAACCGACGCCACAGGCGTCGTGCTCGTTGCGGGGGTCGTACATCCCCTGCGGGGCGGGGCGCCCGTCCATGAACGCGGAACGCGAACGCATGGCTCTCCCGTCGTCGTCTTTGGCTTGTATGCATTGCCTGTTCCCAGGCATGCGCAACAGGGACGACGTTGGCCCTCTGCGATTTCGTGCAGGTTACATGATGGACGAGTGTTCGAGAAGCGGATACTCAGTTCCAGCATGTGGACATGATGAGGGGTGGAGCGAACAGATCAGGCCAGCGCCGTGTCGGAGGTTTTCCGGCCGGGTCCAGCGCGCCACCGGGCCGCTTTCTGCCGGTGCGCCACCGGGTAATGCCCCGTGCGACGGCTACTGAAACGACGGGGAAACATGAGGCTTGTGGCCGCTGGTTTCCTGTGGGTTTCCCGAGTCCGGTGGAGCGGGCGCACGGCACATCGCCGATCACCCGATCGGACCAGTGGGCCGACCGCACCGGTCGGCCGTTCAGACCGTTCGGAGTGGTCAGCCGACCGCTGTGCCGATAAGCGCGCCCAATACGAAGGTAACCCCGCCGGCCGCCGCGCCCAACAGCAGCTGCCGAACCCCGCTGTACCACCAGGAACGCGCGGTCACCCGGGCCACGGCCGCACCACAGCCGAACAGTCCGGCCAGCGCGAGGACGGCCGCGGGCCACAGCGAGTCGCCGCCGAGCAGATACGGCAGTACGGGCAGCAGGGCGCCCAGCGCGAAGGCGACGAAGGAGGAGGCCGCCGCGACCAGCGGCGACGGCAGGTCGGTCGGGTCCACGCCCAGTTCCTCGCGGGCGTGTATCTCCAGCGCCCGCTCCGGGTCGACGGAGAGCTGCCTGGCCACCTCGCGGGCGAGCTTCGGCTCCACACCGCGCGAGACGTACAGCTCGGCCAGCTCCCGCAGCTCCGCCTCCGGGTGGCGGCGCAGCTCGATCCGCTCGATCTCCAGCTCGGCCTCGACCAGCTCCCGCTGGGAGGCCACCGACGTGTACTCCCCCGCCGCCATCGAGAAGGCGCCCGCCGCCAGGCCCGCGAGCCCGGTCACCACGATGGTGCGCGACGAGACGTCGCCGCCCGCCACTCCCGTCATCAGCGCCAGATTCGACACCAGGCCGTCCATCGCCCCGAACACCGCCGGGCGCAGCCAGCCGCCGCTCACGTCACGGTGCGAGTGGTGCGGTACGTGATACGGCGCCGCCGTCGTCTCCTCGACAGCCGTTGACATCCGTCCCCACCCCTCCCCAGGCAGCCTCCCGCGAGGCCGCACGACCACGAATCCATTCGACCGTACGCTCGAATGCGATGCGCCGCCAGCAAGGAAAGCCTGCCCTGACCTGCCCTTTCTCCTCCTGGAGAAGGTGCGCCGCCACTGCGCGTGACGGGCTTCTCAGGGGCGCGAGATCAGAGTGCCTCGGAGGCTCGCTTCGGGTCGACGGAACCGACGGAAGCCTCGTCCTCGACGGAGGAGGAGTCGACCGCGTCGTCCGCGTCCGCTTCCGGGTGGGACGACGGCGGCGAGGCGTCGTCGGGGCCGTCGCCGGAGGCGAGAGGCTCGATGTTCTCCTCGCGGCCGGGCCGCTTGCGGCCGACGACGACGAGGTAGACGACGGCGCCGATGAAGACGACGATCGCGGTCCAGTCGTTGAGCCGCATGCCGAGGATCTGGTGGGCGTAGTCCACGCGCATGTGCTCGATCCAGGCGCGGCCCACCGTGTACGCGGCGACGTAGAGGGCGAAGGCCCGCCCGTGGCCGAGCTTGAAGCGGCGGTCGGCCCAGATGACCAGGAGGGCGACGCCGACGCACCACAGGGACTCGTACAGGAACGTCGGGTGGTACGTGGCGATGTCCGGCGTGCTCTCCGGCCGGTGCGCGGGGTCGATCTTCAGGCCCCAGGGCAGCGTGGTCGGGCCGCCGTACAGCTCCTGGTTGAACCAGTTGCCCCAGCGGCCGATCGCCTGGGCGAAGGCGATGCCCGGCGCGATGGCGTCGGCGTAGACCGGCAGCGCGATCCCCCGGCGGCGGCAGGCGATCCAGGCGCCGAGCGCGCCGAAGGCGATGGCGCCCCAGATCCCCAGGCCGCCCTGCCAGATCTTGAAGGCGTCGACCCAGTCCTTGCCACTGGTGAAGTACAGCTCGTAATCGGTGATCACGTGGTACAGCCGGCCGCCGACCAGACCGAAGGGCACCGCCCACACGGCGATGTCCGCGACCGTGCCCGCCCGGCCGCCGCGGGCGATCCAGCGCTTGCCGCCGAGCCATACGGCTACGAAGACACCGATGATGATGCAGAACGCGTAGCCGCGCAGCGGAATGGGTCCGAGGTGGACGACTCCGTGCGACGGGCTGGGAATGAATGCGAGTTCCATGGCAATGACCGACGCTACCTTGCCGGGCGGGAAGTGCGGCAACCCGCCCGGCTACGTATGGATAACGGCCGGGACTCCTCCGGCCCCTCCGGGGGATTCCCCTCGGACGCCGAAAGGCCCGGAATCAAGCCTCGGCAGGCCCCTCAGCGGGCCTGTCAGGAGGCCGGAGCGGTGGTCACCGCACCCGCCTTTTTGCCCTTGTTCGCGTCGGTGACCATCTGCTTCAGCGAGTCGGGCGTGAGATTGCTGCCGCTCCCGTAGACGCTCTTGCCGTTGAGCAGGATCGTCGGCGTCGAGTTGAAGCCGGACTTCCCGAAGGCGCTGTTCGACGCCTTCACCCAGCTGTTGTGGGTGCCGCCGTTGACGCACGCGGTGAAGGTCGGCGTCTTCAGACCGCTGACCTTGCCCGCCAGGTCGAGCAGGTGGTTCTTGTCGGAGAAGGTGTCGCTCTGCTCCTCCGGCTGATTGTCGTACAGCACATCGTGGTAGGCGCGGAATTTGCCCGCGTCCTGGGCGCAGGCGGCGGCATTGGCGGCGTTCAGCGAGCCGGAGCCGCCGAGATTGCCGTCGATGAGCGTCACCAGGTGGTATTCGGTGCGGATCTGCCCGCTGTCCTCAAGGCTGTGGATGGTCGGGGTGAACGCCTTCTCGAAGGCGTCGCACGCCGGGCAGCGGAAGTCCTCGTAGATCGTCAGCACCGAGGGCGCGTCGGCGGCGCCGACGGGGATGACGAGATTGTCCTTGCCGATGGCGCCCTTGGGCGCGGCGGCCGGGGTGGAGCCGCCGCCGCTGTCCTTGTGGTCGGCGACCACCACCCCGATCACGGCGGCGATGGCCAGCACGGCGACCACCGCGCCCGCGACCACCATGGTGCGCCTGCGTCGGGCGCTGGCCTTCTCTTTCTCACGCTGTTCGTACAGGGCCTCGCGGGCGCTGCGCTTTCCGTCTCGGTTCTTCTGGCTCACATCCCTGACCAACGGTGCGGGAGGGCACTTCAGCGCCTTCCCGCACCGCGATTCGCCCCATCGTGTTACGCCGGGGCCGGTCGTACGGGGCGCGGCCGGTTCCTTTCGTACGGTCGCGGCCGGTGCCGTCAGCCGCGCTTGCGGACGCCCGCGGCCAGTTCCGCCGCCAGTTCCCGTACGGCCGTGAGGGCCGCGGGCAGGTCGCCGTCCGCGTCGAGGATGCGCTTGACGAAGGCCGAGCCGACGATCACACCGTCGGCGAAGGCCGCGACCTCGGCGGCCTGCACCGCGTTCGACACGCCCAGGCCCACGCAGACCGGCAGGTCCGTGGTGGCGCGGGTGCGGCGCACGAGGTCGGACGCCTGCTCGCCGACGCTCTCCCGCGTGCCGGTGACTCCCATCAGGGAGGCCGCGTAGACGAAGCCGCTGCCCGCCGCGGTGATCTTCGCCAGCCGCTCGTCACGGCTGGAAGGAGCGACGACGAAGACGGTGGCCAGGCCCTGCTGCTCGGCCGCCTTCCGCCACCCCTCGGACTCCTCGACCGGCAGGTCGGGCAGGATGCAGCCCGCGCCGCCCGCCTCGGCCAGCTCGGTCGCGAACCGCTCGGCGCCGTAGCGGTCCACCGGGTTCCAGTACGTCATGACCAGCACCGGCTTGCCGGTGGCCTGGTGCGCCTCGCGTACGGTGCGCAGCACGTCGGCGATCCGCACGTGGTTCTTGTTGAGCGCGATGTCGTCGGCGGTCTGGATGACCGGCCCGTCCAGCACCGGGTCGCTGTGCGGCAGCCCGACCTCGACGATGTCCGCGCCGCCTTCGAAGGCGGCCTTCACGGCCTCGATCCCGCCGTCCACGGTCGGGAAACCGGCGGGCAGATACGCCACGAGCGCGGCCCGCCCCTCGGCCTTGGCGTCGGCCAGCGCCCGGTCCAACAGCTCTACGTTCCCGCTCACTTGACCGCCACCTCGTTGTCCTCGTCGACCTCGGCGGTCGCGTCGTACAGCCCGAAGTAGCGGGCCGCCGTGTCCATGTCCTTGTCGCCGCGGCCGGAGAGGTTCACCAGCACCAGGCCCTCGGGGCCCAGCTCGCGGCCGATCTCCAGGGCGCCGGCCAGGGCGTGCGCGCTCTCGATGGCGGGGATGATGCCCTCGGTACGGGACAGCAGCCGCAGGGCCTGCATCGCCTCGTCGTCGGTGACGGCGCGGTATTCGGCGCGGCCGATGTCCTTGAGGTACGAGTGCTCGGGGCCGACGCCGGGGTAGTCCAGACCCGCCGAGATCGAGTACGGCTCGGTGATCTGGCCCTCGTCGTCCTGGAGGACGTAGGAGCGCGAGCCGTGCAGGATGCCCGGCTCGCCCTCGGTGAGGGTGGCCGCGTGCTCCCCGGTGGCCACGCCGTGGCCCGCGGGCTCGCAGCCGACCAGCCGGACCCCGGTGTCGGGCAGGAAGGCGTGGAAGAGGCCCATGGCGTTGGAGCCGCCGCCGACGCAGGCGACGGCGGCGTCGGGCAGCCGGCCGGTGCGCTCCAGGAGCTGGCGGCGCGCCTCGACGCCGATCACCCGGTGGAAGTCGCGGACCAGCGCGGGGAAGGGGTGCGGTCCCGCGACCGTGCCGAACAGGTAGTGCGTGCGGTCCACGTTGGCGACCCAGTCGCGGAACGCCTCGTTGATGGCGTCCTTCAGCGTCCGGCTGCCGGAGGTCACCGAGACCACCTCGGCGCCGAGCATCCGCATCCGCGCGACGTTGAGCGCCTGGCGCTGGGTGTCGATCTCGCCCATGTAGATCGTGCAGTCGAGGCCGAACAGCGCGCAGGCGGTCGCGGTGGCGACGCCGTGCTGGCCCGCGCCGGTCTCCGCGATCACGCGGGTCTTGCCCATCCGCTTGGTCAGCAGCGTCTGGCCCAGCACGTTGTTGATCTTGTGCGAGCCGGTGTGGTTCAGGTCCTCCCGCTTGAGGAAGACCCGTGCCCCGCCCGCCTGCTCGGCGAACCGGGGGACCTCCGTGAGGGCGCTCGGGCGGCCCGCGTAGTTGGCCATCAGGTCGTTCAGCTCGGCCGCGAAGGCGGGGTCGGTCTTCGCCTTCTCGTACTCGACGGCCACCTCGTCCACGGCGGCGACCAGCGCCTCCGGGATGAACTTGCCGCCGAACGCGCCGAAGTAGCCCGCGGGGGTGGGGACGGATCCGTCCGGATCCGGATGGAAGAAGTCGTGCGTTTCTGACATGGGGTATCCCTGGCTGTGCGCCGTCAGGCGCGGGTGAAAGGGGGGACGCGTACGCGTGTCCGTGTCGTGCGTACGCGGCTGTGCTCGCGGCTCAGCCGCGGCGCCATCGCCTGCCGTTCACCTGGCCGGGCTCGCACCCGATCACATACCGCACCCGGCGCCCCAGCACCTTGCGCGCCGGCGCGCGGCAGCCGCGGGGGCGGCAACCGGGGGCGAGACGCGCGGCGAGGGACATGCGCCCGAGTCTAGCCCTCCGGGCAGGTCCCCCCACCCCATGCCCGGCCCCCCCGCGCGCGTTCAGCCAACACAGCGCCTCGCCTTGAGGACCCCGGTACCGCGCAGGGCCTCGCTTTTAGGGGCGCAGGAACTGCGCACCCAGCCCCCACCGGGCCGGTGGTCCGGACACCACCGAACTGCCCCACCGGGGCGGGTGGTGACCTGCGAGAGCATCGTGGCGGGCCGCGCAGTTCCCCGCGCCCCTCAAAAGACCGGCTCACCGCCCGGACGAAAGACGGCCCGCCCCGCCAGGGGCGCGAGGAACTGCGCGAGCAACCCACCACCGGCCGGTGGCCCGGACACCACCGAACCGCCCCACCGGGGCGGGTGGTGACCCGCGAGAGCGTCGCGGCGGGCCGCGCCCCTCAAAAGACCGGCTCACCGCCCGGACGAAAGACGGCCCGCCCCGCCAGGGGCGCGAGGAACTGCGCGAGCAACCCACCACCGGCCGGTG
>NZ_JBIUSD010000013.1:213338-232369 GCF_044741185.1 Streptomyces sp. NPDC088197
GTGATCCGGACACCACCGAACTGCCCCGCCGGGGCGGGTGGTGACGTGCGAGAGCGTCGCGGCTGGCCGCGCAGTTCCCCGCGCCCCTGACGGGGCACGTCCTTGACGGGGAACCGCCCCGCGAGGTGCGGCTCACGCGCCCTGACGGGGCACCGTAATGGGTGTGGGGCCCTCCCCCGGAGGGGGGTTAGCGGCCGAAGCGGAGGGCGGGATGGGCGCCGGCAGCCACAAGATCGGCGACCGCGGCACGCGGATCCTTCCCGGTGACGAGCGACTCGCCCACGAGCACGGCGTCGGCGCCGTCATTGGCGTAGGCGATCAGGTCGTGGGGACCACGCACCCCGGACTCGGCGATCTTCACGATGTGGTCGGGAATCTCGGGCGCGACGCGGGCGAAGTTCCCGCGGTCGACCTCAAGGGTCTTGAGATTACGCGCGTTGACCCCGATGATCTTCGCCCCGGCGTCCACCGCCCGCTCGACCTCCTCCTCGTCGTGCACCTCGACGATCGGGGTGAGACCGATCGACTGGGCGCGCTCGACGAGCGAGACGAGGGCGTCCTGGTCGAGCGCGGAGACGATCAGCAGGGCGAGGTCGGCACCGTAGGCGCGGGCCTCCCAGAGCTGGTACGCGGTGACGATGAAGTCCTTGCGCAGGACCGGGATGTCGACCTTGGCGCGGACCGCTTCGAGGTCGGCGAGGGAGCCGCCGAACTTCCGCTCCTCGGTGAGGACGCTGATGACGGCGGCGCCGCCCGCCTCGTAGTCGGCGGCGAGCCCCGCGGGGTCGGCGATGGCGGCCAGCGCGCCCTTGGAGGGGCTGGACCGCTTGACCTCGCAGATCACCTTGACGCTGTCGCCGCGCAGGGCGGCCACCCCGTCCTTGGCGTCGCGCGCCTTGGTGGCCCGCTCCTTGAGTTCGTCGAGGGTGACGCGGGCCTGCCGCTCGGCGAGGTCAGCGCGGACTCCGTCGATGATCTCGTCGAGCACACTCACGCGAGAGCTCCCCTTCCGGACCGGGTTCGTACAGCGAAATGATCAAGCCAATGGTGGGAACCACCGACACTCCGATGGTATCGGGCGCCGGGCGCAGCGCCCGCATCCGGGGATTCGCGGTCCCACCACCTGGACAAGCATGCCCCGGAAGGCGGGCGGGTCACGGGATCAGCGCCGCGCCGAACGGCAGGTTCCGGACAACGGTGAAGACCAGCGCCAGGGCGAGGAGCGCCTTCCCGTACACCGGGCGCAGCACGGGTTCGAACGGTCTGCCGCGCAGCCTGCGGGTGAACCAGACGGCCCACACGACGGCGAAGACGACGTATCCGGCCACCGCGAGCGCGTTGCAGCCCAGCGCCGTGCCGAGGTGGCCGTGGGCGACGGCGTGGGCGCTGCGCAGGCCGCCGCAGCCGGGGCAGTAGATCCCGGTGTAGTGCAGCAGCGGGCAGGCCGGGTAGTGGCCGGGCGTGTTGGGGTCGACGGCGCCGACGTACGCGAAGGCGCCCGCCACCGCGCCGAGGAGGGCGAGCGGTACGGCGGCGCGCGAGAGGGCGCCGAGGGCCGCTCCGGGAGCCGTCCCGCGCGCCGCCGCGGGGGCCCGGCCTGCGGCCCGACCTGCTGTGTCGTGAATCACATCGCCGATTCTGCCCCCGGACGCACGAAGGCGCAGCGCGCGGACCCGGAGGTCGGCGGCTGCGCCCGGCGGGCGGGACCGGTGGGGTCAGGCGCTGGCGGGCGCCTCAGCGGGCGACTCCGTGTGCGTCGTCCCCTCCGGGGTGCGGACCTCCTGCGCGGCGTGGGCGCGGGCGACCCGTACCTCGGGTGACTCCTTGCTGCCCAGGCCCATGAGCTTCATCGCACCGCCGACGACGGGGCCGAGCAGGATGACGCCCATGCTCGCCCAGAAGGGGACCGGCTGGGCGGCGACCATGAACACGCCTCCGGCACAGAAGCCGATGAACGAGATGATCGAGCCGGTCCACGCGGCGGGGGTGTGGCCGTGGTCGTGATGGACCGCCATGAGTGCTCCCTGAATCCTCTCGGTCGGCGGCGTCCTTTCGCCGCCGACTTCGTCTTCCATTGTTGCGCGTGTTCCGGGGTTGCCGTGCACGGGGGTGGAACGGGCGGTCGCGGCACGCGCGGGACCGGTCAGCCGGGGGCCTGCGTGGGGTCCTCGCCCCGGTCCAGCGCCTTCCACAGGTCCTCGGCCCGGTCGGGGTCGATCGGCGCGGGCGCGGCGGCGGCACGGCCGCGCAGCGAGGGGCGGCTGCCCGGCCGGTCGTAGCGGCTGGACATCGCGGGCCAGGCGTGGCCGTAGCGCAGTGCGAGCAGGCCCGCGAGGAGCAGCAGGACGCCGCCCGCGACGGCGACCAGCGGCCAGCCAGTGGTGCTCGTGTGGCCCGCGGTGGCGCGGGTGAGGCCGGACGCGGCGGCGGCCCGTTCGTTGAGGGCGCCGGTGGCCGCGCGGCGGGCGAGCACGACGACGACCACGCCGAGGCCGGAGAGCGTGAGCAGCCCGGAGACGACGTAGCGGCCGATCCGGCGTACGGCGAAGACGGCGACGAGCGCGGCCAGGCCGACCAGGGCCAGCGCGCCGGGCAGCGCGGTGGCCTGGCTGCCGGTGGCGTGCACCGGGAGGGTGCCCTGGCCGAAGGCGACGGTGCCGCGCGCCCAGGTCTTGCCCGCCGCGAGCAGCACGACGCTGGCGCCGATCACGCCGCACGCGAGCGCGACGGCGAGGACGCGCGTGGCGGTGCGCCGCGCGGCCGAGGGCGCGGCACCGGGGCCGGTCCCGCGTTCGGGCCCGGCTTCGGTCGCCCGGCCGGGTTCGACCCCGGTCTCGCGGTCGGTCGCGGCTTCGGTCTCGACGGCTTGGTCAGCGCGGGGCTGAGGGACGGCACTCACCCCACCACTATCGCCTGTCGGTGCGGCGGCCCGTCCGGCGGGGCCACCGGGCGGCCGGACCGGGGGTCGCGGCGCGCGGCTGAAAACACGCCGTGGCGATCGGTCCCGAATGGTACCGAAGCGGTACGGAACGGCCGTCGCACACCACACCGGGACGACTCGATTTCACACCTGCCGGGAGGTCAGCACCAGGCAATGCCTTGCCCAACTCCCTTATGCCACAAGTAAAGCGGAGGTATAGCTTCCAGCCCCCTCCTTGTTGGCGTGCGCTCGTCACCATACGTTCTCGGCCGTCCCACTGATGTCAACTCGCACCAATGGCACCACCTGTCACGCATCCCACAAGCCCCCGGTTCACCCCCCACAGGAGGCAATAGTTGCGTTCGATCACCCTCACACCCACCGCCCGCCGCACCGCGCTCGCGGTCACCGCCGCCGCCGGACTGGCCCTGTCGGGGCTGGCCCTGGCGCCGTACGCCGGTGCCTCCCCCGCCGCGCACGGCGTCAGCACCGCGCGCTCCTGCGCCGTCAGCACCCATCCGGACGTGATGGCGTGCAAGGCGCTCAAGGTCACCCAGGGCGTCAACACGCTCAAGAAGTCCACCGGTTCGGTGAACCCGGCCGCGGCCCCCTCCGGCCTCGGCCCGGCCGATCTCCAGAGCGCGTACGCCCTGCCCTCCTCCGGCGGGTCCGGCGCGACCGTGGCGATCGTCGACGCGTACGACGACCCCAACGCCGAAGCGGATCTGGCCACTTACCGCTCCACGTACGGCCTGCCCGCCTGCACCACCGACAACGGCTGCTTCTCGAAGGTCGGCCAGTCCGGCAGCGCCTCCTCGCTGCCGAGCGCCGACGCGGGCTGGGCCGAGGAGATATCGCTCGACCTCGACATGGTCAGCGCCGCCTGCCCCGACTGCCACATCCTCCTGGTCGAGGCCGACGACTCCTCGATGACCAACCTGGGCGAGTCCGTCAACACCGCGGTGTCGCTGGGCGCGAAGTACGTCTCCAACAGCTACGGCGGCGGCGAGTCCTCCTCGGACCCGTCGTACGACAGCTCGTACTTCGACCACCCCGGTGTCGCCATCACCGTCAGCGCCGGTGACAGCGGCTACGGCGCCGAGTACCCGGCCGCCTCCCAATACGTCACCGCGGTCGGCGGCACCTCGCTCACCAGCGACTCCTCCAGCCGCGGCTGGACCGAGTCCGTCTGGACGGGCACCGGCTCCGGCTGCTCCTCCTACGACGCCAAGCCGTCCTGGCAGACGGACGCCGACTGCGGCAAGCGCACCATCGCCGACGTCTCGGCGGTCGCCGACCCCGCGACGGGCGTCGCCGTCCACGACACGTACGGCTCGGACACCGGCTGGGAGGTCTTCGGCGGCACCAGCGCCTCGTCGCCGCTGATCGCGGCCGTCTACGCCCTCGCGGGGGCGCCCTCGGCCGGGTCCTACCCCGCCTCGTTCCCCTACGCGCACTCCGACGCGCTCAACGACGTGGCCGGCGGCTCGAACGGCTCGTGCGGCGGCTCGTACCTGTGCACCGGCGTGAGCGGCTTCGACGGCCCGACGGGCCTCGGCACGCCGAACGGCACGGCGGCCTTCGCGGGCTGACGGCACCCACAAGGGCGCGAGGAACCGCGCGACGAGCCACGACGCGCACGCGCGTCGTGGCTCGTCGCTCACGCCTCTCGAAGACCGGCTGCCCGCCTCCGGAAGGCGACCGTCACAGGCGGTTGGCCGTGGCCACCGCGCGCAGGACGGCGGCGGCCTTGTTGCGGCACTCGGTGTCCTCGGCCACCGGATCGCTGTCGGCGACGACACCGGCCCCGGCCTGGACGTAGGCGGTGCCGTCGCGGAGCAGCGCCGTACGGATGGCGATGGCGGTGTCGGAGTCACCGGCGAAGTCGAGGTAGCCGACGCAGCCGCCGTACAGACCGCGCCGGGACGGCTCCAGCTCCTCGATGATCTGCATGGCGCGCGGCTTGGGGGCGCCGGAGAGGGTGCCCGCGGGGAAGCAGGCGGTGAGCACGTCGAAGGCGGTACGGCCCTCGGCGACCTGGCCGGTGACGGTTGAGACGATGTGCATGACGTGGGAGTAGCGCTCGACGGACATGAAGTCGACGACCTCGACGCTGCCGGGTTCGCAGACGCGGCCCAGGTCGTTGCGGCCGAGGTCGACCAGCATCAGGTGCTCGGCGCGTTCCTTGGGGTCGGCCAGCAGTTCCTCGGCGAGCGCGGTGTCCTGTCGCGGGGTGGCGCCGCGCGGGCGGGTGCCCGCGATCGGGTGGACCATGGCGCGGCCGTCCTCGACCTTGACCAGGGCCTCGGGGCTGGAGCCGACGACGTCGAAGTCGCCGCCCTCGCCGCCGGGGAAGCGGAAGAGGTACATGTACGGGCTGGGGTTGGTGGCCCGCAGGACCCGGTAGACGTCGAGCGCGCTGGCCGTGCACGGGGTCTCGAAGCGCTGCGAGGGGACGACCTGGAAGGCCTCACCCGCGCGGATACGTTCCTTGATGTCGTCGACCGCGCGCTGATAGGCGGCGCCGCCCCACAGGGCGGTGTATTCGGGCAGTTCCGACGGCGGCAGCTCGACGGGGACGTATTCGACCGGCTTGGCCAGGTCGGCCTGCATGGCGTCGAGGCGGGCGACGGCGTCCGCGTGGGCCTCGTCCACCCCGGTGTCGCGGTCGTTGTGGTTGATCGCGTTGGCGATCAGCAGGACCGTGCCGTCCCAGTGGTCGAGGACGGCGAGGTCGGAGGTGAGCAGCATGGTCAGTTCCGGCAGCCGCAGGTCGTCGCGGGTCCGCTCGCCGATCCGCTCCAGGCGGCGCACGATGTCGTAGCCGAGGTAGCCGACCATGCCGCCGGTGAAGGGCGGCATCCCCGCCGCCAGGTCGCGCGGGGTGTGCAGGGCGTCGACGGTGACGCGCAGCGCCTCCAGCGGGTCGCCGTCGACCGGGACGCCGACCGGCGGTGTGCCGAGCCAGTGCGCCTGGCCGTCGCGCGCGGTGAGCGTGGCGGCCGACCGGACGCCGACGAAGGAGTAGCGCGACCACGTACGGTCTCCCCCGGAGCCTTCGGCCTGGGAGGTGCCTCCGTCCGCCGACTCCAGCAGGAACGTTCCCGTCCGCTCCCCCGCGAGCTTGCGGTACAGCCCGACCGGAGTGTCGCCGTCGGCGAGCAGCCTGCGCGTCACGGGAATCACCCGGCGGTCGACCGCCAGCTTGCGGAAGGTCTCAAGGTCCATGAGCCGAGATTAGTGGTCACGGCCGGGCGCCGGGAGCGGCCGGTACGGCGAAGGGCGGACCGGCTGGCCGAGCGGCAGCACGTCGGCGTCGAAGCACGTGCGGTCGCCGGTGTGGCAGGCGGCGCCGACCTGGTCGACCTTCACCAGCAGGGTGTCGCCGTCGCAGTCCAGCGCGACGGACTTGACGTGCTGGACGTGGCCCGAGGTGTCGCCCTTGACCCAGTACTCCTGGCGGCTGCGGCTCCAGTAGGTGCAGCGGCCGGTGGTGAGGGTGCGGTGCAGGGCCTCGTCGTCCATCCACCCCAGCATCAGCACTTCACCGGTGTCGTATTGCTGGGCGATGGCGGGTACGAGTCCGTCGGCCGTGCGCTTGAGGCGGGCGGCGACTGCTGGGTCGAGTGCGGTGGCGGGCATGGTGACCATTCTGCCGCCGAATATCAAGAACTCGAAAAGGGTCAATAACCGGCAAAGAGGGCAAGTGAGTTGACCACCATCCGGTTGTCGCTCGCTCATGTCACCCGTATGGGGCATCCTGCCTGCATGGGTTTTCCACCACCGCCGCAAGAAGGACCGCCGCCGCCTCCGGATCAAGGAGGCGGTTTCGGGCCACCGCAGGGCTTCGGCCCCCCTCCTCCCCCGCCGCCCGCTGACGGCGGCTATGGCTATCCGCAACAAGGCGGCGGTCAGAACTACGGTTATCCGCAGGAGCCGACGCAGGCCGCGCCGGGTCCTTACGGCCAGCAGGGCTACGGTCAGCAGGGCGGCTACGGCCAGCCGGGCCCGCCCGGACCGCCCGCCCCGCCCGGTGGCTACGGCTACCCGCAGGGCCCCGGCGGCTACCCGCCGCCCCCGCCGCCGCCGAACAACACCAAGCGCAATGTGCTGATCGCGATAGCCGCGGTCGTGGTGATCGGCGGTATCGGCACCGCGGTCGCCGTCTCCGGCGGCAGCGACAGCAAGAACGACGCGAAGCCGACGCCGTCGATCAGCGGTCTGCCGTCAGGACTGCCGTCCATGCCGTCCTTCACGGAGCCGACGCCCAGCTTCACGCTGCCGTCGGACACCCCGACGTTCGACACCCCGACCGACGACCCGTTCACCGACTTCCCGAGCATCACCCCGACCGAGAAGGTCGTGCCGTACGTGGTGCTCTCGCCGGGCAAGTGCTTCGACGCGCCGACCCTCACGCCGACCGTCGACACGGTGACCACCAAGTCGTGCAGCTCCGCGCACGACGGCCAGGTCGTCGCCAACGAGACGCTGTCCGGCACCTTCAGCACCGACTCGGAGATCCAGTCGAAGGCGCTGGAGCTGTGCACGGCCGACGCCAAGAAGCACCTTCCCGCGGACGGGCGGCTGTACTACCCGTACGCGCTCTTCCCGAAGCTGACCACCTACGAGCTCCAGGGCCGCAAGACGGTGACCTGCTCGCTCACGCTCAACAACGGCACCAACAGCAAGAAGCTCTACGCTCCGCTGGGCTGACGCCTCACGGGGGCGGCAGGGGCGGGGAGCGGACGTATCGGCCAAGGGGCCGTTAATCTGGGGTCATGTCGACACATGCCCAGCGCGAACGTCTGCTCCTCGCCGATCTGCTGGAGCAGTCAGGACCCGACGGCCCGACGCTGTGCGAGGGCTGGTCCACCCGCGACCTGGCCGCGCACGTCGTGGTACGCGAACGGCGCGGTGACGCGGCGGCGGGGCTGGTCATCCCGCAGCTCAAGGACCGTGCGGAACGGGTCCGCAAGGAGTACGCGCGAAAGCCGTACGAAGAGCTGATCCAGCTCATCAGGACCGGGCCGCCGCGGATGTCGCCCTTCACCATCAAGCAGGTGGACGAGGCTTCCAACACCGTCGAGTTCTACGTCCACGCCGAGGACGTCAGGCGTGCCACGCCCGACTGGACGCCGCGTGCCATCGACCCCGTCTTCGCCGACACGCTGTGGGCGCGGCTGGAGCGTGCCGCCCGGCTCGCGGGCCGCCGCTCCCCGGTCGGCCTGGTGCTGCGCCGTCCGAACGGCCAGACCGCCGTCGCCCGCAAGGGCTCTCCCGTGGTGACCGTGACCGGTGAGCCGTCCGAGCTGACGATCTTCGTCTTCGGCCGCCAGGACGCCGCCGAGGTCGAGGTGGACGGCGACAAGGACGCGGTGGCACGGCTGTACGCGGCGAAGCTCGGACTGTGACGCGGTAGGCGGCAGCACGTCCGCCGCCCCGGCGGGCGACAGCCCCTCGGCCCCGTCAACCCTGGGCTTCTCACAGCGCGCTGTTGCCGGACACCACAGCGCTCGCCAGCACGGACAGGGCGGCGCGCTGCTCGTCGGTGAGGCCGGCCGCGAGCGCCCGGATCCGCCGGTCGGCGTCGGCCTCCAGCGCACGGGCCGCCGCCCGCCCCTCGTCGGTCAGTGACACCTGCACGGCGCGGCCGTCGTGCGGCGCGGGGGTGCGGCGGACCAGACCGCGGCGCTCGGCCCGGTCGACCAGGCCGGTGATGCTGGATTTGTCCAGCTCCAGATGGCGGGCGAGTTCCCGCATGCCCGGCTCCCGGTCCCCGAGCACGCCCAGCAGGCGCAGCTGGATGACCGACAGGCCCAACTCGGCCGCGACCTTCCCCAGCGCGTTCTGCACGAGGAACGAGAGCTGCGCCAGAGCGTCGACGATTCCCAGGTCAGCCGCGTGCGCGGGCGGTTCGTCGTGCGCTCCGGCGGACGGTGCGGCGGGGGCGGCGTCGGGCGGCTGGCCGACGGCAGCGCGGTGTACTTCGTGGTCGACGACGACGTGCCCGGCACCATGGCCGAGCGGGCGCTGGTCGACCCGCGGCGCGCCGTACCGCTGCCCGCGGACGCCGACCCGGTGGTCGTCGCGGCGGCGATGAACCCCGCCCTGTCCTCGTGGGTCGCGCTGCGCCGCCGGATCTCCTTCCGTGCGGGCCAGAGCGTGCTGGTGCTCGGCGCGACGGGGAACGCCGGGCAGATGGCCGTCCAGATCGCCCGGCACCTCGGCGCCGAGCGAGTCGTGGCCGCCGGGCGGGACGCCGACCGGCTCGCCCTGCTCGGCGGCCTCGGCGCCACCGACGTGGTCTGCCTCGCGGGCGACCCCGAGGAGGCCGCCGACCGGCTCGGCGAGGCCGCGGCGGACGTGGACGTCGTGATCGACTACACCTGGGGCGCGCCGACCGAGCGGGCCCTCCCCGCGCTGCTCACCCGCCGCACCGACCGTGCCGCCACCCTCGACTGGATCCAGATCGGCTCCACGGCCGGACCCGACATCACCCTGCCGTCCTTCGTCCTGCACGCCGCCAACCTCCGCGTCATGGGCAGCGGCCAGGGCTCCGTCACCGCCGCGGGCATCGTCGCCGAACTTCCTTCGCTGGTCGCTCGGCTCACGGCCGGAGTCTTCTCCGTCGCGGCCGACGCCGTATCCCTCTGCGAGGTCGAGCGCGCCTGGACGGCTCCCGTCGAGCCGGGCCGCCGGCTCGTCCTCACGCCGACCGCGTGACCCGGCTTCTCCGGCGCACCGCCGTTCGTCCGGCTAGGCGACGACCTTGGCGAGGAAGCCGTCGAGATTGCGGAGGGTGCGGGCGATCTGTTCGTCGAGGGTGAGGGTCTCCTCGAGCCGCTTGACCAGGACGGAGCTCTTCTTGCCGCGGACGTAGAGGGAACAGGCGAGGTCGGCGCACATGTAGAGGGCGACGGTGTTGCCCTGGCGGCCGGCGGCGCCCGCGAGCGGGGCCGCCAGGAGGTCGACGCCGCCGCCGGAGTGGCCGGTGAGGCAGAGGGAGCAGAGGCTGCTGCGCATCAGATTGCGCCGGGCGCCGGGGGCGATCCGCAGGACGATGCCCACGGGTTCGTCGCCGGGCCGCACCAGATAGGCGCGGTCGCGGGCGCCGGGGTCGCGCCAGCCGAGGAAGTCCAGGTCGCTCCACGGCAGGTCGCCCAGATCCCTGGGCAGGCTGATCCGCTTCGCCTCCCCCTTGGAGCAATTGACGAACGAGCCGCGAATCTCTGCATCACCGAGCGGGTCCATGAGCGCGAAGCTAACAGGAGGCCCCCGCGCACGTCACAGCATTTTCTCGGCGTCAGTCCCGGCCCGCGGTCACCGGCTCGGCGGCAGCCGTCACGTCCGCCGCCGGGCGCGGCGCCGGCTTCCCGCGGGGAAGTTCCGCGGTGCGGATCGCGGGGGTGCCGAGGCCGACGACGCCTCCGGTCATGGTGAGGACGGCGCTGGTGAGGAAGACGGGGGCCGGGCCCCAGGCGGCGACGGCGGCGCCGAAGAGGGGGTAGGCCAGGGGGGCGAGGCCGAAGCTGCTGAGGCTCATCACCGAGGTGACGCGGCCGAGGTAGCCGGGGTCGGCCGCCGACTGGATGAGGGCGTACGCGAGGCTGCCGCAGATGCCGCAGAACAGGCCGCTCAGCGCGGCGACGGCGACCGCGAGGGCCGGCGAGGGCGCCACGCCGATCAGGCCGACGCCCGCGGCGCCCGCGAACAGGGCGCCGATCTGGACGGCCCCGGCCCGCGGCAGACGGCCCCGTACGGTCAGCAGCAGCGCGCCGCACCCGGCGCCCGCGCCGAAGCCCGCGATGATCCAGCCGTAGCCGGACGAGCCCCAGCCGCGGTGCTGGGCGAGCAGGATCATGCCGACGTTCAACGGGCCGACCAGGCCCAGTTCGCAGATGGCGGCGGACAGGACCAGCGGGCCGACGAGCCGGTGGCGGCGGACGTACCGCAGTCCGTCGAGCAGATCCCGCCAGGCGCTCGCGCCCTCCTCGGGCCCGTCGCTCCCGGCGGGCGCCTCGGGCAGCGGGCTCATGCGGGTGGCGATCAGCAGCGGTACGGAGACCGCGAAGAGCGCGCCCGCCAGGGCGAAGGCGGCCGTGGCGCCGCCGAGCCCCATCGCGAGGCCGCCGACCGGCGGTCCGACGATGGTGCCGAAGCGGATGGTGAGGGACCGCATGCCCTGCAAGCGGGTGAGCTGGTCGGCGGCGACGATCCGCGGCGGCAGCGCGCCGACGGCCGGCATGAACAGCGCGTCCACGACGCCGAAGAGCAGCGAGACGACGACCAGCAGCCACAGCCCGGGCGAGGAGAGCGCCAGCGTCGCCGCGGCGCCGAGGATCAGCGCGCAGCGCACCGCGTCGCTCCCGATCACCACCTTGCGCGGCCCGAACCGGTCGGCGATCACTCCCCCGCCGAGCATCAGCACCGCGCGCGGCACCGCGCCGACCGCCATCACCAGGCCCACCTGCGTCGGCGGCGCCACCTTGGCGGCGGCGAAGCCGAGGGCGAGGAAGTAGACGCAGTCGCCGAGCATGGACGCGGTGTACGCGATCAGCCAGCGCAGCACGTTCCCGTCCTTGTGCGCGGGCCTGCCGTGCGGTGTTGCGGGTATCGCGGTCGCCGTCATGGTGGCGGCCCTCCTCTGGTCTCGACGTCGGGTCGGGCGCGGTCTGAGGGGCCTTCCGCGGTCACTCCCGGAACGGGAATCCGTACATCTGCACGGCCACCAGCTCCCGGCCCTCGGTGTCGCCCGCCTCGACCGCCGCCTTGCCGCGGTCGATCCAGCGGCGCATGAGCGCGGTGATCTCCTCGTCCATCTCGTGGAGTTCGGCGGCGCTGAGCCGCGGCATGTACTCGGAGCTGAAGGAGGCGTCGGTCCACTCCCCCGCCCAGGCGGCCTGCTGGGCCAGGTAGCGCTCGTACCGCTCGTAGCGGCTGGCCAGGAGCTGCCTGGTGACCTCGTTGACGACGGCTGCGCCCTCGGGCCGGTCCGTGAAGTCCCCGCTGCGGAAGGAGAAGCCGCGCTCGGCGGAGACCTTCCACCAGCGCTCGCGGCCGTCGGTGCTCTTCTCGGGGGCCTCGACGATGAAGCCGTGGGCGGCGAGCTTGCGCAGGTGGTAGCTGACCAGGGACACCGCCTCGTCCACCTGGTCGGCCAGGTGGGAGGCGGTGGCGGCACCCGAGGTGACCAGGTGGCGGTAGAGCTGGATGCGCAACGGGTGGGTGAAGACCTTCAGCGCGTCGAGGTCGGTGATGCGCTGGGCCTGGGGCCGGAGGGCGTCGTCTTTTTCTGGCACGACCACCAGCCTAGATAGGAAAGAAAAGTTGCGCAATCTAATTTGCGCAACTTCTCTTTCTCATCTGTTCACCGGCCGTGGACCGGGCGCCCCCGGCAGGATGTCGGGCATGTCACTCGACGGCACCCGCGCGCACCTCCGCGGCCCCGGCGACCTGCCCCCGCTGGTCGAACGCGCCGCCCGCACCGCACAGCAGCTCGGCTTCCCCTACTCCTGCCGCCCCGAGCAGGGCCGCCTGCTGCGCGCGCTCGCCGCGGGCGCCACCCGTATCGGCGAGACCGGTACCGGACTCGGAGTGGGGCTCGGCTGGCTGGTCACGGGCATGCGGGACGACGCCACCGCGGTGAGCATCGAGCGCGATCCGGGGCGCGCGGAAACGGCCGCCTGGCTGTTCTCGGACCTCGCGCCGCAGGTCACCGTCGAATGCGGCGACTGGAAGGACATCGCCGCGCACGGCCCCTTCGACCTGCTGGTCCTGGACGGCGGCGGCCAGGGGAAGGGGGACGAGGCGGCCGATCCCGTGGAGCTGCTGCGGCCCGGCGGCGTCCTCGTCGTGGACGACTTCACGCCCGCCGACAGATGGCCGCCGCTGCACGAGGGCAGCCCCGATCCGGCCAGGCTGCACTGGCTGGAGCACCCGGCGCTGCGCTCGGTGGAGATACCGCTCGCGCCGGACCTCGCGGCGCTGGTCTGCACCCGCCGCCAGGACTGAGTCGCCGAAAAGCGGAGCCGCCGCACATGGAGGGCGGCGGCCGACGGAAACCCCGTGCTCAGCGCACCGGGTGCCCGGCCTCCCGCAGCGCCGTCTTGACCTCGCCGATCCGCAGGTCGCCGAAGTGGAAGACGGACGCGGCCAGTACGGCGTCGGCGCCCGCCGCCACCGCGGGCGCGAAGTCGGCGAGGCGGCCCGCGCCGCCGGAGGCGATCACCGGGACCGTCACCAGCTTGCGGACGGCCGCGATCATCTCCGTGTCGTAGCCGTCCTTGGTGCCGTCCGCGTCCATCGAGTTGAGCAGGATCTCGCCCGCGCCCAGCTCGGCCGCGCGCTGCGCCCACTCCACCGCGTCGATGCCGGTGCCGCGCCGCCCGCCGTGCGTGGTGACCTCGAAGGAACCCGAGGGGGTGCGCCGCGCGTCCACCGACAGCACCAGCACCTGCCGGCCGAACCGCTCGGCGATCTCCCGGATCAGCTCGGGCCTGGCGATGGCCGCCGTGTTGACGCCCACCTTGTCGGCGCCCGCGCGCAGCAGCAGGTCCACGTCCGTGACCGTCCGCACACCGCCGCCCACGGTGAGCGGGATGAAGACCTGCTCGGCCGTACGGCGGACGACGTCGTACGTGGTCTCCCGGTCGCCGGAGGAGGCGGTGATGTCCAGGAAGGTCAACTCGTCGGCGCCCTCGGCGTCGTAGAGCTTGGCCATCTCCACCGGGTCGCCCGCGTCCCGCAGATTCCGGAAGTTGACGCCCTTCACGACGCGGCCGTTGTCCACGTCGAGGCAGGGGATGACACGGACCGCGAGGGTCATCTGCCGGCTCCTCGGTAGGCTTCGATCTCCACCTCGACCAGGACGCGGGAGTCCATGAAACCGGCCACCACGACCATGGTGGCGGCGGGCCGCACGGCCCCGAACAGCTCCCGGTGGGCGCGCCCGACGTCGTCGGCGTCCCTGGCGTGGCTCATGTACATGCGGGTGCGGATCACGCTGTCGGGCCCGAGGCCGAAGGGCTCGATCGCCGCCAGCGCGTTCCCGAAGGCGAGCAGGGCCTGTTCGTACGGGCTGCCCTCGCCGCGCACCTCGCCGTCGACGAGGGGCATCGTGCCGGACACCAGGACCAGGTCCCCCGCCGCGACGGCGCGGGCGAAACCGATGGTCTCCTCCAGCGGGCTTTCGGACTGGTCGCGCCGTACTGCGGGGGTCTCCGTCATCGTGATACCGCCTCCAGGGCTTCTTCCAAGGTGAACGCCTTGGCGTAGAGCGCCTTTCCGACAATCGCGCCTTCGACACCCCGCGGCACGAGAGTCGCGATGGCGCGCAGGTCGTCGAGGGACGAGACGCCGCCGGACGCGACGACCGGCCGGTCGGTGGCGGCGCAGACCCCGGCGAGCAGTTCCAGGTTGGGGCCCTGGAGCGTACCGTCCTTGGCGATGTCGGTGACGACGTACCGCGCGCAGCCCTCGGAGTCCAGCCGGGCCAGCGTCTCGTAGAGGTCGCCGCCGTCGCGGGTCCAGCCCCGGCCGCGCAGCGTGGTGCCGCGCACGTCGAGGCCGACCGCGATCCGGTCGCCGTGCTCGGCGATGACCTTGGCGACCCACTCCGGGGTCTCCAGCGCGGCCGTGCCGAGGTTGACGCGGGTGCAGCCGGTGGCCAGCGCGGCGGCGAGCGTGTCGTCGTCGCGGATGCCGCCGGACAGCTCGACCTTGATGTCCATCGAACGGGCCACCTCGGCGATCTGCGCCCGGTTGTCGCCGGTGCCGAAGGCCGCGTCGAGGTCCACCAGGTGCAGCCACTCCGCGCCCGCCGCCTGCCATGCCAGCGCGGCGGCGTGCGGGTCGCCGTAGGACGTCTCGGATCCGGACTCGCCGTGCACGAGGCGTACGGCCTGGCCGTCCCGGACGTCGACGGCGGGGAGGAGTTCGAGCCTGTTCATCGGGTGCGTCCTACGTCGTAGAAGGGAGGAGGTGAAAGCGGACGGTGGAAGGGGGCCGGGCGGCGAGTGAGAGGGTCTAACGGGTCGAGCGGTTGACGCGTGAGACCGCGTTAGAGAGTGTCCAGCCAGTTGGTGAGCAACTGGGCGCCCGCGTCGCCGGATTTCTCCGGGTGGAACTGGGTGGCCCACAGCGCGCCGTTCTCCACCGCGGCCACGAACGGCTCGCCGTGCGTGGCCCAGGTGACCTTCGGCGCGCGGATCGCCGCGTTGTGCGTGTCGAATTCCCACTCGCGCACCGCGTAGGAGTGCACGAAGTAGAAGCGGGCGTCGGTGTCCAGGCCCGCGAACTGCCGTGAGTCGGCGGGCGGCCGTACGGTGTTCCAGCCCATGTGCGGGACGACGGGCGCCTTCAGCGGCTCGACCGTGCCGGGCCACTCGTCGAGCCCTTCGGTCTCCACGCCGTGCTCGATGCCGCGGGCGAAGAGGATCTGCATGCCGACGCAGATGCCCATGACCGGCCGTCCGCCGGCCAGCCTGCGGCCGACGATCCAGTCGCCGCGTACGCCCTTCAGGCCCGCCATGCAGGCGGCGAAGGCGCCGACGCCGGGCACCAGCAGCCCGTCGGCGTTCATCGCCCGGTCGAAGTCGGCGGTGATCTCCACCTCGGCCCCGGCGCGCGCGAGCGCCCGCTCGGCCGAACGGACGTTGCCGAAGCCGTAGTCGAGGACGACCACGCTCTTGTGCCTCAGTCCAGTCATGTCGGCTCCTCCCGCTAGAGCTGGAGCAGCCCGGCCGCCAGCGCCATCACGGAGCCGATGGCCAGGACCGCGATCATGCTCTTGGACTGCTTCTGCTGCCAGAAGGAGTAGACGCCTCCGGCGAGGAAGAGCCCGAGCAGGATGAAGAGGGTCGAGTACGTGTTCATAGCGCGCCCTTGGTCGACGGCAGGATTCCGGCGGCGCGCGGGTCGCGCTCGCTGGCGTAGCGCAGCGCCCGGGCGAGCGCCTTGAACTGGCACTCCACGATGTGGTGCGCGTTGCGCCCGTACGGCACGTGGACGTGCAGCGCGATCTGCGCCTGGGCGACGAAGGACTCCAGGATGTGCCGGGTCATCGTGGTGTCGTAGGAGCCGATCATCGGCGCCATGTTCTCCGGCTCGGTGTGCACCAGGTAGGGGCGGCCCGACAGGTCGACGGTCACCTGGGCGAGGGATTCGTCCAGCGGGACCGTGCAGTTGCCGAAGCGGTAGATGCCGACCTTGTCGCCGAGCGCCTGCTTGAACGCGGCACCGAGCGCGAGCGCGGTGTCCTCGATCGTGTGGTGCGTGTCGATGTGCAGGTCGCCCTCGGTCTTCACCGACAGGTCGAACAGGCCGTGCCTGCCGAGCTGGTCGAGCATGTGGTCGTAGAAGCCCACACCGGTGGAGACGGCCACCTGTCCCGTACCGTCCAGGTCGATCTCGACGACGACGGACGTCTCCTTGGTGCTGCGCTCCACGCGGCCCACGCGGGTCATGCGGACTCCTCCGTACGGTGGTGCCTGATGTGCTGCTGGTCGCTGTGTTCCTTGACCACGGTCCTGACGGCGTCGAGGAACGCGTCGTTCTCCGCCGGGGTGCCCGCGGAGACCCGCAGCCAGCCGGGGACGCCGTTGTCCCGGACGAGGACGCCGTGGTCGAGGATCGCCTGCCAGGCGGCGTGGCTGTCGGCGAAGCGGCCGAACTGCACGAAGTTGGCGTCGGACTCGGTGACCGCGCAGCCGATCGCCGTCAACTCGGCGACGAGCCGGTCCCGTTCGTCCTTGAGCTGCTGGACGTAGCCGAGCAGTGTGTCGGTGTGCTCCAGGGCGGCCAGCGCGGTCGCCTGGGTGACCGAGGACAGGTGGTACGGCAGCCGGACGAGCTGCACCGCGTCCACCACGGCGGGGTCGGCCGCCAGATAGCCGAGCCGGAGCCCGGCGGCGCCGAACGCCTTGGACATGGTGCGGGTCAGCACCAGGTGCGGGCGGCCCTCGATCAGCGGCAGCAGCGACGGGCGGTGCGAGAACTCGCCGTACGCCTCGTCCACCACCACCATCGACGGCTTGGCAGCCTGCGCGGCCTCGTACAGCGCCAGTACGGTCGCGGCGTCCACGGCCGTACCGGTCGGATTGTTGGGCGAGCAGACGAACACCACGTCGGGGCGGCGGCGGTGGATCTCGCGGACCGCCGCGTCCACGTCGATCCGGAACTCCGCGTCGCGCGGCCCGGAGATCCAGCCGGTGCCGGTGCCGCGCGAGATCAGCGCGTGCATCGAGTACGACGGCTCGAAGCCGATCGCGGTCCTGCCGGGGCCGCCGAAGGTCTGGAGGAGCTGCTGGATGACCTCGTTGGAGCCGTTGGCCGCCCACACCTGGTCGCTGCCCACGCGGTGGCCCGCGGTCCTGGACAGATACGCGGCCAGCTCGGTGCGCAGCTCGACGGCGTCCCGGTCCGGGTAGCGGTTGAGCTGCCGGGCGGCCTCGGTGACGCGCTCGGCGATCCGGGCGACCAGCGCGTCGGGCAGCGGATACGGGTTCTCGTTGGTGTTCAGCCGCACCGGCACGTCGAGCTGGGGCGCGCCGTACGGGGACTGGCCGCGCAGTTCGTCGCGGATGGGCAGGTCGTCGATGCCGGTCACGGGAGGTCCCATCCGAAGCGGGCCTTGACCGCGGCGCCGTGCGCGGGCAGGTCCTCGGCCTCGGCGAGCGTCACCACGTGGTGGGCGACCTCGGCGAGCGCGTCGCGCGTGTAGTCCACGACGTGGATGCCGCGCAGGAAGGACTGCACGGACAGGCCCGAGGAGTGGCAGGCGCAGCCGCCGGTGGGCAGGACGTGGTTGGAGCCCGCGCAGTAGTCGCCGAGCGAGACGGGGGCGTGCGGGCCGACGAAGATCGCGCCCGCGTTGCGCACGCGGGCCGCGACGACGGCGGCGTCCTCGGTCTGGATCTCCAGGTGCTCGGCGGCGTAGGCGTCCACCACCTCCAGGCCCTGGTCGAGGGTGTCGACCAGCACGGTCGCCGACTGGCGGCCGGTGAGCGAGGCGGTGATCCGCTGGGTGTGCCGGGTGGCCTCGACCTGGGCCTCCAGCTCCTTGTCGACCGCGTCGGCCAGCTCGGGCGAGGTGGTGACCAGGACGGCGGCGGCGAGCGGGTCGTGCTCGGCCTGGCTGATCAGGTCGGCGGCGACGTAGCCGGGGTCGGCGGCGGCGTCGGCGAGGATCGCGATCTCGGTGGGCCCGGCCTCGGCGTCGATGCCGATCCGGCCCTTGAGCAGGCGCTTGGCGGCGGCCACGTAGATGTTGCCGGGGCCGGTGACGAGGTTGACCGGGCGGCACTCGTCGGTGCCGTACGCGAACATCGCGACGGCCTGCGCGCCGCCGGTGGCGTACACCTCGGTCACGCCGAGCAGGGCGCAGGCGGCGAGGATGGTGGGGTGCGGGGAGCCGCCGAAGTCCTTCTGCGGCGGGGAGGCCACCGCGATGCCCTCGACCCCGGCCTCCTGCGCGGGCACGACGTTCATCACGACGGACGACGGGTAGACGGCGAGGCCGCCGGGCACGTAGAGGCCCACGCGCTGGACGGGCAGCCACTTCTCGGTGACGGTCCCGCCGGGCACGACCCGTGTGGTGACGTCCTGGCGGCGCTGTTCGCGGTGGACCAGGCGGGCGCGGCGGATCGACTCCTCCAGCGCGGCGCGCACGGCCGGGTCGAGCGCGGCCAGCGCGTCGCTCAGCGCCCGCACGGGCACCCGCAGCCGGTCGACCCTGACGCCGTCGAACCGCTCTCCGTACTCGATGACCGCCGCCGTGCCGCGATGGCGCACGTCCTCGCAGATCGGCCGCACGGTGTTCAGCGCCGCCTCCACGTCGAACTCGGCTCGGGGCAGCAGGTCGCGGTCGATCCCGCCCTCGGGGAAGGCGGCACCGCGCAGATCGATTCGGGAGATCACCCTGCCAAGTGTAGAGACCCGGGCATGGGGGACGTTCCGCGGTTCCACTCCGTGATACGCCGCCCGGGACGGGCCCGCCGCTGTCGCGGGCATGGCCTAGGTGTATTGATCACGAGCGTTGTTGACATGTCCCGGTGCTTGATCATGGCGAAGACCTCCGGTGTGGTGGAGCTGTCTAGGACTGCACCGCACGGAG